>CAZOBD010000292.1:0-3127 GCA_964577665.1 uncultured Hyphomicrobiales bacterium
CGAGTTTGCAGCGGCCATGGTGGAGGCCGAGCCGAAACCGTCGATGTACGGGGATTGCGACGACGGCATCGTCCTGGACCTCGGCGCCGGACCGCGAGACATTCGTCCTTGGGTGAGGGTCGGCGCGGCACTCTTACCAGGAGGAGGCTGGGCGGAGATCGCCCGCGAGCCCAGCGAACCGGCCTGGTGGTTGACCGGTGATCTCCCGGCCGAGGGAGAGCCCGAGATTCCCCAGCCCGTCAAGAAGAGGTCGCTGACGTCGAGGGCGTTCGCGGAGACGGGCTACTACCTGCTTCAGCATGGCGAGCGAGATTCCGGGCGTGGCATTCGTGTCCTTTTTGATTGTGGTCCGCTTGGATACGGATCGATCGCCGCCCACGGCCACGCGGATGCCCTGAGCCTGACCCTTGCTGTCGGCCCGACGGAGATCCTTGTCGACCCCGGCACGTACGACTACTTCACGTTTCCCGAATGGCGCGCGTACTTCCGAAGCACCCGCGCGCACAACACCGTCGTGGTCGACGGAGAGGATCAGTCGGTGATGCTGGGGCCGTTCCTCTGGGGCGAACGTGCTCATGCCGAATGCCTTCGCTGGGCACCCGACCCGACAGGAGGCGAGGTGAGCGGACAGCATGATGGCTATTGCCGCTTTCAGGATGCGGTACGACACGTCAGGAGCGTGACGCTGGACGGGCCGTCGGGGACCGTTGCAGTCCGGGACGAGTTGCGAGCCGAGAAACGCCACCGGTACGCCCAATACTGGCACCTCGGGGAATCGTGCCGTCTCGTGAGCCGGCAGGGCACGTTACTGACCATCGAATGGGACACCGGTCGGGCGATCCTCATGCTGGACGAACGGCTTTCGGTGGAGCTTCTTCGCGGCCATGATGCGCCCATCGGCGGGTGGGTAAGCCGAGCGTATCACCAGAAGGCGCCGACAACGACGGTCGTCGCGAGCTGCCAGACAAGGGGACGTCTCACGCTGGCCACCACGATACGCCTCGAACGGCCGTAGCAGAGGGATCACCGGTGACCAGCTCCGCTCCGTCCTCGCCCCTACGGAGGATCTCTTCCGCGAGTTCGGAAAGATCCGCAACGGATTGCTAAAGTCCTGAGCGAGAAATTCCAGTCGAGGCACAATTCAAGCGCGCTTAATCATCTACTAACAATGGAGGAAGCCCAAAGGCTTCCTAGCGGTTTAGGACAATCGGCACCTACCGATGGCGAGGGTTTGCAGGACAGCCGCGGGGGGGGCGGTTGCGGTGATCGTCGGAAAGCGAGGTCGGATGATGAAGTCGGTCGGGGGAAGAGAGCGGGCCGTGGGCATCGTGCTGGCGGGGGCCCATACATGGGACGCTGCAGGGCAGGAAGGATTCGTGGTTCGTCCACTGCTGCCGGTCGCACAGACACCCCTGGTGTGCTATCCATTGCGTTGGCTGCGGGAGGGGGGAATCTGCGCATCGACCATTTGCGGAAACGGCTCGTCGATGCTGATCCGTCGACGACTTGGCGACGGGTCTCCACTTGCCATGTCTTTGGAGTATCTGGACGACGACATGCCACGGGGCACCGCCGGTTGCGTCCTGGATGCCGTCCACGGGACAGGAGCGAAAACGTGTGTCGTCGTCGACGGGACGATTGTTCCCGGCGCACGACTGGACGAGGTGCTTGCGCAGCATCATGCGACCAAGGCGATGATCACGGTGGTCGTCGCGAGACGAGGGGGCGAGAACGGACGGTGTATCTCGACCGAACCCTGCGGGATCTACATCTTCGATCGCTCGGCGACGCGGTTCATCCGGGAGAGCGGCTACGAGGACATCAAGGAGTCCGTGGTCCCGCGGATGTATGAGGCCGGTGCGAAGGTGTCCACCCTTGTCAGCCGCGAGGTGAGCCCGCGCGTCACGGACATTCCCAGCTACCTGTCGGTGACCGCATGGATGCTCTCGCGGATGTGCGGTGGCGACCAGCCGCCGAGGGGTTATCGGGTTGTCCATGGAAGCCTGATCCACGAGAGCGCCAGGATGGATCCCAGGTCGACCATGCTCGGGCCGGTAATGGTTGGCCCGGAGGCTTGCGTCTCCGCCGAAACGATGCTCGTGGGACCGGTCAGTATTGGAAAGGGATGTCGGATCGACCGCGATGCGACGATCTGCCGCTCGATACTATGGGACGATTGTGTGATCGGCGCCGGCTCGCTCGTGGATCGTTGCGTACTCGGCCAGGGGCTGGTTATCGGTCCTCAGGCGACGGAGGCAAACCGGTTCCTCCAGCGTCAGCAGTGGGCCGGTGGTCGCCACGCCTCACGGAGGCGCGGGGGACGGTTGTCGCGGTCGGGATCAAACCGCTTTCCGCGACGAGCCGACATAGTCTGTAACGCTTAGCGTGGCTCCGGTGTCTACGCCCTGGGGGCGCAGTCCAGTGCTCTGTCGCTGGTCAGCTGATGGGTGGGTGGCCGATCGAATGCGTTGCGACGCAACACTAGCGGTGAGGCGTCGACCTCCTGGGGGGCTGAGGCGCTGCGAGGGCACGCCCCGAGACATCGCGACGTGGAGATAGGGGTATAGAATGGCGCTGGTTCCTGCCGTAATCGACGCTCGCCCGTCCTACCTGGAGGGGAGCACGAACCCTTCGTCCCTACTGTTGCTGCCCGCGGGAGAGATGAAGCTCATCGAGTTCGTCCAAGACATGGTCTCCGAGATCACGTCTCTCCCGATGAACGTGCTGACGACCTTCGTCGCGGATACGGACTACGAGAGGGGCGTCCGTTCCGCACGCGGGACGATCGGCTGCGTGATCGAGGTCGATGGCTTCGCGCACCTCGTGGCGACCCTGGAGCCCGCCGATTGGCTCTTGATCCTGGACCTGCATGACCTGCCGTCGAGCGAGCTGGAGCTCTCGGGTCTCATCAGCGATGTGGATGACCGATGGGGGGCGATTCATCTCGTCGCCCTCGGCTCGGAAGAGGCGCGGACGCGGGAGCGTGTCCAGGTGGACGCAGAGCAGAGGGTCAGTCGAATCGAACGCTACTACGGAGGGGTAACTTGGCTACGGACGTCAGGGGTGTCGGCCTCGCTGGTTCGGGTGGCCGCGGCCATGGATGTGGGCGGCAGGGCGTCCGACTCAC
>CAZOBD010000293.1:0-3120 GCA_964577665.1 uncultured Hyphomicrobiales bacterium
GCAAGATCATTGAATTCCCTCCCTTTGGGGAGGGTTAGGGCGGGGCATAAAATAATCAGATGAAATTTTTTTTGAATGCAGCTTAAGTATTAGAAAATTTTATTTTCAAAATTAGAAACTTTTTTTTAAATTAAAAGACCTAATGGTATAAGTGTCTAATTTATCAGGAGAAAATTATGTCGTATTTTTCAAAAATGTGGCTGCCGGTAATAGTAATGATGTATCTTATCGGTACTCTCAACGCCCGCGATTTGAATATTGACAACATGAATTCCGAAATTCCCTTCGACCCGGAAGTTACAAGAGGAACCCTTGATAACGGACTTCAATTTTTCATCAAGAAAAACACAAAACCTGAAAACCGCCTCGAGCTGATGCTTGTCGTAAAGGCAGGCGCCGTTCTTGAAGAAGACGATCAGGACGGATTAGCCCACTTTTGTGAGCACATGGCATTTAACGGAACAAAGAATTTTCCTAAACAGAAACTTATTGATTATCTGGAAAGCACAGGTGTGCGCTTCGGACCGGATTTGAATGCTTTTACAAGCTGGGACAGAACCGTATATATGCTCACCATACCTACTGATACTCAAAAACTTGTTGACAACGGTTTTCAGGTGCTTGAGGACTGGGCTTCTAATATTTCCTTCGATCCTGAAGAAATAGAAAAAGAGCGGGGAGTGATAATGGAAGAATGGCGTCTCGGCAAAGGAGCTATGGACAGATGCGAGAAAAAACACCGTCCCGTCATTTACTATAATTCAAGATATGCCGAGCGGGATATTATCGGAGATACTAACGTAATAAAAAATGCTCCGAGGGAGCGGTTCACGGCATTTTACAATGACTGGTACCGCCCCGATTTGATGGCAGTTATAGCCGTGGGGGATATTGATAAAAAAGAAATTGAATCAAAAATAAGAGAGCATTTCGGCAAACTGAAAAACCCCGTGAATGCTAAAGAAAGAAAATGGTATGATATGCCGCCCCATGAAGATGTATTAACTTCTGTTGCTAAAGATAAAGAACTTGATTTTCCCAATATTCGAATTTACTTTAAAGCTGATGGATTTAAGCAAAATACATGGCAGGGATTTCGAAATATTCTTATCGGCGATATGGTAAGCTCTATGCTTTCCGGCAGGCTCAATGAAATCAATCAAAAGCCGGATGCTCCTTTTAATTATTTTGTCTCTGCCTATACAGGCAGGTTTCCCGGCAGAAGTTTCTCTTTCAGCATGTATGCCGGAATAAAAGCTGATAAAATAGAACAGGCTGCAAAAACTCTTCTGCAGGAAGCTTTCAGAGCAAAAAAGCACGGTTTTACGGAAACCGAGATCCAGAGAGCTAAAGACGATATGATAAGGATGATGAAAAATAATTTTGATGAAAGAGACAAATTTGAATCTAAAAACTTTGCTTTTGAATATATGAGGCACATAACTGACGGCGAGGCTGTTCCCGGCATACCCATGGAGCTTAAGATATACGAAAAATTTCTGCCTGAAATCTCTTTAGATGAAGTTAATGCTATGGCAGACGAAATGATAAGAAGCAAAAACGCCGTAATAGCCTTAAGCGCCCCGGAAATTGAGGATGTAGATGTTCCCGATGAAGATGATCTGCTCGATATTTTCGAAGATGCTGCCGAGGAAGATTTAACCGCATGGGAAGATGACGTATCAGACAAACCTCTTTTCGATAAAAAGCTCGGCAATCACAAAATAAACGGTGAGACTTACGAATATGAAGTCGGGATATATGAATATTTGCTTGACAATCTTACGAGAGTTATTGTTTATCCCACTGATAATAAAAATGACGAAATTTTACTTTATGCTTTCAGTCCGGGAGGCACATCCTTGGCTCCGGATTCCATATACCATTCCGCCGCTGCCGCAGATAATATAGTCTCCGTATCAGGTATTTCGCATTTTACCGAATCGCAACTCGAGAAAAAACTTGCCGGTAAATACGTAAGTGTTTATCCATATATTAACAAGGAATACGAAGGCATAAGGGCATCCTGCTCAGTTGAAGATTTTGAAACAATGCTTCAGCTTGTTTATCTTTATTTTACTTCGCCGGGGAAGGATTCGGCAGCTTTCAGAGCTTACATCGAGAAAAGAATTGCTGACAGAAAAACCAGCATGGAAAGTCCCTTTCAGGCTTTTAACGATACCATAAAAGCAGTAACAGGCAGCAGGCATCTTCGTGCAACACCATGGGAAATAGAAGATTACAATAAAATTGATTTGGATGAAGCCGTTCGTTTTTATAAAGAACGCTTTGCTGATGCTAATGATTTCATTTTCATTATTGCAGGCAATTTCGATCAGCAGAAACATAAGCAGATGCTTGTGGATTATCTTGGGTCCCTGCCTGTTAAAGACGGAAAAGAAAAGCCGCGGGATACAGGTGTCCGTTTTCCGCAGGGTATAACGGAAAAGTTCGTTTTCAAGGGCATGGAAGACAAAAGTCGGGTATATATGCTGATGGAAACGGATTATGACCTTTCATACCGGGAAAGATTCAATATCAATGCCATGAAAGACATTTTAAACATAATACTCAGAGAAAGAATACGGGAAGAAAAGGGCGGCACTTACGGTATATATTCTTTTTTCAGCACGGATTTCTTTCCTGAAAAAAAATGCCGTTACGGTCTATCATGGGGATGCAATCCCGAAAGGGTCGATGAGCTTACCGACGAAGTATTGAAAATAATTTCCGAATTGAAACAAGACACCGTCGATGAAAAATACATTACAAAAGTAAAAGAAATACAGAAACGTAAGTTTGAAACGGATTACAAGGAAAACCGCCGGTGGATTAACTGGCTGGAATTTCTTTACAAAAGAGATATGCATCCCGTTACTATAAAAAGAATCCCCGAAATGATAGAAAACATCAGCGCGGAAGATATACGGAATACCGCCCGCAAATATCTGAGACTTGACAATTACGCCAGATTTGTTCTTCTGCCGGAAAAAATGAAAGCAGCCGCCGATAAGTAATATTTTCTTCAGCTTATCTCGGTATGAGATAAATTACTCTGCGAACAGCAATCGAGTAGGAGGTGTGGGATAAATTCCCACACCGACCTCTCACACCACCGGA
>CAZOBD010000294.1:0-3109 GCA_964577665.1 uncultured Hyphomicrobiales bacterium
TTTTTTATTTCAAAATTTCTTCGCCGTCTAATCCATTCACCAAGGCTAACCTGTAAAATTCGAGCTTAAATTGTCATATTCTCTGCCTGTATGGTACTTTATACCATATTTTTTCCCAAGTTCAATAATTTTTAAAATAAAAAAAAAAATCAGAAATTCAAATTAATTTATATTAATCATATATTATATTCCTATTAAGTAATATTAATAAATGTAAATATGTATAATAAAAGCCGCTTCGTTTTCAGGGAATGTCCCGCCTCGAAAGCCTGCCTCTTGCCCTGCTTCCAGTCATCCGCCATCGTCTGCGAAAACGACAGCGTGAGGTTAGTTTGGGATAGTAGGGATATGGGCTGAAGGAATAAAACTGATAAGAATATATTAAAAATTGCATTCAATTTCAAATTATTCTATATATTGATCTATATTTAAACTATTCAAGTTGTTTTTAAATAATGAGTCATAGCTAATAAATTTAATATCTGTTTTATTTGAAATTATTAATGAAGGAGTTTTAGTAACATGAAAATACTCGAAATATTTTGTTGTAAATTTACTCTCATTTTCAGATAATATTACATCAAAATAGAAACCATCAAAATGATATTTGTTTTTCATACTATTGATATACTCTACCCTTGTTATTATACTTTCGTCGCACGAAATAAGCAAATATACTTTGTGTTTTATTTTACTTTTATTAAGAGCTTTTTCTATGGCAGACAAGCATAAAGAACAAGAAAGACCATCATCTAGAATATAAACAATTGGATATTCATCAGGTATTAATCTAACTACATTACATCTAATATCTGAAACAATTAAAGATGTTGTTAATTGACTACAGCACATAATATATATTAAAGATATTAAGAATAAGCATCTAATCTTCATACAAGAATCTCTCCACAAAAATTGAATAACGGGGGCCATTTTCAAGCAAATAGTTCTCAATTTCACTTTTAATCTTTAATAATGTTAAACAGCTGTATTTACTATCTATTAACATAAAAGGAACCGGTTCAATATGTAAAATTAAATTATCACTGCATTCGAAATTATTTCTTATATACATTGAATGAATTTTATCAAATGATTTATCCTTTTCAAATGTCTTATTTTCGAGGTCTTCAAATACTAACTGCCAAATATTATTTTTACATTTCCAATAATCAAAATAGTAATCATTCTTTAAATGTTTGCCATCTTTTTTTGTATGGTAAACAAGAAGAGTGGAATCATTAAAAAAAAATATTTTATGAATTTGAGCATACTTAATGTTAAAAGGTTTTAATAATTGAATATAAGATCTTAAATTCATGATTTCATTTGATTTCTCTTTAAAATGAAAGTAATCAATGAGATTATTATTTAACTTATTTAATCTGATTTCTGCAATTTTTTCTAAATTTAAAACTTTATAAAATGTAATTTGATAATCGAGTACATCGGCAATAGCAATATAATTTTCTGAAATAGCAACAAGATTTTTTGGTTGATAAAGCGTTAACTCAAAACCCAAAGGTATATTTAATGTATCAGAGTAATTTATTTTCTTTTGAATTAAATCATAGTTTAACAAAGAAGGTGGCATTTTCTTTTTTGAATTAAAAAAAAAGCAACTTGCTAGAATAAGAGTTTCTTCTTGAATATAAATTTTTTCATACGTTTTATCAAATTCGATAATTGAATCTATTATGAAACCTTTATAATCATTATGCTTAAAAATTGCAACAAATTTTCCATAAATAATACAGAGATAATTCTTGCTTATAGCAAAATCTTTGATTTTCCAAGTATTTAATATCTTGGATAAATCTTGTTTTACTGGTAGTTCAATTAAATCCTTATTGGATGAATTAAAAAAATGTACTTTAACAATATTTTTTTTATATCGATTTTGATACAAGCAAAAAACTTTATTGTTATATGATTTAAACAGAATATGTTCTTTATTTTTAAATAATTTTGGTAATAAAATCTGTTTTATTTCCAGATGATCTTGAATGTATTCTGCGTTTACTTGTAAATAAAATAAACATATTAGATATAAAACAAATATTGATTTAATAATTATAGTTTTCATATTAACCCTTAAATTTAAGGCATTCAACCAATCTATATTTTTGATTGGTTGAATGCCACAAAACATATTACTGAGATGCAGAATTAAATTGAACGGAAATATGAGAGTTAGTCAAATCGTTAGATGTAGATGTCCATGATATTATTCGTTCTGTTTGTCCACACCCAAAATTCAAATAATCAGTTTTTGAACCTGATAAGTTGCCGCTTAATATTTGGGCTTCTGCATAGGTTACTGCGTCATCGATTGGTTCAGCATCTCCACATGAAATCATGTCTGGTAATGTAGATGGGTGAATATTCCAGCTACAATCGCTTTGTCCAGGATCAGTGCATGAGAGTTTGCTTTTTGAACTTGAAAACCATCCACCTTCTTCATGATGTTCAGATACATATTGATAACCGTTTTCTCCACCATTTACTCTATCAACATCAATAGTTCTTGAATAAAGATTAAACGTCATGTGAAAGAACATAATGCTTATTAACAATACTAATATCTTTTTCATTTTCTTATCTTTCAAAAAAATTAAACAAATACTATTTTGCCGCCTGCTTTTTATTTGATATTCCGGCGGCAGGAATGAATGCAATAATACCTGCTAATTTCGTCTATTTATTTTGGAAATTAGCGATTCTACACTGCTCTTTTCTGCGGGCTGATGATCTCTTCAAAGCTTTCATCAGCCCTTATTTTTAATGAACTTGTTCATTTTCCTCCTCTTTCAATAGTTTTACAAAATATAATAATATGCTTATTCCCCACCCTGCGGCAGGGAATTTCTTTGTTTTTTTATTTCAAAATTTCTTCGCCGTCTAATCCATTCACCAAGGCTAACCTGTAAAATTCGAGCTTAAATTGTCATATTCTCTGCCTGTATGGTACTTTATACCATATTTTTTCCCAAGTTCAATAATTTTTAAAATAAAAAAAAAAATCAGAAATTCAAATTAATTTATATTAATCATATATTATATTCCTATTAAGTAATATTAATAAATGTAAATATGTATAATAAAAGCC
>CAZOBD010000295.1:0-3108 GCA_964577665.1 uncultured Hyphomicrobiales bacterium
CCAAATCGGAGTTTGGGAATGAGATGTAAAAAAACGTAATGTAAATGAAAAACCGGAAGAGACCCAACCCCAACCCTCCCCAAGGGGAGGGAGCAAGATCATTTAATTCTCTCCCTTTGGGGAGGGTTAGGGTGGGGCTTAAAATAAACAGATGAAAAAATAACGGAGCAGATATGAAACGCATCGCCTTGTTTGAATCTTCGGGAAAAACTGAGGCAATCTCATGGGCGGAATACACTGCCGTAAAGCTGAAGGAACTCGGCGCCGAGTGCTTTGCCACTCCGGAGCTTATTTCTTCTTTTTCCATTGAAACAGATGACATCGTACAGGCTAAAACCGTAAAGGAATTCGAGAAATATGCCGACCTTGCCATTTCTTTCGGAGGGGACGGCACCATGCTTTCCGCCGTGCGTCAGCTTATAAACACTGATCTTCCTCTTATGGGAGTAAACGTCGGAAAGCTGGGCTTTCTCGCCGAATTTTCAACGGAAAATCTCGACCAAACCCTTATCGGGTTAATGAAAGGCGAATACCGGGTTGTTGACCGCTCCGTCCTTGAAACAGTCATTAACAATGAAAAAATCTTTGCTCTGAACGACTTCGTTATTGAAAAGAAAGATTCTTCACACATGATTGTCGTCCAGGCTTATGCAAATGACCATTACATAGGCGATTACCGTGCCGACGGTGTTATCCTTTCAACCCCGACCGGCTCCACCGCATATTCGCTTTCTTGCGGCGGACCTATAATAGCTCCCTCGACTTCTGTTTTGTGCATGACGCCTATCTCTCCTCATTCACTGACCGTCAGACCATTGATAATAGCAGATTCAAATGAAATAGCCATGAAGATATACGCTCACTCAGGCGAGGCAAATCTTGTTGCCGACGGGCAGATAAAACGTGTACTCCAAAACAATGAAAAAGTAATTTTTACGAAATCGGAAGCTAAAGCTAAGCTCATAAAGCCTTTAGACACTACATACTATGACCTCCTCAGGAGAAAACTTCTCTGGGCGGCAAATGCCATAGACCACAGCCGCGATATAAAGAAGTAATAAATTTCTTCATTCCCAAGAATAAAAACATCCTGAATATAGAATTACTAAAATTTCTATATTAATATTATTTCATTAAAATATATTCATTATATTGCTGTCCATTTTGATAACAATTGTTTGTTAAGTTGTATCGTGAAATTGTAAAACTAAGACTAATCGTCAGGATATGCTGAATTGTAATAAGAATACTTATCGATAACATCCATTTTTGAGATTGGATTAAGGGGGTGTTTTCCTATACCGCTTGATAAAAATGGTGTTTATTTCTTATAAACATTATGAGTTAAAGGAAGTTTAGAGAAGATGAATGCTTTGAAAAAGGTAACACAAAACAGGGAAGAGACCGAACAAAGATATTATCAAATCTTTGAAGGAGTGGCAGACGGTATCGTTTTTTCAGATAAAATGGGAAACATTATTGATGTCAACTCTGCTTTTTGCGAAATAACCGGTAAAGGCAGGGATGAAGTTGTCGGGAAAAATGCTTTCAGTCTCGTGCAAAAATTCGTAAAATTAAAAGATATACCCGCTGTTACAGATTTGCTAAAGCAAACCTATGCAGGAAAGGAAGTTGTCAGTTTCAATCTCGATTTTGAGGGGAAAAGTCTTGATATTAAAACGAAAATAACGGGACCTTGGGGTGTTACCGCAATTGTACGCGATATAACAGACCATAGAAATGCAGAAAAGATTCTTGAAGAAAGCGAGCTGCGATTCAGAAAAATGTTTGAAGATGCACCCGTCGGAGTTTTTCGCACTACTCAAGAAGGAGAAATTGTATTTGCAAACACAGCTCTTGCGAAAATGCTCGGGTACGAATCCGTGGAAGATATAAAAAATATGAATGTTGAAAACAAAGGATACATTAACAACGGGGACAGGAAAAAGTTTATTGAAGAAATATTTGAAAAAAAGAAAGTGCACGCTTATGAACTGAAATGGCGAAAAAGAAACGGAGATGTCATCTTCGTAAACGAGCATGCTCATTTAATCACCGATCAGGACGGCAAAGTTTTTTTTGAAGGTATCGTAGAAGACATAACAGACAGAAAAAAAGGGGAAAGAGAACTTATCGAATCAAAAAGAAGACTGCAGGAGGCTGTTGAAACAAAAGATAAATTTTTCTCGATAATAGCTCATGATCTGCGTTCACCTATTTCGGGACTGCTGAGCCTTTCAAAAATGCTGTCAGAAGATTTTCAAAGTATTTCAATTGGAGAATTAAGAAGCATTGCCGGAAGTTTTTACAGTTCAACTAATACAGTAAGTAAACTTCTGGAAAACCTTCTCGACTGGTCGCGTCTCAGCCGCAATTCTATCGAATTCAAACCGAGGGTTTGCCGCTTGTGCGACATAGTAAAAGAATGTATCTCGCTGATAAAAAATCATGCAGAGGAAAAAGAAGTAGAAATAAAAATTGTCTGCGGCGAAGATATTTATATTTTTGCCGATGCGAACATGATGAAAAGTACGATAAGAAATATTCTTTCAAATGCGGTCAAATTTTCCGGCAGAGGTTCGGCTGTAACTGTTTCGGCAGAGAATCGGAAAGATAAGACTATGATTTATATTGAAGACAAAGGCACCGGCATGTCCGAAGAAACCCTGCAAAATATTTTTAAGGCGGGGGTAAAGGTAAGCAAGAACGGCACATCAGGAGAAAAAGGAACCGGGCTGGGGCTTTTGCTTTGCAAGGAATTCATGGAAGTGCATAAAGGCAGAGTTGAAGTGGAAAGTGAAAAGGGCAGAGGAACAAAAGTTACTCTCTGCCTTCCGAATGAAGTTTGACTTCAACATCCGATGACTTCGAGTCATCGGATGATTTTCGGTTACAGATGGACTCCACCTCGAAGGTGGAGTCCATCTATTTAAATGACCTGCCTTCCGTAATTCGTAATTGATAGTTTGGCTCTGTTCCAAAAATTGGGGATTATTCAAATATTTTTTGATGCTTATACAGAAATAACTTTATATCTTACTTCGGTTACAGATGGACTCCACCTCGAAGGTGGAGTCCATCTATTTATTATATCTTACTTCTAAAATT
>CAZOBD010000296.1:0-3108 GCA_964577665.1 uncultured Hyphomicrobiales bacterium
GTCGAGAAAAAGTAAACAGCATCGAATACGTCCTTTGGGCTGCCGAGGCGTTTCATGGGTATCCTCTCCTCGGAAATAAGGGTAGTATCCACTTCAGAAGGGTCTTCGGGCATGTAAATAGCGCCCGGGCAGACGGCATTAACGGAAATATCGGGGGCGAGCTCGCGGGCAAGCACGCGTGTAAGCTGAAGAACTCCCGCTTTTGAAACATGGTAGGGAGCTCTGCCCTTCCATATTTCATAAGCTCCCAATGAAGCAATGTTTACGATTCTAGCTCCGGGTTCTGCCTTTTTGGAAAAGATCTTTGCCGCGAAAAACTCTCCGCGGAGGTTGATATTTAAAACATTGTTCCAAAGTTCTTCATCGATTTCGGCAGGGGCTTTCTGAGGTGGAAATATGCCTGCATTGTTTACAAGAACTTTTATATCTCCGAGCTCATTGAAAGCTTGAGTAAAGGCAAGTTCCAGTTCATCTTCACTGCGTACGTCTGCCTGTACTTTCACGGCTTTTACGCCTTTTTCTTTTACCTGCCTGAACGTCTCATCGGCTCTTTCCGGCGAGCTGTTGTAATGGACAGCTACGTCCCAGCCTCTATCGGCAAATTCGAGAGCAAAGACCCTGCCCATGCGTCTTCCGCTGCCCGTTATGAATACTGCCGCCATAATGCTCCTTTATTCATAATAAATCTCTAAGATAATATACGAATTAAATATTTCTTTGAAATTGTTTTAAATAATACTTTTTATATTATTTTATTGGCGGATAGTTCTTTTATTTATTTCTTTTCGATGCGGGAAAGATACTCTTCGGCTTTATTTATATCTTCAGGCATGTCTATTTCTACGCCGATGCTGTCCGTTACCAGCATTTTTATTGATATGCCGTTTTGCAGCATACGGAGCTGCTCTAATTTTTCCGACTGCTCAACAGGTGTCTGCCGAAGAGATGTAAATCGCAGAAGGATGTCTTTTCGGAAGGCATATACTCCTATGTGCTTGAAATATTTTGCCTTGCCCGTGCCGTCCCGGTCATGCGGCACAGGTGCGCGGGAAAAATATAACGCTCTGTTTTCATTGTCCGTTACTACTTTTACGTTGTTAGGATTTTCAATCTCTTCCCCTGATGTTATCTCCTGCATCAGCGAGGCGCACTCCGTCTTCGGATCATCAAATAACTTTACTAATTTCCTCAACGGCTCTGCCTTTATAAAAGGCTCGTCGCCCTGCACATTTACAATTACATCAAAATCGAGCGCTTCGGCGGCTTCTGCTATTCTGTCGCTTCCCGTTTCATGCCGCTTTCTGCTCATGAATACTTTTCCGCCGGCAGATTCTATCTCGTTCTTTATCTCTTCGCTGTACGTTACCACATATACAGCGTCAAATAACCCTGACGTATGCGCCGACCTGTAAGTCCTGGCAATAACCGTCTCTCCCGCAATCTCCGCAAGCATTTTTCCCGGAAACCGCCTGGAATCCATCCGTGCGGGTATTAAAGCTGCTGTTTTCATTTACCTGTAGTTATTTAATTTGTAATAGAATTTTTTTATATTAATCCTAATAAAGAAATAAAGATATATTTATTTGAAAAATTTCTCTTATGATTAAAATAAATAATAAACTTTTGAAATGCCAAATGTTTTAAAAATAGCAGGATTCAGATTTTTCTTTTACTCAAGCGATAGAGATGAACCTCTTCATATTAATGTTGATATAGATAATATGACTGCAAAAGTATGGATTGATCCCATCCGGCTTCAAAACAGCAGCGGTTTCAGCAGAAAATAGTTTTTTCTATTAACGAACGCCCCAAATTCGCCTTCCGCTGCGTAAAAGATTGATATTTACTGCTGCGTTGTTCCTTCGATACTCTTCATTGCATCAAAATATCCCTACGATCCCCCCACCGTTACGTTTAATTCATCCGAGAACTCTCCCGAACCGTTTTCGTTTATGCCCCTTACGCGGTAAATCCAGTCAATAAAACAAACTGACTCAGTTTTATAATATGCAGAATTATCTGATACTGTCAAAAACTGCTTTGGGATTATGCTGAAGAACCCGCATCAAAACATTTGCCGAGCCGCTCGGTTTTCTGCGTCCCTGCTCCCAATTGCGCAATGTTGCAACGCTTATGCCAAAAAGTTCAGCGAACTTCTGCTGTGAAAGTCCGATTTTCTTTCGTACTTCTTTAATGTCTTCGGCAGGTACGATATACTTCCTGGCAGGTTCTATCCTACCACTTAGAATAGAGCCTCCCTCGCGAATGCTTTCAACAAGCTCATCGAATAGTTTATCTTCCATCTTCCAATTCCTCTTTAACAATTTTCTTTAATATTTTTAGCTGCTCTTTGCTTAAATCGTCTGATTCACTCTTAGAATAAGCTAAAAGGAGCAATAATACTTCTGATTTTACCACATAGTAATATAATACTCTTATGCCGCCGCGTTTTCCCTTCTTATCTTTGCCCCATCTTATTTTCCTTATTCCTCCGGATCCTTTAATAACATCCCCGAATTTATAATTCGCCATAATATAATTCTGGAATATTCTGTATTCTTCATAATTCAATAGTTTATCAATCTGTCTTCTAAAAATATGTGTCTCAATTACTAACATTAAATACTACGCCATTGGCTTATAGTTTTTAAACGAATATTTATATTATTTATTTGCGTTTTATTTTTTTGTTAAATAGACAAATTGGGAAATTAAAGAGTTGAAAATTCATTGAAAATTGATAAGTTATCAGGCATCTACACCCTTAGCGGCAAATTCCGTAGCGTCGCGTGTCATCAATCCTACTAAATTACTGGTAAACATACATAATTCAGCATCGGACATTGTGTAATTTCTAATTGATACTTTTTTCATTATTATTCCTCCCAAAAAATATTAATAATAAAATAGTAAGAATATGTTAAATATACAAAAATATTACTTAAATAAACATCAATATTTAACAGAAAATCTCATAAACTCATTAAAATAACTATTATATTTGTTAGAAGTACTTTTGAACCCGCCAGAAGTACTTTTGAATCCGCCAGAAATACTTTTGAATCCGTTAGATGTACTTTTGAATCCGTTAGATGTACTTTTGAATTA
>CAZOBD010000297.1:0-3086 GCA_964577665.1 uncultured Hyphomicrobiales bacterium
ATATCCATCCGAATATAACTTAATAAGCCTGCGTTCAAAACAGCGCAGGCTTTTTGTTTTCCGAATCAAACATTTTTCATATTAGAGTGTATATCAATAAATGTTTCTCAATTATAATATATTTGTTTTAAAATTAGTAAATTCTTCTAAATTTTTCATTTTTGCAGAATTTTTAATATATTATGAAAAAAATTGTGACAATTTGCCTTGATACTTGTTATTATCAGTAAAGAAAGAATCAATAATCAGTATGTTGCGAAAATATTTAGAATTTGAAAATTATTTAAATTAAATGATGAAAATAATATCCAAAAATACATTCAATGATTATTCAGTTAAATATTATGGAGGACCAATGAAAAAACTATTACTTATTTCCCTCTTGGCATCTATATGCTTGTTTTTTACGGCGCCGCACAACGCAGAAGCCCAAAAAAATGAGGTAGATATAGAAAAAATCCGCGAGACACTGCCCAAAATGTTAGGCGCTAACAACGCCGGTAAAGAATTTTGGCTGACAGTGCCCCCCTGCTATGAGGTAGCGGGTCAGGACAATTTCGTAAAAATTTACATAACTTCACCCGTCAAAACACTTGTAACATGCGAAGTGCCGGGTAAAGGATACTACAGAACACAGTACACAATACCCAATGACGTTATACTTTTCGATATATCTCCTTCTCAGGCACAGCCTTACACAAAAGCTTGGGAAGACCCCGAAATGCCTGCTAAAGTGTGGTCCGGCGCAGGCGTACACATTTTTGCAGAACAGCCTTTAGTGGTTTATCTCGTTGTCCGTTATCAAGCAACCAGCGACGGCTTTCTGGGACTGCCGGTATCTTCGCTCGGAAAAGAATACATAATCGCAGGCGAGTCGGTTGACCCAATGTGGACTAACAATCAACGATCATTCCCAAACACCTGCGGAATAGTAGCCACTCAGGATCAGACTCGTGTTACATTCACGCTCGGCGGCACAACTCTCACAAAAACTGCCAGCGGTCTGACTCCCGGACAGTCCATGACCACACAGCTTATGGAAGGCGACGTTTGGATGTTTTCTACCGAAGGCGCTCTTTCCGACCTTACAGGCAGTAAAGTAATGGCTACCAAACCCGTCGGCGTTGTTACAGGCAATATGTGCAACAACATTCCCGACGGCAATCAGTGGTGCGATTACACCGTTGAAATGGACATTCCGACTTTTACATGGGGACTTGATTATCACGTGCCTCAGGTACCCGGCAGATTGTATCCTTCACTTATCAGAGTATTCGCAAAAGAAGGCGACACCGATATTTTCAGAAACGGCAACCATGTCGGACACGTTAAAGAATCCGGCGGCGTAAAAGGTAAAGGCTGGCAGGAAATGCGCCTTGTGCCTATGGGATGGGAACCACAGTCGGCTGTAATCTCCGGCGATAAACCCATTGGAGTTACACTTTACAACACCGGCGTTCAGGAAGACGGTTACCCTCTCCCCAATTCAGACCCGTTCGTCATGGTTATGACCCCTTACCAGCAGTATCAAACGGAAATCACATTTGCGACACCGGGTATAAGAGGCGGTAAAAATTTCCCGGAAAACTATATAAATTTGGTTTACCAAGCTGGCGAAAACGGCACTATGCCTACTGATATGGAATTTGCAGAAGTGCGCAACGGCAGATTCGTATGGGAAGAACTAAGAACAAAGTTCCCCGGTGTTGACGAATCATTTCCTTATGATGTAGATAACAAACCCTATAAAAAGAAAACTATTACGCTGGAAGGGGACGGCGTTTATAAAATCCGTGCCAACAATCCCTTCGCAGCATATTCATTCGGCTACGGCTGGTGCGATTCTTACGGATTCCCTACCAGCGCCGCTCTTGCCGACCTTTCAAAACCTGACACCGTATGCCCTCTGCCGATATATGAACTTGACTGTTTGGGATACATTGAAGGAGCTACAGTTACCGACAGACCTGAGGATGACGCAATACGGACTAATCTTTCCATGATAGTCTTCCACTCGGACAGTTCCTACAATTTTGAATTTGAATACAACGATTTCGTACCCGGCGAGGCTGAAACAACAAGCTGGCGCGCCGAAGTACGCGACAAAAGCAAGGACGCAAGAGCTATTATAACTTTCATGGACAGGAGAGGCAACGATACAACCATTGTTATAAACTATAACGCCGTGGAAATTGCCATACATCCGGAAGAATATGACTTCGGAATGCTTCGCGTAGGCGAGCAGAAAGAAGCCGATTTCTGGGCTGTAAATCTTACCGAAGAAGAAGCGGTTGTCATAGAAAAACTCGAGATGAAATTCGGTAATGAAGGTTTTGAAGTGCTAGACTTAAAACCCGAATTCCCAATTCCGGCAAATGACTCCTTGAAGTTCCGAGTCCGCTTTACGGCAACGGAAGAAGGCGAGTTCAGAGATTCCGTTTTGATGGAAGACACCTGCTATCACATGGCAGCTGCTTTGGTCGAAGCTGCAGTCGGCGAACCCATCATTCACGTTACAGATATTGACTTCGGCGACGTAACAGTCGGCGAAACCATTACAAAGCAGGCAAACATACGCAACACCGGCAGTGTTAACCTGACTATTACTGGATATACAGGACCGACGGAATCTGTTTACATTCCCGTACTGGACGCTTATTCCGAGCAGAATCCTCTGGTAATCAAGCCCAACTCACCGCCGTTTGTTTTCGATGTACGGTTTACTCCCGATGATGAAAGAGAATATCCCGATGCCATTTACTTCCTGAATGATGCCACACGTGAAGACAGCGTCTGCCTGCTGAACGGCAGAGGCATAAGAGCGGCTCTTGTAGCAACTTCGCTTGAATGGCCGCGCCTGAGAATCGACAGACCTGCATTTCCGGCAGGTCCTTACGACCATCCCGATTTGGGTATCGTTTTGACAAATCACGGCTCCGAACAGGTAACTGTAACAGGTCTCAACGTTCAAAGCGGTGATATAAATGATCCCGTATTTATTTTTGACAGAGGCGAATTCACTAATCTGGTCATCGGTCCGAACGGCGGCACCCACATGATCCCCGTGCAGTTCCATCCTGAAGCGG
>CAZOBD010000298.1:0-3071 GCA_964577665.1 uncultured Hyphomicrobiales bacterium
TCATATATTATATTCCTATTAAGTAATATTCATAAATGTAAATATGTATAACAAATTTCATTGTTTTCTTCCCGATTTTGATAAAGTACATCTCTGTCGCTAAAGAAGAAATATCAATTTTCTGAACATTTTCTCTTTCCAATAATTTTACATTTAATAATGATCCTATATCAAATTTCATGACATTACCTTTCTACTATGACTGGAATGCAGTCTATTATACCATTATGGCTTATTCCTATAAAATAGATTCCTGTAGATCTATAATGACAGTTCCATATAAGCTTAGCCGAGAACTGAGACTTATGTATTAGAGCAATATTATCAGCTGATTCGATTCTTTCGCCAATGGAATTAAAAATGCCGATTATTGAATTTTCAATATCTAATGTATGATCCCAAGAAATATTTACATTTATTTTATCCTTTCCGGGTTGAGGGTATGGCTGATAAGCATAAAAATGATTAGTATAATATTTGTGTTCTGTATTTTCTTCTACACCGGCAAGGGGTGTTTTGTCCTTTTGCATTATTCGATAATAATTCATGCTTCTTAAACTATCTTCCAACCTAGCCAGCGCTACATTACCTTTAAACATTACTTCTTTAAAGCTTGGCATCCCGCAATCCCAAACACCCGGTTCCCACTTGGTTAAATCATATCTGTCATAATTTCTCAAAAAAAGACTGTCTCCAACGATAAAGAATTCTCCGCTGATTACCATTAATAAAGCTTTATTATGTTTATCGGTTTTAAAAATAGTATCAATTTTCAATCTGTTTCGATCAAAAAGGTATATTCGAGTTGGATATTGGCAGGAAAAAAATAATGAATCTTGGTTGTGCTCGTATGTTTGTGTAATATAATGTGGTTTATCTATTGTTAAAATATTTTTTCTTGTTCTGCCGGAATCATGAGTTTCTTTTATTTCAACTTTGTCAAATTTATAAGTCTCTTTGTTCTGACCTCTGCAAAGTAAGTAATAATGAGCCATATCATTGGCAAGTATATGATCGACCGTATTAAACGTATCAAGGATATGGGACTTACTATCAGAAAACGCTGTGTCGTATATACTTATAGTATTTCTTGCTATTCCTTTTATCGTTGCCGTCGAATCACTCTTACAAATAAAAAACAGACTGTCCTCTTGAAATATCTTAGGATAATACCAAGGAATATAAGGATCAATTCCACCACCGGAAAAATATGGGCCCAGAGATTGAAAACTTAAAGACTTGCATTTATCATAAGTACGAGCAATACTGGAGGAATAACCATCATATTTTGAAGAACCTCCCAGAAAGCCATTCCCATTTGAATCAAGAAATAAAAAATTTACATGGTAATAAACACTCGGATACCATAAATGTTTATAATTTTGTATTAATTTAACCGGTTTAAAAGTAACTCCGTAATCTTCAGTATAATAAATATCATTTTTATTGGGTTCGTCACGTAAAAAAATATAAGTTGAATCATTTAAAATCATTTTTGGTTTTCCATAAAGAAATGAAACCAATTCCCATGACTTTGCATCGTTAGTTGTCTGCATTAATGATTTTCCCCACCCAGCTTTCACAATTACGGAATCTTCTAATATACCCGGATATTGATTGTAAAGAACCCCTAATAATGCGTCTTTATCAATAATATTCGGAAGCAGCCTGTGAAGAGACATAGTGTAATACTTGTTATAATATCTTCCGTGATAATTTACGAAAGTATTAGATGGTGTCGATTGATATTTTTTAATACCGTAATCATAAAAACTATTATTTTCATCATTACGATGAATGTAACCGATAAAAAGTTCATCATTTTTTGTAAAATAGGGAGTACAGGAGCCTGCCCTTTGTACTGAATACTGATCTTTCCAATTCATAAATGAAGTATCACCGTATAGATATGTCCATTTTTCATAACTTTCATCAGGATAATAAAGATTGTTAGCGAAATTGAATATCATTTTGCCTTTATATGTAAACATATCTATTAAGTATTGAGATGTATCTAGTATCACTTTGTCTTGTTTATATATTGTATTAGTTATTAGCCTATCTTTTAAGCTAATGAATCTGGATTCATTCAATTCTTTATCGAGTATTAGAAAACCTGTGTTTGAAACAAAAAGGGAAACAAATAATTCTTCATTATAATATTTGATGAAATCATAATAGAAGAAATTATCGGGTAAATCGGGATGGTATCTGTAAATACCCATGTCTTCATTAATTTCTAATCTGTTGTTAGTATAGAAATTTAAAACATCAAAAGAGCGGTTAAGCCTGTATATTTTTTTTAATGTGCGAAGATAAATACTATGGTCACATACAACCATATTTATTAAAAAATCATTATTATCAAGGTGAAATTCAAATATTTCCCAGTTCATACCATTATCAACAGACCGCACAATACTTCCCTCTTTCATTACCCCCCATAGAGTGTCCTTGTAATTTACAATTTTTCTAATATCTCCACATTTTTGAATAGAATATTGTTTCCAGCTTTTTCCTCTGTCGGTTGTCATCATATATACACCATTGCTGCCGTAGGCAATTATATTTTTTCCGGAAACAACTGTACCAAAAAAGTGGATATTCGTAGGCATTACATCAAATTCAAATTGATTATTTGAAAATAATGTAACACACAGCAAATTTAAAATTATGTAATTTATGGCTATTACTATCGATTTGAAACATTTAGGAAACATTTTTATTTACTCCTTTAAAAATTAATTTAAAATTTGGCGGTACTATTTTTCGAAGTACCGCCCAAATCTATATATTTAAATTTCAATTAACTAAATTATTTTTAAGGACAATCACTTATTAAAACACAATCTAACCAAAATTCTTCACCTTCGGGATGCAGCATTTGAATATCATAACATTCATATGTACCTTCAACATAATAAGTTAATGGATCAGATATGTATTTATGCGGGACCTCGCCATCTTGACACCTTTCATCCCAGCAATTATTGAAATCACAATCGCACCAACACCATTCATATTCTACAACACATCTTTTAGCACAACTTTGATTGTCGGACCATGTTTCT
>CAZOBD010000299.1:0-3018 GCA_964577665.1 uncultured Hyphomicrobiales bacterium
CCCGGCGACGAAGTGGATGCCCCAGTCGCGGTACACCTCGCGGGCGAGCTCGAGCTGAACGGCAAGCCCTCGCCCAAGCGCTACGGACCCCGGAACATGATGGCGATGGAGTTCACGCAGAAGGGCATCGTTACGGTGGCCGTCGATAATCCCGGCACCTGCGAGACCGCCGACAAGATCCGCCCCGGCCGCTATGAGCTGTCGATGCACGGGATCTGGGCGGGCAGGCCGTATGAGGCCCTCTCCGTCTTCCAGAAGCACCACATTCTCGAGTGGCTCAAGCGGCAGCCCTACGTGGACACCGCGCGGATCGCCACGAGCGGGCATTCGCTGGGCGCTAAGCCGGCGCTGATCCTGGGCGTCCTCGATCCGACGATCAAGGCGATCGTCTGGAACGACTTCCTGTCGGACTGGCGCCGCCGCGCGATCGTGACGAACCTCCGGCGGATCTCGATCTGGCAATACGTGCCGGACTTCCTGGCGTGGTTCGACTACGTCGACCTCCACGCCTCGCTTGCGCCCCGGCCTCTGCTGGTGAGTGAGGGCGGGCGGACGCGGGACATCGAACGCGTTCGTGAGGCCTATCGGCTGCTCGGCGCCGAGGACCAATTCAAGGTCGTCTACTATCCCAAGTACGCCACGCCCGACCGCCGGCCGTACGACGACGTCGACATGCCCGAGGGCCTGACCCTGGAGGAGTTCTTCCCTTACGCCAACGTCGACGTGCCGATGCACCACTTCAAGGGCACGGTGGCCGTGCCGTGGCTTGCCAAGACGCTCGGCGTGTGACGCGTCTCACTCCACCTCTTGCGCCATCTTCGCGAGCCACGCGTCTACGTTCTTCTCGGGGACGTCGAGCTTGCGGCGGGTCATGGCGTGTTTGGGGTAGCCGCCGACGTCGTCCTGGCTGTCGATGATCCGTCCTTTCCGCTCGCGCAACTGCCGGATGATCCGTCGGTCGATCACATCCCGGTCCTTGGGCCGGGCGCCGACGTGCTTGCACACGTAGGCGACGACCTCACGAGCGGGCACGGGCTCGAGCCCCTTCGGCCAGACCGGCGGCTTATCGAGCCGCTTCACGCGGCCGGCCCGCAGCGGCGCGGGCTCGCCGTCGCGATGGAAGCACAGACTGTCCTTCAGATAGACGTCGCCACGTCCTTGCACCAGGGCGATCTTGGGGCGCGTATCGACGCCGTGGAACATCACGTTGCCGACGACGCTGATGCGGCAAGGCTCGGGGCGGATATTGCTTCGCCGCCACTCGCCCTCCACGTAGTCCACCTGCACGCCGACCCGGCCCGGGTTGTAGATCACGTTGTTGACCACGACGCCGGTGGTGAAGGCCTTGAAGTAGGGGTTCCGCGCGACGTTATGGGCGTAGAGATTGCCGATGACGGCGATGTCTCGACAGTTGTCGTGGATGAGGGTGCCCTTGGAGTGCGGGCCCTTCTCGTGTGAGCTGTCGTCGAGGCCCTCGGCGATGATGCAGTGGCTGAACGTAATGCGGTGCGACGTGGCGGCGGGCCCCTGGTCCCTCGGGCCGGACGCGGTGAGGTTCTCGTCCACCGCCCACGTGAGCGAGCAGTGGTCGATGACGATGTCGTGGCATGCGCCGCCGCTGGTCGAGATGCCGTCGGGCGACCAGCCGCTTCGCTTGGGCTCACCGGCGTCCCCGGGACGCACGCGGATATGCCGAATCACGAGGTCGTGGGTGTGGAGATAGATCGCCCCGCGGATGACCGTGATTCCCGGCGACGGCGCGGTCTGACCCGCGACCGTCAGAAACGGCTTGGTCACGTTGATGCTCTTCTTGCCGAGATCGATCACGCCGCCGACCTCGAACACCACGATCCGCGGCCCCTTGGCCTCGAGCGCATGGCGGAGCGAGCCGGGTCCTTGGGCCTTCAGGGTGGTCACGCGGAGGATCTTCCCGCCCCGGCCGGCTCGGGTGTGCGTGCCGAAGCCCACGGCGTTGGGGAATGCCGGCGGCGATTCCGCCACGAGCGGCCCGTTCGATCCCAGGATGAGTAATGTCCCGACGACAAGACAAGCGGTCCGCTGGCTCATGCGATCCTCCGTTTGGGTTGTAGAAAGGGTCCATCATAGAGGCTGGGGCCGGGCACGTGAACGGGAGGTGGCAAGGAACCGCTTCATGCGGTCCGACTTTCCATGAGGCTCGTGTGGACGCCACACCCTCATGTGCGAATCACGATCCAGGCGTTTGGACAGTCTTCGCTTGTATTGGCCCGATCTCTCGGACGCGGACATCAGGAGGCGGTGTCTTCAGACCAGACTCTCCTCCGCCCTGCAACGAGAAGGCCAAGACAAAGCCCTGCCGCAAGAAGCGGTAGGCCCGCGGTCGCCCCGCCACAACTGAAGACGGCCTCCACCGTCCAGTCGTCGTTCATCACGAGTGTGAGCGAGAGGTTCGCATCGGTCTCGTAGTTGGGGTCGTCGGGCTTGTTGGGGTCGCAGATCTTCCCCCATTTGAACGATTTGCCTTCCACGGGGACTGCCGTCAGCGTCACCGACGTGCCGGGGGGATAGGCGAACGGCGGCCAGTTGGGATCGTTGGGCTCGATCTCGACGTGCCCCCGTGCCTCGCCGTTGACGGTCAGACCGAGTGTGTACATGAGGACCGGGTGCAGATTGTCCAGGACCACGCTATTGCCGTCCACGATGACGCCGTCGCACTCCCAGCCCGGCGGGAGGTTGATCGTCCATGTCGGCATCGTGTCGATACTGCCCGAGACCTGGAAGAGCACGTAATCACCGTCGGCAGGCAGCGAGTCCCCGACCCAGCTCACGTTCAGGGCGGCGCTCGCACCGAACGTGAGATCGCCGGTTACGACCACCAGGTCGGAGGCCGTATCACTGATTTCCCATGCATACGTTGCCCCGTCCGCGAACGCAATGGTATGGGCGACGTTGAGCGTACCAATGCTGTCGCCGGGGCTGAGCGTGGCCGAAGAACCCAAGGCCAGATACGCGTCAAGAAGAGTGCCACTTCCCGAGACG
>CAZOBD010000300.1:0-3013 GCA_964577665.1 uncultured Hyphomicrobiales bacterium
AGACGGAGAGAAAAAGTGATATTTCACGAAAATACATTAAAGATGGACTCCACCTGGCAGGTGGAGTCCATCTGAAGACACAAAGACAGTATTATTCATCCGATGTCTCGCACTCATCGGATGAATGGAGATAGAGAAATTAATAATTTATTTTATAAATACTAATATGGAGTTTCTAATGAAAAAAATATTACTAATCACAGCATTATTAGCGTTTTTTACACTCAATGTAAAAATTCAGGCGGCAGTCGATGCCGATACCACGCCCGTTTTCACAATAGGGGAGCTTCCTGCGGGTGAAATATCAGGGAATGAAAGCGTAGAGGAGTATTCTACTGAAACTTATACCATAAGCCCGAGCGCAGGGATTACTACTCTTTGGTATGTTGAAGGAGGCAACTATATTTCAAGCGATAATCAGCAGATGGTTGTTGAATGGCAGGCGCAGGGGCAGGGTATGGTAACTGTCCACCAAAAAAACAACGACACCGGCTGCGAAAGCTACGATACGCTCAACGTAACAATTCTCTCTGCCGGTTCTATCATTGTAAATGCCGGTACGGATAAGGAAATCTGCGAAGGGGAATCCGTTCAAATAGGCACTGCTTCGCCTGCAAGCGGAGGGGTGGAGCCATATACTTTCAAATGGACGCCTGCGGCTGGATTAGATAATCCCGATATTGCAATGCCGGCAGCCTCTCCTGATGCTGCAACGGTTTACACCCTTACTGTAACAGATTCCCGCGACAGCACCGGGCAGGCTCAGGTAACCGTAACAGTTCATCCTCTTCCACAGCCTCAGATAACAGGGAATACTTCTGTAAAAGAAAACAAAGAAGAAACTTACAGTGTGAATACTCCTTCAGGCACAACGAACAAATGGTATGTTGTTTCAGGCGGAACGGCTCAGGGCGGCGATGACGGTGAAACTTTAACGGTTTTATGGGGGAGCGCCGGAGCCGGGGAATTAAAAGTAGTTCAGACAAGTGAGTTCGGATGCGTCGATTCTGCGTTAGTACAGGTTCAGATACAGGCAGACACCCCCAGCCTGATACTTGAAGTGGTCGATAAAGATTTTGGGGAATATCCTGTACATGATGAATTAAAGCTGCTTAGCTCAGTTACAATCAGAAACAACAGTACCCGGACTATTACAATCGATTCGCTTGTTAGTTCGAGCAGTGAGTTTGAAGTCAATGAAAAATTAAACACCATATTGCCTGGCAAATCTGCAAATGTTTCTGTCAGCTTCAAGCCGTCTGAAATTGGATTAAGAAATGGAATTTTAACAGCTTATGCAGGCAGTGAATGGGCAGATGGCAACTTAACCGGCACCGGAATTGCAATGCCGGACGATGCTCAAATAGCAGGTATTGAACTTTCCATCGAGCCTGACCATGCAAAGCCGGGCGATAAAGTATATCTGTATTTAAGGCTTGTTTCCGCGGATAATCTTCCTGCTTCTGCAAGAGATTTTGAAACTACTATAGGACTTAATCCTTATGTTTTATATTATAATGCAAATGATTTAAACGCCAAAGAACCTTCCGACACAAGAACTAACTTCGACGACCGCTTTGAAAACCGCCCTATTGAAATAAGAGGAAGAAGAAGGCTTGACAATGACGTATTGGTTAAAATGGAGTTGGAAGTGCTCCTCGGCACAGAAGATACAACTCAAATTATTTTCAAGGAATCCCCCGTTTGGACAGATGCCTCCGTGCCTGTTTACACAATTCTGAAAGACAGCATCTTCATTGTAGATATATGCCGGGCAGACGGCGAGAGGCTTCTTAAGTTCAAAGATGATGAATCGTTCATAAGCGGCATTATGCCTCATCCTGTGGAAAATGGCTCTGACATTAAGTATTTTGTTTCTGAGCAGGGCGTTATAAGGTTCAACCTTATAAATGCTTTAGGAGAGGAAGTAAAAAGCATATTTTCAAAAGAAGCATCAAAAGGCTTCGGCATGTTCCATTTGGAAACTGAAGCGCTTACCTCAGGAGTATATCTTCTAATAATGGAAATAGACGGCAGACCGGTTGATAAAAAGCAGATTTTGATAGTGAGGTAGGGGGGATTAATAGATGAGGCATAGATGGACTCCACCTGCCAGGTGGAGTCCATCTGAAAATTGATAGTGAGGTAGGGGGGATTAATAGATGAGGCATAGATGGACTCCACCTGCCAGGTGGAGTCCATCTGAAAATTGATAGTGAGGTAGGGGGGATTAATAGATGAGGCATAGATGGACTCCACCTGGCAGGTGGAGTCCATCTGAAAAACTCGGAGATGAATTATGAAATTTTACGAAAATACATATTACCATCTTTTCAGCAGAACGAACAATGAGGAAGCTCTTTTTCGCTCAGAGGAAAATTATTTGTATTTTTTGAAGAAATACCGCTATTACCTTGATGATTATTTAGATACAATAGGATACTGCCTGATGCCGACTCATTTTCATTTTTTGGTGAGAGTGAAGGAAAAAAGCAAAAGATGGACTCCACCTGTCAGGTGGAGTCCATCTGAAGTTCTCTCTGAAGAAAGCGGCTGTGGCTCTTATCTTCAAGGGGAATTGTCAAGAGTAATCTCTGATATAATTGGCATTTTACTTAGTTCTTATACCAAAGCAATTAATAAAAGATACAACAGGCATGGCTCCTTATTCCAAAAACACACTAAAGCCAAGCCTGTTCCATCAGACCGCTATCTTATAACTTTACTAACATATATTCATCAAAATCCGGTTCGTTCCGGATTAGTAGAAAAAGCAGAAGAATGGAAATATTCGAGCTATCAGGATTATATTGATTTGAGAAATGGTACCTTACCAAATAAAAAGTTTATTTTAGGAATGATAAAGAAAGAGGAATTAAAAAATATTACTAATAAGAGTTTGATAAAAAATATTGAAATAAAAAATAAGAGTTAAGATGGACGCCACTTTGGAAGTATAGAAAAAGATGGACTCCACTTTTGAAGTGGAGTCCATCTGAAGCCAGGTGCAGTC
>CAZOBD010000301.1:0-3010 GCA_964577665.1 uncultured Hyphomicrobiales bacterium
TAAGCGAATCAACAGGGTCCCCCACCTGAATAAATGCCGAATCAATAATAGTTTCTTTTTCTGTTCTGCATACCACTTTATACCAGCCCTCATCTTCAAAATCAAGATTAGGTTTCAATGGCTCTCTTTCTGTAGAGTAAAACCCGTTAGGACCAGTCCATGTAAAAGTGCCGGAGCCTTCCCGAATATATTTTGGAGTAAAAGGTGAAAGGTAGAAATTCAAATCACCTCCCCTGCACGTTGGCATATCGTAAGCTATTATGTGGTAAAGGTATGCGTGGTAGAAGTCATTAAAATATTCTCTAAAGTAAGATCCTAAATAATATTTTGATTCGATTAAATCGCAATTTTTTCCATTGGCATTCGGCTTATCTATAAAATGAAATACGAGCGAAACATTGCTTTTCTGTTTCGTAGATAAAAAAATATTACCAAAAGGAGAAATTTGAGATTGTAGCCATTGTTGTTTTTTTAAAATTACAGTCATAGATTGCTGAATCAATAAAGAATCCCAAACTGAAAGGTCAAGCTGAAAGATTTCAGAATAAGAATCAGAATAATCGTAAATACAATAATAATATTTAGAACCGTCGGGAGAGAAAATTCCCCACAGAAAATCCTTGAAACTTTCAATATTTAAATCCACATTTATTCTTTTTGCAGGTATTCCGGTCTTGGTGTCTAATTTTATTAAAGCAACTCTTTTATATATTGGACTTAGATTTATTAGTGTTCTGGATTCATAATATGCCGATAGCATATTACCCTGATAATTGATACTAGGTGGATTAATAACATTCATGTTTGCAGTACGGTCAGAAGCTTCGTTGAATTGTGTTGAATCAAATTTGGTTAAAACTTTTTTAATGCTGTCCCCAGAAAAAAGATAAAGATCATATTGAATATCCTGATTATTTAATCCCTTGAAAATTAAAAACCATACATCTTTTTTATTATGGTGCCTAAAAATATATAAATATTCATTACCGTAATATTGCTTTTTTTTATCATTTTGTAAATCAAAAGTATCTACATATATATAATTGTCTTTCGAAATTACTTCCCCTTTTCCAATATCACCTTGAATATCTATAATAATATATCCCAAGCCGCTAAATATCGTATCGTCCATATCTGAATCTTGTTTATACCCATGAAAGAAAATATAATATAAATTATTTGTTTCGGGTTTTTGCATAATAATAATCTTCATATTTGAAGTAAACACTGAAGAAAACAGTGAATCATATCCGAAGAATAAATCGTCAGAATTTTTCATCTTCTGATTATCCCGGTTGAAAATATCAGTTTGATGTATATAAAAAAGTATATTACCGACAGAATCAGAAATAATGGCATGGGAATATGTGAAAATTTTTTCCTTTTCAGCAAAACTAATAATCACAGGCTCCTTATCGCAAGTATTAAAGCTAAAACCTTTATTGTTAAAAATCCAGTTATATGCTTCTTTTTGGGCATTAAGAAATGAGAATGAATATATAAAAATGATCATCAAAAATAAAGTTCTCATTTTAGTTGCTCCTATCTTATTTATTAATATTAAGGCAGGGTGGAAATACTTAATAAATCTCCACCCTTGTATTAATTTTATTTATTGATTATTATTTTTTCTGAAATAATCAATTTGTTATTTTGAATAATGTTAATGAAATAAGTTCCGTTTGCCCATTTTCTTGAGTCCACTTTCCATAAATTGTTACCATTTATTAGTTTTGTATCTTGGAATAAAACTTCAGCATCGATATTGCATATCTGTATTTCGAATTGGCTTTCTGATGTTGTGGTAAAGTCAACAGTAAAGGATTCGTCTGCAGGATTTGGTCTAATTGATATTTTATTATTAGTGATATCATTATTTGTGTTAATATGTTCATTTTCAATTGAAACTCTTGGTAATAATCCAATTAAACCACCATAATTTAGAATGTTACATTCAAAAGTACAAGGAGCTATGCAACTATCCGGTGAATAATTATAATACTTTCCAATAACTCTCTTTCTATATTCTGGAAAACTGTCAATTTGGTTTGTATCTTGTTTTATATCATACCTAGCGTAACAGCAAGAAGCATCCTCGCAAGGAACTAGTTGTCTTCCGTTCATAATTCTTTGCCAGCATGAGCTAATAATTAAATTATAAGATCTAAAATACGGCAAACTATCATTTAAGTATTCTCTGAAATAACCATTTGCTCTCCATAAAGCACCTCTTATAGCTTGAAGTAAAATTTCTGCATTTGTTATATAAGGCATTGAATGAGACAATGCTATTCTGTCAATTCGGATATAATTCCAACCATTACACTTTTTTGTTGAGACATAAGCAATGATATGATCCTCTGGTGCACTGAAAACCCGCCTGAATGTTTTTGAAAACAAATATTCATTGGGATTATTAGGGAAATATACAGAAAGGTCATCCCAATCTGTTTCCGGGCAAATATCAGCACAAAAAGGTCCTGAAACGCTATTATTTATCTGAGCAAAGCTAAGATCATTAGCATCACAGTAATCAAAGCAATCCTGATTAATTGGAGATGAACAAGGAGGTCCAATTGGAATCTCCCGCTGTTTTTCTGTAATAAAAGCTCCATTTTGGGTATTTGTAACCCAATATCTTGTTTTACAGCATTCGGTTACTGTTGTACAGGGAACCATATATGATGAATCAAACTCCCAACATTTATTGTACATAACAGCAACATCCCAACCATCAGCAGGGTAAGGATCCATATCAAATATTAGCGGAGTGTTTTTAACTAGAGCTTTTATACATTCAGCAAGTATCGTTTCATAGTAGTATCCTGAACATCCTTCAGACAACTCAATTTTTTCTATAAATATTTCCATTCTTTCATCTGGACAGTAGCAAGTCCGGATTTTGAAAGAAATATCGAAATAACAATAAGATTGTTGAAGCGTGTCATAAAATGCCCAAAGTTCATGGCCGACACTATCTGGGTCTGGATGGTAAGAATAACTTCCTGAA
>CAZOBD010000302.1:0-3007 GCA_964577665.1 uncultured Hyphomicrobiales bacterium
GGTTTCGGCTTCGGCGCCGCCGTGGGCTGCGTCGGGGGCGTCTTCGCGGGCGCGGGCTTCGTCGCGGGAGGCTGCTTCGCGACCGGCTTCGTCTCCGGTTTGGGTGCGGGTTTCGGTGCCGGCTTGGGCGCGGGCTTTGCCTCCTTTGGCGCGGTCGTCGGTTGCGCCTGCGGCGGCGCCTCGGGTTTCGTGGTGGAGACCGCCTTGGGGATAAACGGCGCCTCGGCGGCGATGGTCGCCTGATAGATTCGCCAGCAGCCCTCTTCTTTGCCCAGCTTGATCACGACGTACGTGTGGTACTCGTCCTTCTCGGCGGGAAACCACACGACGGCCCGAGACGGATTCGATCCGGCCGGTACGAAGGCCACCTTCCACTTCTCATCGCGCTGCTCGGCGTGCGTGCCGTTTCGATAGAACCCCAGGCCGCGACTCCAGGCCAGAATTGTCCGGAGGAGCAACTCGTTCTTGCGCTCCTGCTCCGACTCTTTCAGCGGTAAGCCCATCTCCTCGAATACCTCGATAATGGTCTCCGGGGCGGCCGTGGCGATTTGGACCTCACGGGCTCGCCGCATCTGCTCGATCTGCTGTTCACTCGTGGGGGCCTCTGCGGCCTTGAACGCGTCCTGGATGCCGCGAACCAAGACATAGGCCACATCGCGCGGGCGCGTCTTCTCATCCAAGCGGATGCCGTAGTACTCGGCGGTGACCACCTCGTATCGCCGAAGGTGCTCGTCCGGGAGGATGGGATCCTTGTCCGTCGTTACCAGCTTGACCAGGATGACCGGGACCGCCAGCGCGAGCGGCACCAAGATGATTACCAAGATCGTTCTGACGGACATGTCCTTTTCGTCTCCCGTTCCGAAAGCCGTCCCACCTCGCCGGGCCGAAACGCGAAGTGTATGCCCAATCCGGCGGGGTTGCAACGCCCGAGCGATCGTGCGGAGCGGGTGGGGTGCATCAAACGGATCGTTTCAGGGAAGCCGTGTATGGCGCGGACTGCCCGAGCCGCGAGATTCATCTCGCGCGGTCCATCTCAAGGAAGCCGTGTATGGCGCGGACTGCCCGAGCCGCGAGATTCATCTCGCGCGGTCCATCTCCGCGCAGCATGAATGCTGCGTCTCGGGCAGCGGATACGGTGCATCTGCACGGGAAGGCTCGTGCAACCGAGATCGAGATGCACCCGAGCGGGTGGGCCCATCCCCTTTCACGGCAATTCGCTTGCATGTCGCGTCGGGAGCGGAGACCATATCGGCCCCTGGAGGGGATGGCGGAGCGCGGCGGGTTCGGCGATCCGTCGGTCGCTGCGAAGCAGGGAGCGCGTGCCTCATGCGGATTTTCGGGCTGCACATCATCGACGTGATCACGCTGACGGCGATCCTGGGGACGATCGTCTACTTCGGCTTCCGCGCGCACACGCAAGTCAAGAGCATGGGCGATTACATCATCGGGCGGCGGAGGTTCGGCAAGCTGTTCATGATCATGCACGCCTTCGGCACGGGCACGCATACCGACCAGGCCGTCATCGTCGCCGGACAGACCGCCGCGCACGGCCTGAGTGGAATCTGGGCCCAATGGCTCTGGCTCTTCTGCACGCCGTTCTACTGGCTGATCGCGCCGATCTTCCGCCGCATGCGGTACCTCACCACGGCCGACTACTTCCGTGAGCGATTCCACGGCAGCATGGAGGTCGCATACGTGCTCATGGGCATGCTCGTGCTGACGGTGGACATGGGCGTGATGCTGCTGGGCCAGGGCACGATCGTCAACGCGGTGACCGATCAGCATATCTCCGTACCGGTGGCCATCTTCATCATGGTCGCGTTGTTCGTCTTCTACGGCGTCAGCGGCGGGCTGATCGCGGCCATCATCACCGACTTCATCCAAGGCTTCTTCATCGTGATCATGTCGTTTGTGATGCTGCCGATCGCGCTGTGGCGGATCGGGGGGTTCGGCGCCCTGCACGACAAGCTCGACCCGAGCATGTTCAGTCTCGTCGCCAGCGGCAAGTACACCGTCTTCTTCATCGGGATGATCGCCGTCAACGCCCTGGTCAACATCGTCACGCAGCCGCACACGATGGGCAACTGCGCGGCGGGCAAGACCGAGTTCGACGGGCGCGTCGGCTTCTGTTTCGGGACGTTCATCAAGCGGGTCTGCACGGTGTGGTGGGCGTTCACCGGGTTGTTCGCGGTGATCCTCTTCCCCATGGCGATCGAGCAGCACCCGGACCTGGCGTTCGGCGTCTGCGTCAAGAAGCTCCTGCCGCTGGGCCTGACGGGCGTGATGCTGGCGAGCATGATGGCCGCCATGATGTCGAGCTGCGATTCGCTGATGATCGCGATGTCCGGGCTCTTCACGAACAACGTCTACCAGCGCTACCTCGTCAAAAACGCCGAACCGCGGCACTACCTGCTCGTCATCCGCGTCGTGTCCATCTTCGCCGTTGGGATGGGGCTGGCCTGGGCGTTCTACTTCAACGACCTCTTCCACGGGCTCGAGCTGTTCTGGAAGCTCAGCGCGCTGATGGGTGTGGCGTTCTGGCTCGGGCTGCTCTGGCGGCGGGCGAATCGCTACGGCGCCTGGGCGGCCTTCCTCGCCGCGGCGATCGTCTACGTCGGCACGAACCAGGGTTGGGTCCCGCTGCCGCCGTACACGGCCGAGGCGTACCATCAGTGGGGGGTGGCCCATGCCGACGACGCCCCGAAGGAAACCGCGAGCCAGCCGATCGCGGAGGGATCCGCCGAGAAGGCCAAGCCCAGATCGGTCTCGGCATCGCCGGAGGACCGCCATCTCGACGCCGTCCGCCAGACCAAGCTGACCAAGCCGGAAGGATGGGCGGGGCTGTATGAGGGCGGCACGCTGGCCTTCTGGCCGCTGACGCGCGGGAGTCCGGACGCGTGGTCGTACGTCTTCTACCTGTCGGCCGGGTTCCTGATGGGCATTCTGGTCACGCTGGTCACGCCGCCCGAACCGCCGGAGAAGATCTACAAGTTCTTCACGCTCATCA
>CAZOBD010000303.1:0-2998 GCA_964577665.1 uncultured Hyphomicrobiales bacterium
AAACGGAGAGTAAAAATAAACAGATGAAAACAAGTTCTGAAAAATAGATTTGTTTGATTAATTTTGTCGTCATCTTGTCAACTTATAACTTCTTTGACCCATTCCGGTTTTTCAAATTTTTCTTCCGGGAGGGTAACAAGAGCATTGTCTATAAGCCGGGTTTTGCCGAGATAGACCGCAAGCAGTAGAACTATTCTCGTGCCGGGCGAAAATTCTTCGGGTTCATTCAGCGTATCTGCATCGGCTGCCGAAGCATAATCAATTCTAATACCGGGCATGCTGCGCAGGGAGTTGTGCATTATACCGTTTATAACTTTGCGCCTTCTTTCACCGTTTTCAATGGCTTTTATGGCAGTTTCCATTGTTTTAAAAAGTATAGCGGCATGATTTCTTTCTTCCTGTGTAAGATAAACATTCCTGCTGCTCATGGCAAGACCGTCGCTCTGTCTTTTTGTCGGGGCAGTTATTATTTTTACCGGAAAATTCATATCGGCAGCCAGTTTTTTCACAACCAATGACTGCTGATAATCCTTCTGGCCAAAAACAGCAAAATCAGGCAGTACGGCATTAAAAAGCTTTGCCACTACAGTTGCTACGCCGGAAAAATGTGCAGGACGGAACTTGCCTTCAAACTTTTCAGTTACTCCGTGTACCATTACCGATGTATTGTAACCGCGGGGATACATTTCTTCCACTTCGGGATTAAAGATAATATCCGTGCCAGTATCTTCGGCTATTCTGCAGTCGCGCTCGAAATTGCGGGGATATTTGGAAAAATCTTCATTAGGGGCAAATTGGGCAGGATTGACAAAAAGGGTGGTTACAACAATGTCTCCGAATTCCCGGGCTTTTTCCATCAGGCTGGTATGCCCCTCATGAAAATATCCCATAGTAGGCACGCAGGCGATTTTTTTTCCTTCGGAGCGCAGTCTGCGAGATTCCGTTTGCATTTCCGAAATAGTTTTTATAACTTTCATAGCACGTTCCATGATTTTTGTAATTCAATTAACTGTAAAATAACAAATAGGATTAAATAATGCAATTAAAGTTAGCCGTACCTTCCGATGAAATATATAATTTTATATACGAAAATGCCGCACCGCATGAAATTCAGATTTTTAAGGTGGATGAGCATACCTGCGCGGATTTGCTTATAGGGCAGCGTGTGGATGCCGCTCTTCTCACACCTCTGGGATATTCAAAAGGTCTGGCATCTGCGGATTTTCGGATAATACCGGGGCCGGCTCTTGCATCGCATGATTACACCGGCGCTGCTTCAATTGCTTATGGTGAGAATCTGAAGACAATTAAAAGTGCCGCATCCCTTAACCCGGAAAATTTCATTTCGCATATCGGGCAGATTATCTTAAAAGAAAGATATAATCTCAGCCTGCCTGTGAATAAGATTCAAAAAAAAGATAAGAATACGCTAAAAGAATATGATGCTTATATCGGATGGGGAAATCTCGAAGACGAAGCTGTTGTTTCGGATATAAGCGATGACTGGTACGATATGGGCAGATACTCTCTGCCTCTGGCTTTCTGGGTTTGCCACAACGAAGGACATCCCGAATATATCAAAGAAATTATAAATAAAATAGCCGGAATACAAAAAGACCGTGAGCATATACATGAGAAGGAAACGATAAGCGAAGACATCTTCCCGCGAAGCGGCGAGCTTATATATGAGTTCGACGAAAATTTCGAAGAGGCTCTGTTTCAAACCCTTCAGATGCTCTATTTCCACCGGTTAGTATCAGACATCCCGGAAGTAAAGGTGCTGGGAAGGGAGTAGATATTCAAATACTTGTTGAAATCTTATACTTTTTATGCATTAAATCAATAATTGATATTGCATTAGACCATTTTGTATTATTCTTTAATAAATAATAAGACTGTGGAGGTCTTAAATTATCATCTAATAAATATGACAATTGGCTTAATGGTATTGAGCCAATATATTTTTCGAAATTCTTCAAGTGAATTGAGAAAATTTGTTCAGTGTCTTTTGTATATGCCAAATAGTCTTGCTCAGTGCATGCAATCTTATCTTTATATTTTCTCCAGATATTTTCAGGTTTGTCTTTTTCGATTTTATCCAAGGTAACAAAGCCATTCAATTCCTGCTTGGGTTTGGAAGAATAAATAGCCGCTTTGCAGCCCTTTAGCTTTGCATTAAAGCTTCTTCTGATTTCCACTTGTTTTTCACCGCTTATGATTTTCTGTGCATATTCGGGTTTAATACTTATAATAATGCCATTTTGAATATCATTTTTATAAAACGCGTGTTTTGCATTTATTTTTTGAATTTTTTCTAAAGAATACTTCCAAACATCAGAAAATTCAGCTGTACTAAATAGTTCTTCTTCGGAATTACGATATTTTTTTGTTGATATTGAAGCATTCTTAAAACCAAATGATTTAAAAAAGTTTATTTTTTCTGTCCACAATCTTTCAGGTAAAGTAAAATAAATATCTTTAGCGTATCTTTTTGCATCAATTGTCATTTGACAAAAGAAAATATCTCCTATGGCATAATTTTGATGTTTTGGATCAATATATAAATGACAGAATTTCGCTCTTTTCCCTAATTTTAATATTGCAGAGGCAACTGGTATTTCATTTGCGAAACCTATGTACCCTATGCGTTCACCGTATTTAAAGCCCGGTACAACTTTTTTATCAAACCAAGTTAAAATATTGGGGTAATTTATTTCATGTTTTCTGATTAATTCCCTTAAAATACTAATCTTATCAAAAGAAAAATTATTCTTATCAATATTCTTAAATGTTAAAAATATTTCTTTATCAAAGAGGCTTATGTCATTGTTATTCTGCATCTTGTTTCCCCTGTTCTATTTCAAATGGATCGGAAAAATATTTTGATAGCTTTAATTCCTGATTACCATATCCAGATTGTCTTTCTTTTTCTATTTGTTCGGTTAAATCTGTACTATCTTGTTTTAATTCAACATATTCAGACATTCTATAGAATATA
>CAZOBD010000304.1:0-2970 GCA_964577665.1 uncultured Hyphomicrobiales bacterium
GACCGGCGAGCCAGGGGGGGACTCCAGCCATCTCAGTGGGCCGCACAATGCCGCCGATCATACCCAGCAGCAGGTCTTCGTACGTCATGGATGTCGGGGCGGGTTTCGCCTTCGGTTGTGGCCTTGCCGCGGGCTCGGCGGCAGGCCCTTCGGCCTCCGAAAGGGGCTTGGCCTTGGAGATGGTCGCAGGAGCCGAGCCCTTCTCCGACGATCCACAGCCCACCCCCCAGCCGATCGTCAGCGCGCCGGCCAGGATCCATAGCGTTCTCATCGTTCGGTCTTGCGTATTCACCACAGTCTCCCGAGACGGCTACAATGCCCCCAGTCCGTTCGCGTCCCGGCTCCTTCGCAGGAGCAAGCCCCGCCTGAAGGGCTTCGGAACGCCGTGTCCGCCCGGACGGGGCACGGATTCTAAGCTGTCCGCAAGGGTTTGAACAGTTGAGCAGCCTTGCCTTCTGTGGCCCAGCCGCCCTCGGCTGGGGCGGTGTTTGAACCGTTGAGCAGCTTTGCCTTCTGTGGCCCAGCCGCCCTCGGCTGGGGCGGTGTTTGAACTGTTGAGCAGCCTTGCCTTCTGTGGCCCAGCCGCCCTCGGCTGGGGCTTTCGGCAGTTCACGGCCGGGCTTGTCACGGCGAAGCGTAGCGAAGCCTGGAGGAGGCCGTGCCACACTGTTCGATCTTTGTTGCAGACAGCTTAGCACAGACGATGCGGCAATCCAATTTGCCGCGCTCGTCGCTTGGTCTACAATGCGAACGTACCGAGATCCGCGGAGAACGCCCTTGATCTACGAGCTTCCTTGCCCACACTGCAACGGGGCCGTCTCAGCCGACAGCGAAATGGCCGGAGAGGCGGTGAAGTGTCCGCTGTGCGGGGGGGAATTTGAGCTGCCGGCCGCGGAGGAGACCTCGCCCCCATCGGCTCCGCCAACGCTCCCCACCGCCTCCGGCGAGGCTTCGACCTCGCCGGCAGCTTCGCCCCGACGGCAACCGATCTACCGCTTCCACCTGACGTGCCCGCGCTGCGATTCGCAGCTCGAAGCGCACACCGGTCAGACGGGACATCCCGCGCAGTGTCCGAGCTGCGCGAGCCGCTTCATCGTCCCGCACTACGATCCCGAAACAGGGGACGTCGGACCGTTGCAGGACGTGAGCGGAGACGAGCAGGATCCGACGCCGGTGCACGCCTACGCCGCGAACGGCGCGAACGCGCCGAAGATCATCGAATCCGAGGACGGGCAGCGCAAGATCCGTTGTCCGCGATGCGGCTTTCTGTCTCCCCTCGACGCCGACCGTTGTGAGCCTTGTGGCATGCCCTTCACACTCGAGGGCGTGGTCTATCAGACGGTCCCCGGCGCCACGAACGGCTACGCCATCGCCTCGCTCGTCCTCAGTCTGCTCGGGTTGACCTGCATGGTCCTGTTCCTGCCCCAGATCCTGGGCGTGGTGTTCGGCGTGATCGCCCTCCGCCAACTCGACCGAAAGAAGCTCCAACGGGGCCGGGGACTTGCGTGGGCGGGAATCCTGCTCGGAGTGATCGGATTGGTGATCGCCGCCCTCACCGTCCACGTGCGGTTCTGACGGACTCCGCGATGAGGCTATCCCTCGCAGCCAAAGAGGAATCGCAGCGTGTTCTCATGCGCGATTCGACGGACGGCGTCGGCAGGCAAGCTCCGTAGATAGCCTGCTTCGGTCTGCACATCACTCATGAGTCGGTAGGTCTCGAGCCGGCCGTCGGCGTGGCGGTGGCGGACGCTGTACGACTCGAACGGACTGTCCGATCCCCAGAGCATCTTGTCGGGAAAGGCCTCGTATAGGGAGGCGAGAACCCCCGGAGGGCCGGCGTAGTCCGCCGCGAAGCGGCGGTCGGCGCGGGCAACCGAGGGGTGATCCTGCACGGCCAACGCGCAATGGATTCCGAACGCCGAGGTGTCGAACCAGCAGTTGTCCAGTTCGGCCACGCCCTCCAGACACGGGCGATCGAAACGCGCCGTATGCGCCACGCAGAACCGGATCTCCGGCCGCTGTTGGGCCACCTCCAACAGGTCGGACACTTGCGACCACGGATCGTCCGGATGAACCGCGGAGTGCATCATGACCGGCACGTCGCGCTCCGCCGCCCAATCGAGCAAGCGTTGGCCCGTTCCCAAGAGCTCGATCGTTCGCGACCGAATCAGCGTGCCGCCGACCTTCAGGCCGCGGACGGGGTAGGAAGAGTTCAGCTCGGTGAGCGCGCGGACCTGGGCGTCCGGCCTGCGTTCCGGGTCGACGGCCGCGAAGCAAAGAAACCGGTCCGCGAGGTGTTCCAACAGATCGTAGACCTCGACCATCAGCCGGTGATTCTCAAATGCGAAGGGAGGTTCGGACTCGTCGCCGGAAGGCGTCAGCTCATTCCGCCGGTAGCCGTTCAGCGTGAAGACGGCCGGAGAGAGCATGTCGAATGCGACCCAGTACCCGAAGCCAAGGGCTGTGAGCCTACCGTGGAGATCGACGGCCGATTGGCAGTACGGATACCCCTCGGTCATGTAGCTCGCCAGGGATACGCCGACGTGCGTATGCACGTCGATGAGGGCATCGTCGTGAGACGCAATCTCCGTTCGGATTGGGTCGCGCGTTGGCGTCATAGGCAGACCGACGGCGGCTTCCTTCGGAATCGCGCCGGCCAAACATCCCGGTTATGGGGTTGCCGGCGGCGTCGGCGCTTTGTCCACGTTCTGGGTCGTAGGTTGTTGCGGCGCCAACTGCGGAGACTGCTGTTCCAGCTTCTGGGCGAGCTCGGGATCGTCTCTCCGGATCTGTGCCATGAGCCGTTTGACTTCGACAGTAGCTGCCTTGTCTCCGGCTTGTACCTTCGGAAGAAGCTCCTGAACCCGAATGAAGAAGAGGTAGGCGAACTTGCGGTTCATGGACTTGAGGGCCTCGTCCACGTTGCCGATCCTGCCGACCGTCTCCATTGCGTCCGCCTGACGGTCATAG
>CAZOBD010000305.1:0-2950 GCA_964577665.1 uncultured Hyphomicrobiales bacterium
GCGGTCCAAGTTACTCCCAAGAATGCCCAGGGGCGGTGCGGAGACCGGGTGCCCTATCGCTTCAGCGGTGGTTTCACGAAGCGGGGCGCAACGATTCGCGTCCCCCATGGCTCCTTTGGCTGCGCTCCCTTCGGGTCTGAGCCTCAGGGTCGAAGACAGGACAAGCAACGGCATGAACCACCCCGGGAAGGACCTTTCGCGAAGAGAAGAACACATGCACGCGCGATATCGGATTCCCTCATGCCTCACGACGCACAAGACGAAGCCTACATGCGACGGGCCCTGAGCCTGGCACGCCGCGGCCGCGGACGCGTCGAGCCGAACCCGATGGTGGGCTGCGTGCTCGTTCGCCGCAACCGCGTGATCGCGGAAGGCTGGCATCGGCGATTCGGAGGCCCGCATGCCGAGCGTGACGCGTTGCGGCGCTGCGTGGGCTCGCCCGCCGGCGCGACCGCGTACGTCACGCTCGAGCCGTGTTGCCACCACGGCAAGACGCCGCCTTGCACGGATGCGCTCCTCGAAGCAGGTGTCTCGCGGGTGGTCGCGGCCGTCATGGACCCCAATCGACCGGTCCGCGGGCGAGGACTCCAGACGCTGCGGTCCGCGGGCATCCGTGTCGACCTGGGCGTCTGCCAGCTCGAGGCCGAGGAGCTCAACGCCCCGTTCTTCAAGCGCCAACGATCCGGGCGCCCTTGGGTCATCCTCAAGTGGGCGCAGTCGCTCGACGGCAAACTGGCGACCCGAACCGGGGACTCGCAATGGATCACGGGGCCCGAGGCACGCCGCGAGGCGCACCGGCTCCGGGGACGCGTCGACGCCGTCGTCGTCGGAATCGGGACGGTCCTGGCCGACGATCCTGACTTGACGTGCCGCCACGTCAAGCCCAAACGCATCGCCACGCGCGTCGTCCTCGACGGACGTCTCCGGATTCCACGTCGCGCCAAGCTGGTACAGACCGCCCACGACGCGCCCACGCTGATCGCCACGACCCGCGTCGCGATGCGCAAGCGCAAGACCGCCGCGGAGTGGCTCCGAGCCGCCGGGTGCGAGGTGATCGGCCTGCCGGGCCGTCGGGGACGGATCGATCTGGCCGCCCTGCTGGACGCGTTGGGCGGTCGTGAGATGACGAACGTGATGGTCGAGGGGGGCGGCGAGGTGCTCGGAGCCTTCTTCGACGCCAAGCTCGCCGACGAGGCCCTCGTCTTCGTCGCCTCGAAGCTCATCGGCGGCCGAAAGGGGCACTCCGCATTGGCCGGCCACGACTTCGCCTCGATGGCCGAGGTCTTCAGCTTCCCTGAAGTTGCTCGCCGACGGGTCGGCAACGATCAGATGATCGGCTTCCGATTCCCACCGCCCTGAGAGGCCGACAGCGACTTCACCGCCTTCGCCCGCGCGACGCCTTACCCTTCGTCCCGGGCTTCTTCCGTCCTGCCTTCTTGGGCGCAGCGCCGCGCTTTCCCTGGGTCTTGCCACCCGAGGAAGACGTGGGCTTTCCCGAGCGCCCTGACTTGCCCTTACCCTTGGAGCCTCGGGCCTGGTCCGGCTTCTTCTCCTTCTTCGGCTTCGCCCCGACCCGGCCTACGAGGGCCAAGTCGAGCTGACGGCCGGGCAGGTTCACCGTGATGACCTCGACCTCGAGCTGATCGCCGATGCCGATCCGCGTACCCGATCGCTCGCCGACGGCACTGCCGGACCGGGCGTCCACCTCCCACCAGTCGTCGGGCAGGTCGCCGAAGCGGATCAGGCCGTCCACGCCGAACCGCACCAGCTGCACGAAGATGCCCACGTTGGCCACGCCCGTCACCACGCCCTCGAACGTCTCGCCGATCTTGTCCTGCAGCAGCTCGAGGACCTTGACGGTCTTCGCCTCCCGCTCGGCGCTTTCCGAGCGCCGTTCCGCGAAGCTGCATTGCTCGCCGAGTCGCGTCAGCTCCTGATGATCCGGGATGCCGATCGCGGCCGGCTTTGTCTTCTTCTTCTCGCCCAGCTGACCGCATAGATATCGCTCCAGCAGCCGGTGGATCGTAAGGTCGGGATACCGGCGGATGGGCGAGGTGAAGTGACTATACGCCTCGCTGGCCAGCGCGAAGTGCCCCACGTGCTGCGGCGAGTACACCGCCGGCTCCATGGAGCGCAGGATCGCCATGTTGACGGCGAACGCCTCCGGCTTGTCCCGCACCGTCTCCAGCAGGCGGATCATCGCGCGGCGGTCGAGCGGGCCCTGGATGCGATGACCCAAAACGCGCACGAACCGAACCACGTCGCTCGACGACTCCGACGGCGGATCGGGGTGAATCCTGCGCAGATAGGGTACGCCGCAGCGGTCAAAAAGCCTCGCGACCGCCTCGTTCGCCTCCACCATGAACATCTCGATGATCGTGTGCGAAAAGCTCGTGTCGGCAGGGTGGGCGTCGATCACGCGGCCGTTGTCGTCCAGCTCCAGCTCGATCTCCGGGATGTCCAGGACGATCATGCCGTCGTCGAGACGCCGCCGACGGATCGTCCGCGCCAGCTGCTCCATATCCTTCAGGAGCTTGACGACGACCTTGGGGTAGCCACCCGTCTTGCCGTCGAGGATCTGCGTTGCCTGGTCGTAGGTCAGCCTTCGGGTCGAGCGGATCACGCTGTTGGCGAACCGCGTGGAAACGACGTCGCCGTCGGCGCTGTAGAGGATGTACGCGCTCTTGACCAGACGCGGCTCGTCCTGCTGCAGGCTGCACACGCCGTTGCTGAGCGTCTCGGGCAGCATGGGAACGACGTATTGCGGCAGATAGGTGCTGTTGCCGCGAAGCCTCGCCTCTTCGTCGAGTTGGGATCCCTCTCGCACAAACGTCGAGACGTCGGCGATGTGCACGCCGAGCTCCCATCGGCCTCGGGCGGCGCGTCGCAGCGAGATGGCGTCGTCGAAGTCCCGCGCGTCGTCCGGATCGATGGTGATGATGACCTCGTC
>CAZOBD010000306.1:0-2928 GCA_964577665.1 uncultured Hyphomicrobiales bacterium
GTGATCGCGACGGTTCGCGGCGTCAAGTACCAGAGCGGCCGGTACCAAGACCCGGACGACTCCCGCCTCGACGAGCCGAGCCTCCAGGCCGTCAAGGAGGGGGCGGCCAATCTCGCGCGACACCTCGAGGACGTTCGCTACTTCGGCCTGCCCGCCGTGGTGACGATCGGCCGACACCCCGCGGATACGCAGGAGGAGATCGACGCGCTGCAATCGATCGCCGAGGTCAGCGGGGCGAGCGCGGTGGTCATCGGCAACTACGCGGAGGAAGGCGGCGAGGGGGCGACCGCCCTGGCCGAGGCGGTGGTGGCCGCAAGCGCCGACGCCGGCGCGCGGTTCAGCTATCTCTACGAGTCGTCCTGGCCCGTGACCAAGAAGATCGAGACGATCGCGACGACGCTCTACAATGCCGGGCGTGTGAGCTACAGCGATCGCGCCTCGGCCGCCATCGAGCGGTATTCGCGCCTGGGCTACCGGAACGCGACGATCTGCATGGCCAAGACGACTTGGTCGCTCTCGCACGATCCCGAGCTGTTGGGGCGGCCGTACGACTTCGTCTTGCCGGTGGAGGAGGTTCTGCTCGCCGCCGGCGCGGGGTACCTGATCGTCCGAACCGGGCCCGCCGAGCGGATGCCGGGCCTGACGCGTGCGGCGCGGTTCCCGAAGCTCAACGTAGACGCGGACGGTCAGATCGAGGGCCTGTCTCCATGAGGAACCGAAGGGAGAAGCCGGAAGGCGAGTCTGCCCGGTCGAACCGGCTGATGGCGGTGTTCCTCCTCATCGTCGTTGCCGTGGCGGGCGTCCTCGTGATTCGCGCGCAGGTCGGTCCGGCCCGGCCCGTGGTGGACGTGGACGCGCTCGAACGGTTGGACGAGATCCGCGCCACATCAATCGAGCAGCTCACGCGGGCCGAGGAGATGATTCAGGAAGGCCGGCTCGACGAGGCCTTCACCACGATCCGAGGCGTGACCGAGCAGGATCCGAACTTCGCGCTGGGGCACCTGATGCTCGGCTACGTCTTCCTGGAGCAGGGCAAGCTCCCCCTCGCGGCCGAGGCGACGCGTCGCGCCCATGGCCTGGATCCGGGCGACCCCGCCACGAATTTCCAGCTGGGGCAGATCGAGTCCTCGATGGGACACCTGGAGTCGGCGATCGAATGCCTGGCCCGGGCCATCCGCATCCGCACGGAGTTGGAGCTGCCGCCGCTGCCGGAGTATCACATTACGTTCGCGGACGCGCTGGCGCGGAACTGGGAGACCGAACGGGCCCTTCGCCAGATGGAACGGGCCCTCGAGGCGGATCGGGCCGCGACGCTCTCCGCGGTGAGCATGGCCGGTCCGGCGGCGCAGATGGCGCTCGCGCGCGTGTTGGCCAGGCGCCAGGAGATGAGCGAGGCCGTGCGGTTCTTCGCGCAAGCGGCCCACGCCGCGCCGGATCGGCCGGACTGGCAATACGAGGCCGCCCGCGCCTACTACGTGCAGGGCAAGTTCGATCAGGCAGCCGCGTACATCCAGCGGGCGGTCGATATGGATCCGACCAACCCGCGCTACGTGCGGCTGAAGGAACGGATCAGCCAGAAGGGATACGGAAGCGACGACCCGCTCGCTGCGCCGGAGCCGGCCGAGCCCAACGAGCCGAACGAGCTCGAGATCCCGCAGGTGCGAAAGCTCTTTGACCCGTGAAGAGGCACGAGGTCCGGTCCCTTTCGCTCGGCGCTCGGAGGCATCCGAAGGTCACGAACGGCTCGTAGCATCAAACATGGAATGGAACGGGTCCATCCGACGTTTAGGGTAGGAGGCAATGATGGCCACCGACGAGTTCATTATCATCGGCGAGAACATCCACTGCACCCGCAAGGTCAAGCGGGGCGGCAAACGATCCGGTACGACCGAGGACGGGCGCGAGGGCATCGCGTTCGAGGGCCCCGACGGATCGCCTAAGGTCCTGCCCATTCCGGAGAAGTTCGTCAAGGACGAAACGGTTGCCCTCGTCCCGCACGTGCGGTGCGCGGTCGAGCTGCTCCTGGGCGGCAGCGAGGCGGATGCGGCGCTCGCCACGGAATTCCTGCACTACGAGGCCCGCAGACAGACCCAGGTGGGCACGCACTTCCTCGACGTCAACGTCGACGAGGTCAGCAACGACGGCGAACGCTGCAACGAGGCGATGCGCCGCGTGGTCCCGATCGTGCAGGAGGTGGCCGATCGACCGCTGTCCATCGACAGCAGCGCGCCGGAGACGCTCCGCGTCGGGCTCGAGTGCTATGATGCCGACAAGGGCGGCAGGCCCATGCTCAACTCCGTCTCGCTCGAGCGTCCGGAGGCCGTCGACCTCGCCGCCGAGCACCGGTGCCACGTCATCGTGCTGCCCGTCGCCGAGACCGGCATGCCGACGGGCGTGGACGATCGCATGGCGAACATCAACGCCCTGGTCGACAAGCTGACCTCCGCGGGCATCGCGCTGTCGGACCTCTATGTGGACCCGCTCGTCCTGGCGGCCGCCACCGACCCCGGCGCGCCGCAAGTCGTCTTGGAGACCATGCGCAAGGTGCGAGACTCCTATCCCGAGATCCACGTGGCCGGGGGGCACACCAACATCAGCCACGGCCTGCCGCTACGCCGGCTGCTGAACGCGGTCTGGCTGATCCTCGCGATGGACGCAGGCGCGGATGCCGGCATCCTCGACCCGATCAGCGTCCGGCCTGACGAGCTGGCGAGCATCGATCGCGATAGCAAGGCGTTTCAGATGGCCAAGGCGGGGTTGCTGGGCGAGGACGAGTTCTTCATGGACTTCATCACGGCCGCCCGCGGAGGGGAGCTCGAGGACCCGTTCGCGTAGAGATCCCAAGGGACGAGAGAACCCTTGGGTCTCCGATGAAGCGCGGCCATCCTTCGCGATAAGCCCCTCCGTCCGCACGCGGAATCGCACTTC
>CAZOBD010000307.1:0-2926 GCA_964577665.1 uncultured Hyphomicrobiales bacterium
ATAAAGACTACTTCCCCTTCGGGATGGAAGTACCGAATTTCGGTTATGTGGCGGAGGAATACCGCTATGGCTTTAACGGCATGGAGAAGGATAATTGTATCTATATTTTAAAAAATCAGAAAACAATAACTTTTTATTAAAAAATATTTCTTTTCAGTTTCGTTTATTAAATAAAAAATTAATTGGAGCTAATATGGAATTAATCAATTCACGGGATTTCAGCAACGAATACCTTTCTGTTTTCAATAATATTATTGATAATAAAGCAAGTTATAAGTTGAAGCACAATAATAAGAAGATAATTTTATTACCTGAAGAAGAGTATGAGAATTTGCTTGAAACCGTCGAGCTTATGCATAATCCGGCTTTAAAAGAGCGGCTTGCTGTTGCAGAAAAGGAGATAGAAAATGGGGAAACATTTTCAATGAACGAAGTGCTTGGCGATGTATGATCTGATTTTTACAAAGCAGGCAAAAAAGGATATTGATAATCTAATTGCCAAGAAGAAGAAAAAGTTAAAAGATATTCTCCTTAATAGAATAAGTAAAGATCCATTCTCAGGCAAAAAACTTGTTGGTGAACTTAACGGCTATTATTCCATGAGACTTACAAAAAAAGACCGCATAGTTTACAGAATTGAAAACGATAAGAAAATTATTTTTATATTGATGTGCAAAACACATTATCATGAGTAAATTCGTATATTCCATCATACGACAGATAGCTTTTCAAACAATATGAACTGAAGGACCACCTTGGAAATGTGAGAAGTGTGATTAGCGATTTGAAAATACCGACGGGACTGCCGGCGCCGCTGCCTGAGTTCATGGCGAAGCTCCTGGCAAGTTACGACTACTTCCCCTTCGGGATGGAGATGCCAAACTTCGGTTATAAGGCGGAGGAATACCGCTATGGCTTTAACGGCATGGAGAAGGACAATGAGATGAAAGGCAAGGGTAACAGCTATGACTACGGCGCGAGGATGTATGACCCGCGGGTGGGGAGATGGTTTTCTTTAGACCCTTATAGACAGAAATACAGTTCAGTTAGTCCATATCATTTTGGTTTCAATAATCCAATAATAACAATAGATCCAAACGGAAAAGAAAATATAGTTGTTGTTGGAATGGATAAAGCTAATAATAACCAGTATAACTTTGTTCAATCAGGACTTTTAAAAGTAAAGGATTATTTGAAACAAGATGAAACTACGACCATAATGATTTATTCTGATAATGAAACAAAGAAGTTTAATGCTGAGTTTAAGTCTTCTGTTCATAAATTGTATGGTGATGCTGTTAATGTAGTAGAATTTAGCACAGATGATAATTTGACAAACTATCTTAACTCAAAAGATACTCAGAAAAAGGCATTATCCATAGAAAGATTAGATGATAAAATAACAGACATAAGTATTTTTGGACATGGCTTAGTTTCTGAAAAAGGAGGGTATGAACCTAATTATACAAGAAGTCTTTTAAACGATAGGGATGAATCATCTTGGAGTATTGAGGATATAGAAAATCTTAAAACTAATGCTTTTGATAATCCAATGATTTATCTATTTACTTGTAATGCCGCAACTGCAAATAAAGAAGGCAATTCTATTGCTAAGAGTTTATCCAAACAATCAAATGGAAAGATTGTCGGTTGGGCAGGGAGAACTGATTACGGTAATATAAATGATGTCCAATTAGATTGGTTTAACAGGCAATTAGCAAAACATATAAATAAATTCTGGTTTGGAACAATTAAATTAGAAGATAAGAAACATGATGCGAGTGACAGATTACCAACAGGAAGTACAAATGTTAAAAAAAAGACATTTAATGAAGGAGAAGAGCTTAATGAGAATTAGTATAAATATTAAGACAATATTCACTTTAATAATTCCATTATTATTAATTTTTTTTATTTCATGCAGTAATGATATAGATTATAGAAAAAAATTAAAAATAGAAGATTTTATTTGGGAAGTTAATAAGAAATATTTACAAGAATTAAAAGATTCAATTGCTAAATTTGACAATAATTTTACAGGAAAGAAAATATTTTTAAAAATACATAACAATCCGTTTGATTTAAATGAAAAAGATACATTAGTAATCTGGATTGAAGGAAAAATAATATATAAACATTCCTTTATGTATCGAGATAGTATTATTATACCTCAAGATGCTATTAATAAATACGAGCTTATCGGAATGATGGTTTTACATGAAAGAAAATATTACGACTTGACTTATATGTATGATGCTATAGAATTCAGTGAAAATATGAAGAATTTAAGTGTAGTATTCTGTCCAACAAATCAACAGCCGTATAACGTTCTCTTTTTTGTAGATGATTGGAAGAGATAAATTTCTAATATTAAATGACTTAATTTTCAAACAATGAACCCTACACCCCATACCCAACCCCCTATACCCCCGGGAAGAAACTTCCCCTTCGGGATGGAATTGCCGAATTTCGGCTATAAGGCGGAGGAGTACCGCTATGGCTTTAACGGCATGGAGAAGGACAGGACAAATTTTCAATTTACAATTTTTAATTTTCAATGAATTTACAATGACTTAATTTTCAAATTGGAGATATTTTTTGTAATTTGTATAAGCTGGTAAATTTTGATATTTAAGAGTGACACACCCCTATGTCCCCTCTCAAGAGGGGAATTGGTATTTGAAATAAGTTTTGTTTTTTACATATTTGGAGATGATTATGAGAATGATTTTACTACTGGCGGCACTTTTTGTTATTACTGCGGGCGCTGACGCTTTTGATAAGCCTGTAAAGTTAGTGGATGCAAAAACAGACAGGGTGCTCGATACGGATAACCTTTGGGTAGATCCTCTGTGCGTTACTTACGATACTATGTTATGCCTCAAATGCAATTGGACAAATCGGTAAAATTTCTTAATTTATAAAA
>CAZOBD010000308.1:0-2914 GCA_964577665.1 uncultured Hyphomicrobiales bacterium
GGCATCTCCATCCCGAAGGGGAAGTAGTCGTAACTTGCCAGTAGCTTAGCCTCAAACTCAGGCTGCGGCGCCGGCAGTCCCGTCGGTATTTTCAAGTCGCTTATCACGCTTCTGACATTCCCAAGGTGGTCCTTCAGTTCATATTGTTTGTAAAGCAGTTGCCTCGTAAACCTCGGAATATACGAAAAATACGGCGGATTAAAAAATATTGCATAATCAGGCAGTTATGTTATCTTTTTTTCGATTCTTCTGCTTTCTGAAATAAATAAATAAATCATTTTTTTTCATATCAGACTTTATATTCATTGCCATTTTTCGTATGTCATTACCAGCTTCTTTCAATAATTTTTCTCTTGTTTTTCTTTGAAACTGAACACAATTAAAATTTTTATCATCATTCATTTTCAGTTACCTCCATTGGTGTTCTTATGTCAATGTATTTATAGCCTTTTAATAAATTTACAGCATTGTATTTTCTGATTTTATCTATATGTACAATATGTTTGAAATTCCAGCTTACAATCACATCCACTTCAGATATACTAGCCGCCGATATGTGCAATGCATCTTCTTTAGATTTTTTGGATAGAACACCGGAAGAAATATAAAATTCTGCCAATTCAATCATATCCTCAGAAAATTCAATAATTTCCAAATTATCTGCCGGTATTTTTTTTAGTACAGACCTGACAGTTTCCGGTGCAAACTCCAATTCTTTTAGTGAGATTTCCGAAATTACAGCTATCTTTTTATTGTTATATATCTCATTAAAGAATTCGTTTGATCATTTCTCAAATTCTCTGTCAAAACAGCCGCCGATAACCGATGTGTCAATATAAACCCGCAATTTTCTCATATCCCTCTTTCTTAACCATATACACTTTCAAATAACTTAGATTATAATATAAGATACGTTATCCATAAATTATTATTATAACCTGTTACCTTCAATACAGTTTGTTCTTGGTTTAAAACAATCATTTTTTCGACCTTTTTGTGTGTTATACATGCGAATTTTGTTCAAATTTTTACCATTCCCCTTGTGTTTATGTTTAAAATCTTTGCATTGAAGATTAATTTTTTAACTGCCATGTTTAAAATTTTACGATTGATTAAACATCCATTAAACATTTTCTAACCCTTAACTAACCATTTTTAAACGTTTTACACACTACGTTTAAACACATTTTATAAATTTCCCTTTGTTTTAGCCTTTATTTCATTCTTGAATTTATTTATTTCATCTTTCAGTTTGGATTTTACCTTGTCTGGCGTTTTATTCTCTTCGTTTTTATGCGGTTCTAACTGCTTGATTGTCTGCTTAAGTTTTATTTCCCTGTATCCGGCAAAGTAAAATTTCGATGTTACGTCGATTTCATTCTCAAAAAATGAAGCCTTGTTGAAATATTTCACTCCGTTGTTTAAAAAAGTCCTTACTTTCTTCACAGACCATCTAAAAATTTTTGCAAGTTCTGGAAGAGAGGTAATAATCTGACCTTCTTTCAATTCAAATGATTCTCCGGCAAATTCTACATCTCTTTTATTGTATTCTGCTGTTAAAAGCAGATAAAGCCATGCTTCTGCATAAGAATTTTCTTTGGATTCATCCCACAGCCAGTGATTAAGAAACTTTCTATGAATAGAAATCCATCCATATAGTTTATCATTCTGCATAAAAACCTAAACACAACACAAAGTTTCAATAAGTATTTTTAAATATTAATTTTCGATAATAATATAGGCTTAGTCATTTTATTATTGAGGATTACTTTTACTGTATTTTGGATAATTCCTTTATTTATTGTATATTTATGACCGTTAATTTTATGTTTAATCAATCAAATGATTGTGTTTGCCGGGCATTTTTATCTATGGGGTAAAACAATGGGAAAATCAAAAAAAAATCATGAGGGTTCTATTTATATTAGAAAAAATTCCCCGTACTATTGGATTGAATATCAAGGGAAATGCTTTTCTTCAAAGGTTCGCATAGGCGAGACCAAAGGCAAAAGACAAAGTAATCCGCAATATGCTAATATCATGGCTGAAAGACAAATCAGCCCAGAAACGTTTGGAGCAGCGGGGAGTGCTTGAGCATACAGAGAGGGCAGGCATAAAATCGCTTTGGGAGCAATATTTAAAAAAATCTGAAAAATTATTGTTGGAAAATACGCTGAGAAGTTATAAATTAGCGTATCGACAGATTGTTGATAATGAAAACATTGAATTTAGTAAAAAAAATATTGAAAACATGGCAGAAGCATTTGTAATAAAAAATCGTGATGTATTATCGGCTTCGTCGATAAACATATATCTGCGTAGTTTTCAGGTATTTGTGTCATGGGCGGCAAACAAGGTTGGTATTTCTCATTTCAATGATTTATCAGCCGTACCGCCGGAAAGTGCGAAAAAAAGAAGTTATTCCGTACAGCACTGATGAATTTAATGCTATTGCGGAAGTGTTTCTTAATGGCAGGACAAGCGAAACGAAAACGATGCAGCCGGATATGCAGTTTTACCTTCTTTTGCAATTTCTCCGTTACACGGGAGGCAGGATAAGAGAGACGTTGTCGCTCCGGTGGCAGGATGTGGATTACGAAAGCGAAGTTATCTACTACCGAAAAAAACACAAACGGACAATTATGATGTACTGCCGCTTACCACGAATATAAAAGGAACATTAAGCAAAATAAAATTGCTGAATAAAAACACAGACGGTAAAATATTTTCATGGGAAACATCGTCTATATCAAGGCTTGTACGGCGATTAAGCGACGCCGAAAATATACTTGGCATAAAAATAAAAGGCAGAGCATTTCACGGCATCCGCAAGATGTTTGCAACTGAACTGTTAAACAGAGGCATAGACCCGTTTCAGGTGAAAAACTTGATGCGGCATGAAGACATCAACACG
>CAZOBD010000309.1:0-2914 GCA_964577665.1 uncultured Hyphomicrobiales bacterium
GGTTCATACTCGCAGAGTCATTGTAAGAGCTGTAGTCTTTTATTTCAAGACCGGTTTCAGGCTTTCCGCTTTTAAGTATAAGAGCTGCTACGAGATTAAGATTAAAACTGATATTTACTTTAACTTCTTCACCTGAAGTTGTGCTGTCAATCTGTTCAACAATTTTTTTGGAAGTTACTATTATTCTGCACCAATATATCCCGTCCTTAAGGCCTGCCAGATTTGTGGCTAAAAAACGAACAGTTTGCTTCTGATCACCTTTCATAATAAGTTTTTTTGGGAAGATCTTTACAAGCGGGGCTGCTGAATTTGGGATTTTTTCTCCTTCTTCTAAATATTTCATAAACTTGTTTCCCAATGAATCATAATCCGGATAACCAAATTTTAATTCTATTGTTACTTCCCTTTCCTCAGATGAAGGATTCATAACTAACATCGTTGCCGAACGGTTGAATTTATCCAGAAAAACAGCTTTTGGGTGAATAGATATTTGTGAGAGTAAATTTGATTTAATTAAAAGTATTAGAAAGAAAAATAAAATTATTTTTTTCATGGCGGGGCTCCTATGAAATTTAATATTAAAAATCTACGTATTCTACATTTATTATTTGTTGAAAATTATATGTACCTGTGGAGGCATTAGAGGAAGCTTTGGCTGAGTGAATAATACATTTGACATAAAATATTTCATTTTTATCTAACTCAATTATTCCGTCAACATAATTATTTTCAGTATTGGGCGTTTTTCCCATTTTCCATGAGGTTTCAAGCTCGACTCCATTAGGAGCGCCGTCGTTTTTTACTCTTGAAATGCAAAGCTGTACAGGCCAGATATTTCCTCTTTTTTTCTTTCTAAGATTTTTCAATAAACCGGGGGGACCTGTATGGTCGTGGTTGTCATCTCCCCATCCCCAGCCGGGTTTACCGCTGTCTTCAATTTTTATCTCAAATAAGAGATAATTCTCAAAAGAATAGATTTCTTTTATTGAGCCTTGTATCAAATCTCCCAAGTCAATACTTCCGCTGGCAAGGATAATAATATCTTTTTTTGAGCACATTGGTTTATCGTCTTTGCCCTTTTCATCATCTGCAAAAGATGTAAAGATTAAAAGAAAAAAAATAAACAGTGCATTTATAAATGATTCTTTCATAGTTTTATCCTTCGGATTTTTTCAAAGCAGAATAATTTTTTCTGTTAAATCCTTTAATCAAGATTACTTATTCGAAAATCGAATATTAAATTTCCGAATAATTAACCTCAATTTTATGACAGAGTCTGTATTTTCCGGGAGGCGCCTGTCTTGCGTCAACTTTTGTATATTTGAGAAGCAAGAAAAATTTGCCAATGCAGTTTAAACGGTTTTTTGAAACAAGACCAATATCTTCATACCCTGAAAATAAAAATTGCGAACCGAGACATTGAATAGTCATTTTTACAGGCTTGCTTTCGTCGGGAATGACAGTTATATCTACATCTTTGGATGGCAGACCCCAAATAAAAAAGAATGCCTGCTCGTTATATATATTTCTTACAGTGCCGGATATTATTTCTAAATTTATATAATCGCAATTTACCTTCGGAAATATCTGCAAAGGCTGAAATATACAACAGGTTGTTCCGCATGATTGGCTTACGCCGTGTTTTTTATGACAGGAAAATATACTATTATTATTAACTGTCAGAAAAAAAATCAATATTATTATTAGCTTTTTCATTTTTTTCAAATTTCTTCAAATAAGCAGGACGGGGTTGAACCCATCCTGCCTCTTTATTGATAACTGTATGCCGATTATTAAATATCACTGTAATATATATTTAATAAATGTACAAGATAGTAAGGAGAATCTTCGGTTGTTGCATCTGAAGCATCAATACGTGTCCATTTAAAAGTAAGCTTATATACATGTCCTTTTTTAGCATCAGGTGTACTTCCTAATTGTAAATTAGATAAAGTAAAAGGCCCTTGGCTTACTCCATTAACCCATAATGGTTGCTGTGTGCCGTCACTTGGGCATCCCAATGCAGTCATAGCCAGTTTTACATTCTGTCCGTCATCCGGCGATACTTCAATCGTAATTAATCTGCTGGGTTCGCCGTATATGTAATATGACTGATGATGGTTCATGCTAAAATCTCGTATTGTTCCTGCAATGATATTATGTATTTCAGTATATCCGTCTTGGGGTTCTAATTCAAGTGCATGGATAACATCAATTTCAAGATCAGCACTTTCAGATTTTCCGTTATCTTGTGAGTAATATTGGGCATACAGACCGTTGCACATTAGTCCTAATATGAAGAGAACAATCAATATGCTTTTAGCCTTTTTCATAATGCCACCTTTATATTATTTTTACATATAAATTTTATCCGGCTGAGATACATACTCCCAGCCGGATATATTATATTATATGCCTGAATAATATACGTTGACATTGAAGTTATAAGTATCATTTCCACCAACAGAATTGCCGGTTACAGCAATATTATTGAAATAACCTTGTGCTTCTCCAGAACCGTTGAGAGATGTAGGCACATTTTCTGCCCATGTCAATGTAGAATACATGCCTTCAACACTTAAATCAGATTCACCATTTACGTCAGTAATAACTGTAATGTCATAGCCTGCTTGTCCGCCAATGCTATATGTTACGTCTGCAAAGTCATCGCGTGTTGTACCTACTATTACATCAATTACTTCCTGAAAAGGATCATTGACTTCAAGAGTAAGAGCTTCGATAACGTTAATTTCTACGTTAGCTGTGCCGTTTACATTGTTATCGCTTGCATAATCTGCAAATGCTGAAGAAACTGCCAAGATGGCGACGAAGAGAATAGCTGTGAGCTGTTTCATGATAAAACTCCTTTAATTAAATTAATAATAATAATTATATGATTAAAGCCTTTCCGGTC
>CAZOBD010000310.1:0-2912 GCA_964577665.1 uncultured Hyphomicrobiales bacterium
AGGGATTCAAAAGCATATCGCACAGGTTAGAATGTATAATGAAGAAATTAAAAAGCATAACGCAGGGATTTTCAGCTTCAATTAAGGGATATATAAATACTTCGGATAGATTTTTGAATGTTTTAAACCTGTCGGCGGAAGTAAATAACTATCCAATCATCGAAGCGTCCGCCTTCCTTTTTGCGTTGATGACGCCCGGCTCGAGGTTTTCAGGGATGCAGGCTTTCTTTTTGCCCCACCAAAGCCGGAAAAGCAGGCAGCGGAGGTCGTTCCACACGTACAAAAGCGCCGGAAGGAACAGCAGAATGAAGCCGGTGCCGATCATAACGCCGAATGCCAGCGACACAGCCATGGGAATGAGGAACTGCGCCTGAAAACTGGTCTCCAAAATAAGCGGGAAGAGCCCCAGAGTGGTAGTGATGGTCGTCAAAAGTATGGGCCTGAACCTCGCAATACCCGTTTTGAAAATTGCATCTTTCAGGGAGTGCCCCTCAACAAGGAAGGAGTTGTATTTGGAAAGAAAGACAACCGCGTCGTTGATAATAACCCCCGTAAGAGCCACCATGCCCCAAGCGCTGAGCAGAGAAACCGGGATGCCGCGTATGCCGTGGCCCCACAAGGCGCCCAGAAAGCCGAGAGGAATCATCAAAAGGATGATGCTCATGTGGGAGATGGACTTAAAATGCACAATGAGGATGATTATAATTATGAAAAGGGCAATCGGGAAATAAATAGCCATTTCGTTGGTGGCTTCGTCGCTGGATTTGGACTGACCCATGAACTGAACATCGATGCCGGGGAACTTTTTCTTAATATCGGGGATGATTTCTTCCTTTGCCCTGTTCAAAATAGGAGGCACGGGCTGTGTGGGATTAACAAGATCGGCATCCACTCTGACTTCTCTCTGCACGTTAAATCTTTTAATGCTGACGGGACTTCTTTCGATGGTATAATCGGCGAGTTCTATCAGGGGATATTCGCCGGCGGGGGTTTTAATTCTTACATCTTCGAGTTTCCCGATGGAAACTCTGCCGCTTTTAGGATAACGCACCCACACGCGGAGTTCATCTTTGCCGTGCTGAAGCCTCTGAGCCTGCCCGCCGAAGAACCCTTGGCGAATCTGACCGGTAAGACTTGCCTGCGAAAGACCGTGTATATAAGCTTCGGGCTTAAGCTGGAGGTTTACTTCCTGTTTACCGAGAGGATTATTGTCAGTAACGTTTTTCAAATCGGGATTGCTTTTCAGGTAATCCATAAGCATAATTTTCGCTTCGTAAAGCCTGTCCATATCATCGCCGAGGAGGCTTATCGAAACGGGTTTTCCCCATCTGTCGAAACCGCTTTGCACGGAATATTTCTCAAGTTCCGGCACGCTGCCGATTTTCTTACGGACCATTTCGGCAACATCCTGAGCGGAAAACTTCCTGCCCTCGAGTTCGTTGAAATATACTTCAATTTTGCCGGCATGTGAGCCTGTTTCGTCGCCGTTGAAAGCCATTCCGCGTATAGCGACGGTATATTCCACGTAAGAAAGAGTGTCGCCGGTGTTTTCTTTAATATCTTCGTCAACTTCCCAAATAGCTTCTTCAAACTTGTCAAGATATTCAAGGGTCTTTTTTTCGCCGGTGCCGGGAGTGAAGGCAAAGTTAATGCTGAAAGTATCAAACTGAATATTGGGGAACATGGTATATTTAATAAAACCGCCCTGAAAAAGCCCGACAGTCAGGAAAATCAGGAAAATAGGAGAAAACACTACAACCCATTTCCATTTTATCACCCATTTTAAAATATTTCCGTAAATGTCATGCCGCAGGAAATCGATAAATTTTTCAATTTTCACTCTGAGGAACTTTTTCTTCTTTTCATGCTTCAACACGCTCTTATGAGAAAGGTGGGACGGAAGAAAGAAAAATGCTTCAACCAGTGAAAATGCCAGACTGATTATCACCACATAAGCCATGTCGTGCATAAATTCCATACCGCCCTGTTGAATTAAAATCACGGGCATAAAAGCTATGATGGTAGTGGTAATAGATGTGAAAACAGCAGGCATAACCTCCATAGTGCCCGCTATGGCAGCCTGCTTAGGACTTTTCCCCATCTCAAAATGTGTAAAAATATTTTCACCGATGACTATTCCGTCATCCACTAAAATGCCGATGACGAGTATCATGCCGAAAAGAGAAATCATGTTAATAGTAAGTCCGGTAATGCCGCCGATGATGAACATTCCTAAGAAAGAAGCGGGAATGCCCCATGCCACCCAGAAAGACAAATACATATTCAGGAAAAATGCCAGAGCAATAACGACAAGTATTAACCCGAAAAGACCGTTCTGCTCCAAAAGTTCAAGCCTTTGGCCTAACATCTCCAGAAAGTCGTAGGAAATTTCAAGTGTTACATCAGGATGCCGGGCGTTGAACTCTTCCACGTATTTGTGCATATAATCGGAAATGGCAACTAAATCTTCTTCGGGAAGTTTCAGTACGTTTATTGAAATGCCCTTAGCGCCGTTTTGAGTAAATCCCATGGTCTGGTCTGCAAACTGTATTTTTACTCTGCCTATGTCTCTTATCCTTAGCAGTTTACCTTCAGCGGTCGCTCTGATTACTATATTCGCTATTTTATTAGGATTTACTGTGCGGTAGCGCGAGCGGATAAGTATTTCCTCACGTGGTGATTTTATCTGCCCGGCGGCAACATCGAGATTGTTTCTCGCAATAGCCGCTTGTATATCATCAAAACTCAAGCCGTAGCGCATTAGAGCAGCCTCATCTACTTCAACAGAAATTTCCTCTTCGGGAAAGCCTTCGAGTGATATCTGAGACATAATGCCCGAAGCATAAAAATCATCTTCAATGTCGTAAGCATAATCTTTCAGAGTAAGAAGGTCTGCCTCACCGGTAAGGGAC
>CAZOBD010000311.1:0-2907 GCA_964577665.1 uncultured Hyphomicrobiales bacterium
TATAATTCCCTCCCTTTGGGGAGGGTTAGGGTGGGGCTTAAAATAAACAGATGAATATATTAAACAATCTTATTGCGCTCATATTGGTCTTAGTCTTTTCAGTTTGCGCAATTTTCAGCCAAACAAAAGACTTTACCCTGCAAAACGGTGATAGGGATACCCTAATAACTCCCGCTCCTCAATACAAAGCGGGTAGTTTTCACCGTTTCTGGTTTGGTGATACTTGGCGTAATTTATGGACAACGCCTATAAAGGTGTCTTTTTTAAATCTGGATAAATATGCAGGAGGCCTTGAGATTATTAAACGCGGCGGCGGACAGCAGACACGTTCACTACGTTTTCGCGGAAAAGACGGCAGGCAGTATAAGTTCCGCTCCATTCAAAAGTTTACAGACGTTTATATGCCCGATGAGCTGAAAAACACACTTGTAGATGAAGCTGCAAAAGATATTTTCAGCACAACTAATCCTTTAGCTCCCGTGATAGCATCCCCGATTATTAATACGGCGGGAGTATATCAGGCGAAGCCCGTACCGGTTGTTATGCCTTTCGACGAAAGACTGGACGAATATTATGACGATTTTGCAGGACTTCTCGGTACGATAGAAGAGCATCCCGACGATTACGACGAAGAGGAAATAAATTTTGCAAATGCCGACAATGTTTTCGGAACATACAAACTTTACCGTAAAATGCTGAACTCCAACAAATATCTTGTTGACAACATTGCATTTCTAAAAGCACGGCTGATTGACATTTATCTAGGAGACTGGGACAGGCACTTTGACCAATGGCGCTGGGCGGTTTTTGAGGATGGTGAGTTCAGATACTGCCTGCCTGTGCCCCGTGACCGCGATCAGGCTTTCTGCCGTTATGACGGAATAATACCTTTTGCACTGGTTATAGCCATTCCTCAGATTGAAAACGCGGCAGAAGATTACCCGCAGATAAATGACCTGACTTGGTCGGGACGCTACCTCGACAGGAAATTTCTTTCCAATATCGGCAGAAGACAGTGGGACTCCACGGCAAAATATCTGCACGGACTTCTAACGGATTCTCTTATAGAAAGCTGTATAAGCCTGCTGCCCCCCGAAGTATATGAAAAAGAAGGGGCGAGACTTCGCAAAGTCATGTACGGCAGAAGGGATAAGTTCCTTGAAATATCAGAAGAATATTACTTGCTTCTTGCAAAATACTGCGACGTGTGGGCAAGCGATAAAGATGAGTTCTGCTATGTAAACCGCCTGAGTGATACTTCTCTTGAAGTAAAAATATATGACCTGAAAAAAGACGGAACAAAGCGTTCCCTGCCCTTTTTTCACAGGATATTTGATCCCAGAGAAACATCACAGGTCAGGATACTTATGCACGGCGGCGGCGACACCGTAATAGTAAGCGGAAAAGTGTCTGTCAGCCCGGAAGTTCATGTCGAAGGCGGCTCCGGAAAAGATTATCTGCTTGATTCATCTTGTGTTGACGGCTTTTTTTTCTACCCCTTTTCACGAAAGACATATTTTTACGACAAAGGTGATAAATCGAAATTGACAGGAGGATTTTCCACGGTAATTGACCGGCGGGAATATCCCGAACCCGAAGATGACACTGCTTTTTTTGAACCTGCAGTGCGGGACTGGGGACACGACTGGATGGCATCTCCGTGGTTTGCCGTTAACAGCGACGACGGATTGTTTTTCGGCGGCGGTCCCGTTCTGACAAAATATGATTTTAAATATTCACCCTATTTCTATCAGATGCGTTTCAGGCTTGGATATTCAGTCTTGCTGAACGGACTGAGAGCCGAATACACGGCACATTATACCGATGTTCTTCTCCGGGGAGATTTTCAATTGAGGCTCTACGGTTCTGCAATAGATGTATCTAAGTTTTTCGGATTCGGCAATGAAACGAAAATGATTGACAATCCGAAGTCGCACTATTACAGGGCATCCTTATCAAATTATTCCGTAACTCCGTCTTTCAGATGGGAACTGTTTGAAAATGCCTGCTTCAAAACCGGCGCCATACTTGAATATGCAGAATCAAATCCGAGTGAAAATACATTTCTGAATGAAACCCCGGTTTACGGAAAAAAAGACATGACTTTCGTAAGCCCTTATGCAGCATTCAACTATGACAGCCGCCAATATGCCGAGAATTCAGACAAGGGATTTACCTTTGATTTGGAAGGCACTTATTCACCAATTATTTTTAATAACAAAAACGATTTTTGGATGCTAAGCGGTGAGATGAGGGGATATTTCACAAGTTTTTTTGTTACCAAAACGACTTACGCTTTCAGGGCAGGAGGTCAGAAACTATGGGGAAAAGCTCCTTTTTACAAAGCGCCTTATCTGGGAGGATCGGAAAATCTGAGGGGATATGACCGCAATCGTTTCGCCGGGGACGCCTCGCTTTACGGCAGCGCTGAAGCAAGATTTCATCTTTTCCCTTATAAATTCATAGTCGGGGGAAAAATAGGCGGAATAGCCTTTGCAGATGCCGGAAGAGTTTTTTTAAACGGAGAGGATTCAGCCGAAATCCACTACTCCGCAGGCGGGGGAATTTATGCCACTGCCTATCAGGACATATATCTCGTCAGTCTATACTTGGCATTCAGCCCTGAAAGAGCCGCAGTGTATTTCTCGAGCGGGTTTAATTTTTAAAAGACGATACAGCCATGATTAAGGAAAACACATAAGGGGAATGTTTATTTGAAGCAGATTTGCCAAATCATAGAGATAAAAGTAATGTAAATTATAAACCGGAAAAGACCCCACCCCGGCCCTCCCCAAGGGGATGGAGTAAGATCGTTGAATTCCCTCCCTTTGGGGAGGGTTAGGGTGGGGCTAAAAATAAACAGATGAAACAACCATGATTTGGGGAAACCACACAAAAAGATGATTA
>CAZOBD010000312.1:0-2899 GCA_964577665.1 uncultured Hyphomicrobiales bacterium
CCGTTATAAAAAGCAATACTTTTTGATTCATTTATAAGATACGTTAAATGTTTATTTAATACACATAAATTATTATCCTGATTGAATGTTATTTTATGCGGCACAACACCCAATAGCCAAGGATACTCTTCATTATTATAAACCGAAACTTCATTGCTGTCAATTTTGCATAGCCATGAAAGATAACGACCGCCTCCCATTCCAACACCTCTATATTCTGAAATTCCCGCCCATGTATTGTTTGCATTATCTACGGTAATTTGCCAAACTCCATTAGCCGGAAGATCTCCACTGCTTGAATCAAAAATATCCCATTTTTGATTGCCGTCAAATTTAATTAAACCCATTAAATCATCTTTAGTATATCCACCCCCACTCCGAGTTGGAACGTAATTAGTCATCCAGATATTGCCATTTCTATCAACTGCCAATTCATAAATCCAGCTTTTCTTTAAGCCTGAATTAGAACTATCGTAAAGAAAAAAATCCGAACCATTGTATTTCCATAAACCTAAGGTAGTTCCTATCCATATATTTCCTAAATTGCCAGTTTCTACACAATTTAATAAACCATAATTATGAAAATCTCCAACCAATATCTCTTGTTTGCCGGTATAATCAAATCTTATAAGTTTATTATGTGTGAGAATCCATATACTGCCGTCATTTGCGACAGCAAGGTCATAGAAACCATTTATCTCAAAACCAAAATTCTCTTCGTTTACTTCTATTATCTGCTTTCCTGTATTAACGACTTTTTCCGACATAATCACATTCTTATCCACACCGAGGGAATCCTCGCAGGCGCCTGTCAGAGGAAAAATTGACAGGAAAATAAGGTAAATAAACAGCTTCTTCATTTTTGGCACTCCTATTTTATTTGTATTATTAATTAAAAATTAAGATTTACTCCATAGTTCAGGTTCAGCTTCTGCGCTCCGAAGTTTAAACCCTTGTGATAAAAACTCAAATAACTGTACTCGCCGCCAATTATAAACGACACCGAAGGATAGGGAGAAAACTCAAAGCCTATCTGCCCCCTGAGAACAGGTCCTACTTTGTTGCCGCCTGCTTCTATTTGCGCAAAAGGATGAAGCTCGCCCATATCCCTGTAAGAATATCTGACAAATGCGCAGAGTGTAGCAAAATTGGGCTGCTGCCAGTATTTTCTGTCTTCGTCCTCAAATTCCTGATTAAAAGTTTCCTGCCTGATGTCAGCGCCTATTTTGATATTCTCATTAAGATTGTAGTAAAGAGCTGCTCCCATGTTCGTGAAATTCATGTATCTGTCGGGCTGTACAAGTGGATAAGGAAAATGCCTCACTGCAGAGTTGAATATCTCCACCCCGATCCCCAAAGGTTCATAGTACCCCGGCTCGATAACATTGTAATCAGCCTCTGAAAAATCCTTATGTTTCAGATAGTTTGTTTTTTCGTTTATCTCGCTAAGCGTATATGAATTTCCGGGATTGAAGCTTCGAGCAATAATTTCGGGAGTGTATTTAAGATTTTCCTGCTGTAATTCGGCAAAAACTGTGTCGGGATTTACCGGCACGTAAATATACTTGTAGTGCACTACGGTCTTAACTTCCGGTTTTTCATAGCTGTCTGATGCCGCGGCTGCCGATTTGGATTGTGGAGAATTATGCGTTTTATCAACACTATTAAAAGACTGCCTGCCTGCATAGCTTACTTCATCTGCCGGATTGTAAAACAAAAGGAAAAAAGAGGAAGTCAGCAGAAAAGCAATTATTGCAGTTATAATAGGGAGCATATATTTCCTGCCGAATTTTTTTATGCCGGCAAAAGCTCCGCCTGTTTTCTTTTGCTGTGAAGAATCATGCGGCAGCGGCAGACCCAGCGCTCCGAAAACTCCTGCTTTTGTATCCGATGGAGGAGAGGAATCGCCGTTATTCTCCCTGATAGAATTGCTTATCATAAGGTGCTTTTTGAACTCGGAGCGCAGCCCTGCGTCATAAGCAAGCGCCGAAAAAAGCTCGTTTTCCTTCTCCGGCTCTATGCTGCCGTCCGAAAATCTCAGTATCTGATCGAAATAGTTCATTTTTTTCCTCTCGGTCGTTGTTACTTTTTTAAATCATCTATGTATGGAGAAAGAATTTTTCTGATTTTGTCCTGTGTTCTGTAAACTCTTTCTTTTGCACAGCTTAACGTTAAACCGCATATTTCGGCAATCTCACTGTATTTCAATCCGCTGAATTCCCGCAGTTCATAAGCTTCTCTCTGTTCTTCGGGCAGAACCTGCACTGCCTTCAGCACTAAGCCGAAAAGCTCGTCAGATTCTATCTTGCTGCTCATATCCTCAAAAATATTTTCTATATTTAGATAGTCTATGCCGCTGTCCAGCGGGACAGTGTTTTTTTGACGGCGGTTAAAATAATTGAGGCAGAGATTCCTTGAAATGCCGATTAAATAGCTGTAAAGCGAGCTTATCCTGCATCCTTTTTTAAGATTATTATACAGGCTTATGAATGTTTCCTGAAGAATATCTTTCGCTGTATCTCTGTTATTATTAAGTTTTCTAAGGCAGTAGTTATAAACCCCTGTGCTTAAGCGGTCGTATATTTCGCTGAAAACAAGGCTTTCATCATCTCCTTTATCTGCGCAGATTTCCCCTGTTTCATCCCAGAAAGACAAAAGCTGGCTGTCAGAATATTTTTGGTAATTTTTCACTTTGTGAGGTTTTCAAATTTTACTCTTTCAATATAGTAACATAAAAAACATTTTAGTCAGATTTTTTATAATTTTTTTATATGATGAAACCTCCATATTGAGAAAAGATGGACTCCACTTTAGAAGTGGAGTCCATCTCGATAAACAGCAAAGTTAAAGAAACAGATAAAACATCCATGATTAGGGAAAAACACACAAGGGAATGATT
>CAZOBD010000313.1:0-2852 GCA_964577665.1 uncultured Hyphomicrobiales bacterium
CGCTCGGCCAACAATCGCTTGCAGCGATCCAGGTCGTATCCGTCGTTCGAATCGACGCCGATCGTGATGTCCTCGCCGGCGTGCGCGCGGATGATGTCGAGGACCGCAAGATCCCGCGCGAAGCCCTCCTCGCCGGGCATCCACTTGTGGCCTCGAGCGATCTTGACCTTGAAGGCCCGATGCCCGATCGCCAGACCCATGTCGATCTCCTCGCGGAGGCGGTCCTTCCACGCGGCGGCATACTGCGGCAGCAGGTCCATGAAGTAGATGGACCCGTCGTAGACGGGTACGCACTCGGGTCCCTTGTTGCCCAGGAGTTCGTACACTGGCTTGCCGAGGACCTTGCCCGCGAGATCCCACAGCGCCATGGTCTGCGAGCCGAGCGGACTCTCGAAGCGAGGCGGCGCGGCTCGGAAGAACGCAAAGGGGTCCCCGCCGAGCAGCTTGGCGAGGCGCTGCTTGCTCGCGCGACAGCAGCCCAGGCCCTCGTGCGCCGTGTTTGTGTAGATCCGGATCATCGGGTCGCGGCCTCGATCGCCGTGGACGTCCTTGCGTGCGTTCTTGCCGGCGAGCTTGGATCGCTTGCTGATCAGGTCGAAGCCGACGATTCGGGTGACCTTCACGTCACCGGGCAGCTCCTGGGCCCAACCGAATCGCGAAGCGGCCAGCGACCCGGCCGCCGTCGCCAGGAACGAGCGTCGTGTCATGTGGGGCATTGTGGTGGTCCCTTCAGTAGATCCGTTCACCGCTCAACCAGAACGCTTCTTCATCGCCTTGCCCATCGCGCCGACGATCGATTCGCTCAGCACGATGATATCCTCCGGGGGGAGCAGGTGCACGACGTTGGTCTGGAACAGGAAGACGGCGTTCGGCGGGAAGTCCTCGTCGCCCTCGTACCAGACCACCCGCACGGGGATCCGCGGCAGGGCGTCAAACCGGAAGTTCAGATCCCCTTCGCCCTCGCACGGCTCACCGCCGACGGCCCGGGCGGCCGCACCGAGCGTTTCGGCGTCTCGGCCGACCGTAAAGCATAGCCGCTGGATGACCCGGCCGTTATAGACCTCCTGGTAGCCCCGCGTCTCGGGGATGTCGGCGAAGACCATCTCCTCGCCCGTGGGCTCGACGGCCGTCGGGGCCGCCAGGTAGTGCAGGATGAAGACCTGCCACCGCATGTCGACGGGCGCGCCGTCAGCCTCGAAGAACACGCCCCCCGCGTCGAAGTCTACGTAGACGGGATAGCGGAAGACCGTCACATGGATCCGCGCGTCGCCGTCGCGCTCGGCGCCCAACCAGGCGAGCTGCTCGTCGCTCTGGTCGTGGAGCGATACCAGGCCGCGCGAGATGGCGATCTCGAGATTCTTCTGCTCGGGCAACGGGAATCGGTTGGGCTCTACCATGGTCTTCCCCGAGCTGTCTACGACAAGGGTGGAACAGCGCGCCGAAAGAGACTTCCCCGTGGGTGGCCCATGGCTTCACTTGTCCCGTCTTCGACCCTGAGGCTCAGGCCCGAAGGGAGCCCCGTCGAGGGGGCCGTGGGAAACGCGAACCTCCTCGTCAGATTCGTGTTCCCCACCGCTGAAGCGGTGGGCCACCCAAGAGCGGTGGGCCACCCAATCATTGGCGACTGCCCGGACACTCTCCAAGACAAGCTACAGTCTCGCCGTGCCGATCGAGAAAGCAACCCCGTCGGTCTCTGCATGACCGCGGGGCTGCGTGAAACTCCAAGGTCAGGCGCCCGAGACCTACTTGTTGGAGAAGTAGGCCTCGATGTAGGAGTCGCAGTAGATCATCTTCTCCATGAGGAGCTCGGCCGTAATGGCGGCCTCCATCAGCTCCTTGTCGCACGGGTCCATGATGGCCGAGTCGAGACCCGCCGGGATCGCCATCGCGATGTAGATCCGGTTGATGAGCTCGCGCTTCTGGGCCCCTTGGCTGACGTTGCTCAGCCCGAGGACCATGTGCGGCGGCGGGTCGGACATGATCTTGAGCTGTTCCATGGCCTTGATGACGGCCATCGGCTGCTTCGGCGCGACGTTGACGGGCTGAATGATCGTGTCGATGAAGACCTTGTCGGGGGTGAGCCCGGCCTCCATGGCCATCGTGAGGATGGTCGCGCCCATCTCCACGCGGGTATCGACGTCGGTCGGGATGCCGCGGTTGTCGATGGTCAGACCGATGAGGGCGGCGTCGTTCTCGGCCGCGAGGGCGCAATACTTCGTCAGCGTCTCGGGGTCGGCCTTGCTGGAGTTGATGATCTTCGCGCCGGGGACCTTGGGGATGACCTCGCTCATCACGTCCCACTTGGCGGTGTCGATCGCGATGGGGACGTCCGCATTCTCCTTGCGGATGATGTCGCAGATCCACAGCATGGCGTCGACCTGCTTGCTGGTGGCCGGCCCGACGTTGACGTCGAGCGCGTCGGCGCCCGCCTCGATCTGCTTCTTCGTCCATTCGATGACGGGGCCTTCCTCCTTCTCGACGATGGCCCGTTTGATGTCGTTCCACATACCGTTGATGCGTTCGCCGATCACGTACATGCCAGCTCGCTCCACGCAGTTGCCGATCCCCGGCTCGCCCGCCGGGCCCCTCTGCCTGCGGAGGGATGATCGTGTCCGTCAGCGCCCCTGACAGGCCAGGAGCCTCCTCGTCCCGAAAACCTCCAGCTCAAACCCGTCCCGTGTCTCACATCACTTGCTGTGTCGCACACCCCCCATTCCGAGCCCGCCTGTCCCCAGGCGGGTCCGACCGGGCTGAGGACGGCCCGGCTCTGCTCTTCCCGATACCCAGCACGTCTCCTCTAGTCCTCGAGGGTCGGGTGGCCCACCTCTTCAGAGGTGGGGGACACGAATTCG
>CAZOBD010000314.1:0-2849 GCA_964577665.1 uncultured Hyphomicrobiales bacterium
AAAAGCCATGACCCGCAAGGAGCTAGTAACCGGAGTTAGCTAGAGACTCAGTTTCTGGCATTGTACGGGATTGAGCCCGAATACGAACTTTTCATTCCGCGTCAGGGCCCGGAACGGAGACGAGATCCCAACGGATTGGACTGATCTTGGCTCCGCCACGACGCTCCAGCAATTTACGATTTCTGGCACGGTGACCGTCGCCGGCTCGCCGCTGCCCGGGGTAGACTTGCTTGGCCTCCCAGACACTCCGACCACCGATCCGAATGGACACTACAGCGCCGCAGTTGACGAAAGCTGGTCCGGAACAGCGACACCAACCAAGGCTGGCTACAGCTTCGATCCTAACAGCCGGACATATGATGGTGTGAACGCTGATTGGACCGATCAGGACTACGCCGCCGATACCGGCACGCTTGCCGTGGAGACCAAAGACCAGAACGACCAAGCTTTTGCTGGGCCGATCTTTGTGGATGGCGAGCCGAAGGGAACCGGTTCGTGGTCCGGCGAGCTTCCGATAGGGACACACACCGTCAGCTTTGGGGACATCGTTGGCTACATCACACCACCGCCTCAAGAGCCGAATGTCCAGAAGGACGGAGTGACCAACGTCACCGGCGTTTATAATCAGGAGCTGTCGGTACTGGCGTCAGCCGATCCCAACATCATCGCCTCAGGTCAGAGCAGCACGCTCAAGGCAACAGTCACCGGCGGTAAAGTACCCCTCAGCTACGCCTGGTCGCCGCCGGCGGGACTGAGCGATCCAAACGTGGCCGAGCCCGTGGCCTCACCCCTCACCACAACGACATACACGGCGACGGTAACCGATGACATCGGGCAGACCGACACCGACCAAGTGGCGCTCACCGTGGCAAGCGCGATCAGCGCTGAGGCGGGCGACGACAAGGAGATCGGCCAGGGCGGGTCGACGACGTTGAACGGCTCGGCGAGCGGTGGCAAGGCGCCGTACGGCTGCGCCTGGTCACCGACCTCGGGGCTGGATGATCCGAACGTGGCCGAGCCGACCGCATCGCCAACGAGCACGACGACGTACACGCTGACGGTGACGGATGACCTGGGTCAGACGGACACGGATCAGGTGACAGTGACGGTGGCATCGGGGGTGGTTGGCGATGCGGGTGCCGACAAGGAGATTGGTCAGGGCGGGACGACGACGTTGAACGGCTCGGCGAGCGGTGGCAAGCCGCCATACAGGTACGCCTGGTCGCCGACCTCTGGTCTGGATGACCCGAACGCAGCGGAGCCCACGGCCTCGCCCACCAGCACGACGACGTACACGCTAATGGTGACGGATGGCCTGGGTCAAACGGACACGGACCAGGTGACGGTAACGATCGCTTCGGGGGTGGTTGCCGATGCCGGTGACGACAAGCAGATTGGTCAGGGTGGCTCCACGACGTTGAACGGTTCGGCGAGCGGGGGCAAGCCGCCGTACAGCTACGCTTGGTCGCCGACCACAGGGCTGGATAACCCGACCGTTGCCAACCCGACGGCATCGCCGACGAACACGACGGCGTACACACTGACGGTGACGGATGACCTCGGTCAGACGGACGCGGACCAGGTGACGGTGACGGTCGGCTATCGGCACGGAAAGGTTCAGTTCCGCTCGGCGACGTATAGTATCGCCGAGAACGGGGGCACCAAAACGATTACCGTGAGCCGGGTGAACGGCAGCGACGGCGAGGTCACGGTAGACTACGCCACGAGCAACGGCACGGCCCAGGCCGGCAGCGACTATACGGCGGCCTCGGGGACGCTGACGTTTGGCGACGGGGTAACTAGCCGAACGTTCGACGTGGCCGTCAAGGATGACGGCGCTGCGGAGAGCGACGAAACGGTGCACCTTACGCTGAGCAATCCGACGGGTGGGGCAAAGCTGGGCAATCCACAGTCGGCAATGCTGAAGATCGAGCAGGATCCGAACGACAGAAGGAATGTCAGGCCATCGGTAACGGTGAACGCTCCTTCGGCGAATGCGACAGTGTCTGCTGAAACATCCAGCTTCTTGTGCTCGGGAACGGCCTATGACACTGATGGACAAATCGTTGGAGTCCTGTGTCGTGTAGGCGATGGTTCGTGGAGTTCAGCGGAAGGAACCACTATATGGGCGTTCACGGTAGAACTGAAAGAAGGTAAGAATGAGATACAGATTCGGTCGTGGGATGATCAGGGAGACTACAGTGAGACCGTGGTGAGAACCATTACGCGTAGTAGTCCCTCCGTTGCCCCGGCGCCAAGTCCTTGCCCCGCCTCGGCCCCGGTGATGCTGATTGGCATCTGGCTGATATGTTGGGGTTTGACACGAACTCGGAGATTCCGCTAACGCGGAAAGCTCCAAGCGTTTTCATAGGTCGCGCGGTAGAGTCATCCCTCGCACTTCGAGGCAAGCTCTGCCCACGCCTTCCGCGCGGCTGCGACGAATCGCTTGCTGTCCTTCGCCTTGTACCTGGCATGGGCTCGCTCGATGAGGTCCGCGTGATCGGACCAGAACCTTAGGGCAACACGCAGCTGATAGTCGGCGGGGGCTCCACCGAGTTCCTTGCGAATGGCCTTGGTGATCTCGTTGTACTTCAGGGGCCTTGTGGATCGCGACAGGACCTTGGCAAGGGCTTGATACGTCGCCTGCGGGCAACGATGTGGGTTGGGATCGTTCGGCCGATACTCGGCCAACACCTCCTCAACGCCGGTGTCCTCCAGTCGGTACGTCTTCTGCTGCTCACGTCGACGACGGACTCCGGCACCTTCCTCTGACGAACCCACGCCTGCGCCTCCAACGGCGCGCTCAAGCCGCTCCAACTCCTCGATGATCTCGGCCATCACCGAGGCCG
>CAZOBD010000315.1:0-2833 GCA_964577665.1 uncultured Hyphomicrobiales bacterium
ATGCAAAACAGAGTTTTGAAAGAAAAGCACATTCCCAAATCGGAGTTTGGGAATTAGATGTAAAAAAACGAAATGTAAATTAAAAAACGGAAGAGACCCCACCCCAGCCCTCCCCAAGGGGAGGAAGCAAGATCATTTAATTTCCTCCCTTTGGGGAGGGTTAGGGTGGGGCTAAAAATAAACAGATGAAATACAATTTTCTACATTACATAAATAATGCAACGTAAATTCAACACAATGAGTATTAGTATTAATGAGATGTTAAAAAGTATATGATGGCTATTAAATACCTCTCAGCTTTTTTTATCACTGGTTTTCTTTTAGTGAATATGTTTCTCTCGGGCTGCAGCGGAGAAAAAGCTGCCTGTCAGTCGGAAACTAATAAAACACTGCTTATTTCTTGGGGTGAATACTATTCCGAAAGCGGCATTATGAGCGGTTACAGGCTTACCTCCGAAGCCGCGATGTACTCTTTCAAAGACTCGTTGGGAAATGCAAAAAACATAGAGAAAATAATGGAAATAGACCCGGAAGTTTACTGCGGAATAGTAAACAGGCTCGAAAACATGTTTGCCAAAGTGCATGTGCTGAACTCTCCCGGAGATACATCGAGGTTCATTGAATATAAAAACCCCGCTACCGTTACAACCCTGCGGGCTGTCTGGAATCCAAAGCACGATACTTATTTAAGCAAAGGCTTCAGAGCTTTTTACGATACTTTGCAGCATTTACACAATAAGCCGTTGGAAAAATGAATTTTATTGTGAGGTAAGACAATGAAGATATTGATAGTTGACGATAATATTGACTTTTGCGAAACACTTTCCGACCTTGTTTATTCATTCGGATACGATACCGAAGCTTTGCAGGATCCCGAGGATGCCGTCGCCTATATCGACAGGAACCACAAAGACTTATCCGCAGCTCTTTTAGATATTGAATTTGCATCCGGCGACAGTTTGAACGGACTCGATATCTTAGAGCACTGCCGTAGAAATTACCCAGAACTGCCCGTAATAATGATAAGCGGCAAAGGCACCATTGAAACCGCCGTAAAAGCAACAAAGCTCGGCGCGGTTAACTTTATAGAAAAAAATATACTAAGCAAAAACAAACTGAAAGAAGTCATTCAAAGCGCACTCGAGCGTTTTCATCTCAAAGGCGATGCCCGCGAAATAGCTATGTTCCTCCGCCGGCAGGGCATATACGGTTCGAGCAGAACAATGATAGAACTCGGCGATCAAGTAATTCGGTACGGCAGAACAGACCTTAACATCCTCGTAACCGGCGAAACAGGCACCGGTAAAAAACTCATTGCTCAGGCAGTACATGCCATCAGCATCAGAAGCCGCGCTCCCTTCGTTGTCGTGGATATTCCCAATATTCAGCGCGATTTGTTCCAAAGTGAGCTTTTTGGCCACTTGAAAGGTTCGTTTTCCGGCGCCACCGAAACGAAAAAGGGGTTGTTTCATCAGGCAAACAAAGGCACTCTTTTTCTCGACGAAATTGGCGATTTGCCATTAAATCTGCAGGCAAACCTGCTTAACCCCATCGAAGAAAAAATCATACGCAGGGTCGGCTCGACGGAAAATGAGGGAATTGACGTCCGCTTTGTATCCGCTACGGATAAGGACCTGATGGAAAACATAAGCGGAGGCAAATTCAGGGAACAGCTTTACCACCGCCTGCGCGAGTGCGAAATCTATATCCCGCCGCTGCGGGAAAGAATTGAAGACCTGCCGGAAATTGCAGAATACTACATAAAACAGCATAATATACAGTACAAAGAAGAAAAGGTTTTTTCTCCCTCGGCTGTCGAGTATCTGCAGGAACAGCCTTGGCACGGCAATGTAAGAGAACTTCTAAGCGTTTTGAAGAGAGTACTTCAGACATTGAGAAGCAGCAACATAGAAGCCGCCGATATACATAAGGCAGGAATTATTCCCTCCGGCGCTAATGCCAAATCGGGTACGGGACAGCTAAAAATTGACGTGGCTACGGGAGGCGCAAAGTCTCAGAAAGCATTTCTGGCAGAGGCCGACAAAAAGAATATCGAAGCGGTTTTAGAGCAGTGCAGGGGGAACGTCAGCAAAAGCGCCGCAACGCTGAAAGTCAGCCGCGAAACCCTCCACAATAAAATCCGAAAATATGAAATCGATGTACAAAAGTACAGAGCTAAGAAAAGGTAACTAAATCGTGTAATATTCTACATTTTCAGAATATGTCTCCCGACTTCCGAGGTCATTTTAAACATACCCCCTGAAAAGCCGCTCCGGCTCTCAGGCATTTTCAGATTTCTTGTTATAGTGCCTAAAATAAAATAGTTCTTGACTTTCTCGATTTTTTGGCGCAGTTTCAAAAATTGGGGATTATGCAGAAATTTTTTGATGCTTAGACAGAAATAACTATATCTTCCTTTTAAAATTGGCTTGATAAGAAAAATTTTAGAAAGTTTAAATTCACCCGTAGAATCACATCTTTATTAAAATCTTAATAAATGAGGATTTTTTTAACAGCCTACTCAAATTTAAATCCTTTTTACTAAAATATATATGTTTCGTAATCAATTTTAAATACTACTTATTTGAAAAAATGCGCGTCGAAGCTATAAATATGTGCATCTTATGTAAAAATATGTGCGTCATACGTGTAAAAATGTGCTTCGTATTCGTTTTTCTGTTAATCTAAGACTTACGCTGAACATCCGTGAGGGTGCGCTGAACATCCGTGAGGGTGCGCTGAGCTTCCGTGAGGGTGCGCTGAACATCCGTGAGGGTGCGCTGAACATCCGTGAGGGTGCGCTGAACATCCGTGAGGGTGCGCTGAGCTTCCG
>CAZOBD010000316.1:0-2822 GCA_964577665.1 uncultured Hyphomicrobiales bacterium
CCCAAGGGGATGATTATTTGAGAGTTAATGCAAAACAGAGTTTTGAAAGAAAAGCACATTCCCAAATCGGAGTTTGGGAATGAGATGCGAAAGAGTCTGACATCTGACGGGCAGAAAAGTCCCCTCTTGAGAGGGGATTAAGGGGCGTATTCATCATCCATGAGATGCTGAAACAAGTTCAGCATGACAGAGATGCGGATTTTAAATCTTAAATACACAAAATAAACAGATGAAACATTTAACATAAAAATTAAGGGAGGATACAATGAAAAATCATGAATGTGATTTAGTGATAATCGGCTCGGGTCCAGGCGGATACGTTGCTGCAAACAGGGCTTCGCAGCTTGGTATGAAAGTGATATGCGTAGAAAGAGAATCTTTGGGCGGCGTATGCCTCAATTGGGGCTGCATTCCTACAAAAGCGCTGCTAAAAAGCGCCGAATATATGGAATTTTTCAACCATGCAGCCGATTTTGGTTTCGACATAAAAGATCCGAAAGTAAATTTCGAACAGGTAATCAAAAGAAGCCGCAGCGTTGCCGACAGAATGTCTAACGGCGTTAAATACCTCTTCAAAAAATATAAAGTTCAAGAGGTAAAAGGCAGCGGATACATAAAAGGAAAAGGCGAAGTGGAAGTCCGCGGCAAAGACGGCAAAGCAACTGACACAATAAAATGCAGGAACATCATCATTGCAACGGGCGCCCGCCCGAGAATGTTCGAAGGCATTGAAGTTGACCGAAAAAAAATCCTTACCAGCAAAGAAGCAATGATTCAGAAGAAAATCCCCAAATCGCTTATCGTTATGGGAGCCGGAGCCATCGGCGTAGAGTTTGCTTATTTCTACAATGCTTTTGGAGCAGAAGTTACGGTTATTGAGATGATGGACAGAATAGTACCTGTTGAAGATAAAGACATATCGAAAGAACTGGAACGCAATTTCCGCAAAGCAAAAATAAAAGTTATGACCAATACCCGTGTCAAATCGGCAAAACCCAAAGGTGAAGGCGTTGAAATAGTTGTCGAAAAGAAAGACGGCAAAGAAGAAACACTAACTGCTGAACTTGCTTTGAATGCCATTGGCATACAAGCCAACATCGAGGATATCGGTCTTGAAGACTTAGGCATCAAAACGGAAAAGGGCTTTATAAAAATCAACGATAAAATGCAGACGAACGTTGAGGGTATTTACGCTATCGGCGATGTTGCCGGTCCCCCCTGGCTCGCACACAAAGCTTCTGCCGAAGGCATAGCCGCCGTTGAAATCATGGCTGGAGAAAAATCATTTGTAGATTACGGCAATATACCGGCATGTACATACTGCCAGCCGCAGGTTGCGAGCGTCGGCATGACTGAAGAAAAGGCAAAAGAAGAAGGCTATGATGTTAAAACAGGAAAATTCCCCTACACGGCAAACGGTAAGGCACATGCCATCGGAGAAGCACGAGGCTTTGTAAAAATGGTATTTGATGCCAAATACGGGGAAGTGCTCGGAGCGCATTTGATAGGTCCCGACGTTACAGAGCTAATCGGCGAGCTGACAGTAGCAAGGACGCTTGACGCAACCGCAAAATCCATTTTTAAAACCATACACCCACATCCGACTTTAAACGAGGCAGTAATGGAAGCGGCAGCAGAGGCTTACGGTGAAGCAGTAAATATATAGTTATTTTAGCGATTGATTTCCATAATCGAGAGAATATTTAATAAACACCCGGATGTACAACATCTATGAGATGCCGGGCATCTTAACATTATTGCTTTTTCATTTTATGAATTGATATAAATGGAAGAAACATTAACAACAATACTTATTGGCGCCGTTACCGGCTTCAGCAGCGGTATGTTCGGGATAGGAGGATCGGTGGTGGCATCGCCTTTTGTCAGGCTGCTGCTCGGAGCGGCTCCGATTATCGCTCTGGCAACGCCTATTGTTGCGGCTATTCCCTCTGCGGCATCAGGTTCGTTTATGTATTATAAAAAGAGAATGATTGTATTTAAAATAGCCGGCACGGCTCTTATTACGGCTATTCCTTTCAGCTATCTGGGGAGCTGCTCAACACAGTACATAGACGGCACAATACTTATCATAGCCAAAGCAGTCTTTTTAAGCTTCCTCGGCTTAAAATTCTTTATTTCAAGCTGGCTTTTCAAGGGTGAAGAACTGCCCGTAAGAGTGTCGGTTCTCGGCGGATTAATCTCCGGAATATTAGGCGGTTTTACGGCGGGAGTCCTGGCAGTCGGAGGAGGTATCGTTTTGGTTACGGCATTTGTGCGGGTTAATCATCTGCCGATGAAGCAGGCTGTGGCAACTTCCCTTGCCTGCGTTTTTGTCCTTGCAATAGTCAGCACTTTAAAGCATTGGGATTTAGGACACATAGACCCAAACATCGCTCTAATTCTGGCAATATCTGTCATACCTTTCTCCTATCTCGGAGCAAAAACGGCAGTCTCCATGCGGAACAGAACCCTCGAAAGAGCCTTCGGCGCCGCAATGATAGTATTTGCAATTTTTTTTATTTATACACAGATATTCTGAAATTCACATTAGTTATAAACATCTTACCTTTCGTAGTTTGGGAATGAGATGAAAAATGTAAAACAGAGTTTTTGAAGATAATTGCATTCCCAAATCGGAGTTTGGGAATGAGATGCGAAAAATCAAAATGTTCTAACAATAGGAGCAAAAAGATGTCCAACATCTGGCAGATGTTAGACATCTGGAAGCAGAAAGTAAAAATTAAACAGATGAAACGACCATGATTTGTGAAAAACACACAAGGGGATGATTATTTTTAGTAGATTTGCCATATATTGAAGAA
>CAZOBD010000317.1:0-2801 GCA_964577665.1 uncultured Hyphomicrobiales bacterium
CGGTGTATGTAGTCCACTGCTCGAGATCGGTCATTGTCGAGCCGTCCATATCTGCAAGTGTGCCGCCGGCTGTGTAGATATTGTTTTCATCGCATACAATACTCATGCCCATGGGAGCATTTACCGAAAATGCTTCGCCCATGCCCGCATTGTAAAACATATTTCTTTCCAGATGCGTGCCGGGTGCAGGGTCGTTTACCATTACCGCAGGCATATTGCCGTTTACCACAAAGGAGTTGTAATAGGCATACACTATGGATTCACTGCCTGCCATTATTCCTTCGGGATAGGGGTCTCCGCCCTGTCCGCCGCCCATATTGTCTATGGCAAGCGCTGTGCTGCCGTTTCCGCCGACCATGTTGTCGCCGAGCATTGCTCTGGACATTACGGTCTTGATACCTGTCTTGCCGCCGTTTACTATAACGTGGTTTCTGATAACGTCTGCTTCGGAGTACATGCCGAGATAAATGCCGTTTGTTTCCGTGCCGGTGATTTCGTTATCCTTCACAAGTCCGCTATAGCCGCCGCTGCCGAGCATTGTAACCGCGCCGCGTTCCAGATTGGAATACGTTGTCATGTTTACTGCATTATTGCTGATATTTGCCGATGCAACGCCGTAGGCATAGATGCCGTGGGCATCGTTGCCGCGGATTGTATTTCCGGTTATTACAGCGCTTCCGCCCATGGTGTGCTTGACCATGATGCCGGCTTCGTCAACCGTTATATCGCTACTTCTGTCTATGCCTCTGACACCTGTGATGATATTGTTCATGATTTCGCTGCAGTTGTAGGCATAAATACCATGTGTGAAGCCGTTTCCGGTTATGCGGTTGTCGTTTATTTTTGCATTGTTGATATTAGCAGTCATTATGCCCATGCGGGTCATGTTGCGGATTGAGTTGCCAGTTACCGTCAGGTTATTCCCCTGGTAGCCGTCGGGTACGTTTAAAAATACTCCGTAGCTGCCGCCGTTCAGGCTGTTGTTTAAAATTTTAGCATTATTAACGACTTCTTTCGAATAAATAAGAGCGTTCTCATCGCCTGCACCAGCGGCAGTTGAGCCGTAAAGAACACAATTTTCAACAGTCAGATTGCTGCATGTGCCGTTCATACTGATGATACGGTTAAAATTGCTCCCGTTTGATTTTAATGTCAGATTCCTCAAAGTAACATTATTGTAGCCGTTCAGCTTAAAGAGAAAATTGCTGGCATCGTCTGTTGCCGTATTTTGAATGATAACGTCGTTGCGTGAGCCTGACATTGATTCAAAAGTCATTGGAAATTGACGGTTGTTTTTCGGCATAAGGGTTACGTTGCCATTGTAAGTGCCGGGCTGAAATTTCAAGGTCGCCTGTCCTGCAAGACCCCAGTAATTGATAAAAGACATTGCCTGTACCAAATCACGAAAATCAGTGCCTATTGAGTTTCCTATAATATATGTGCCGCCCTCTAATGCTCGGTAAACAGTTGTTTCACCTGCGTCATTGTCCTGATTTTCGTCAACTTCGCCGTTAGGAAGGGATGTACTGGCAGTAATAAGGTATTCCGCCGAACCCGAACCAAAATTGTAAGTACCTACGGTTACTTCACCTGTTCCATAAGGCTCGATATATCCTGTCCACTGATATGCGGGAAACTGGAAGCCGCGGACATTGCAGTCTATCTGGCAGCTTGTAAGGGGGCGTGGAGCATAGTTTTTTATAGTCAATACTACGTCGTTGCTACCCGGCGTAATAGGTATCATCTTATCAGCATTTACAAAGCCTGCGTCGTTTAAGCGGCATTTTACCTTACGTGTTGCTTTGTCGTTACCGGCATTTGCATCCGGCATCAAATTTGCATTTGGATCGCTGCCCCTGGGGTTGCTTGTCCAAATTTCTATCGTAAAGGGATCCCATGGAGCCTGCGGTGTAAATCTTGCCTTACCTAAGGAAACTTGTTCGGTTTCATTTTTATCGAGTTCGCCGTTCCATTCAAAAGAAGGCTGACGAACACCGTCGATGCTCCAATTTATTGTGGCGCTTAAAAGCTCAATTTCAGCAAAGTTTTTAATTACACATTTTACTTCCTGTTCATCTTGGGAATCAAAAAAGTCATTAGGACTTGTTATGCTTGAGATTCCAGCGTCATTTCCGCCTGCCACTTCAACAGTATAATCCTCATACTCCATATAATAGGGGTATTTATAGTCAGGGGGCTGGGCAGGATATCTTAAACATGGTTGATCTCTGTGATAACTGTTGTAGTAAGGATAATAACCCGAATAAGCAATTCTAAGACGTGTTTTTCCTGTTTTGGCATTTCCCGGCACGGTAATATTTCCTGCGAAGTTCGGTCCGCCTCGGTCATTATAAGCAACTTTTTCTCCGCTGTCTGTAAAATCGCCGTCTTGATTCCAGTCAATCCATATCTGGTATGCTGAATAATTTGTTCCCCAAAGTGAGTAGCCTGAAATAGCAAAACTATATCTCTCACCTGGCGAAAGTGGCTTTGTTACACGGCTTGTGAAATCCTGATAGCCATAGTAAGTAACTGGAGTTCCATATTCTGTCGATGTGTTGTAAGTGGATGTGTTGTCTATACCTGCAAAGGTAAATCGTGATACATAACCGTATTGGGAATAATATCCGAACCCGTTGCAGTAAGTCTGAGCCTGCATTTCCTGCAGAGAAAACAGTGAAAATAGAATCGCTGCGAATAATAGTTTTAACTTCTGTGATTTTAGGCTGTTAAGTAAAGATTTCATAGGTCCTCCAACGAAATAATAAAACAAAAATAACTGTTTTGCTCTTTGCTATAAT
>CAZOBD010000318.1:0-2758 GCA_964577665.1 uncultured Hyphomicrobiales bacterium
CACAAATACAACATCTATTCCGGCATCCTTCATTTGGAGGGCGGCGTTTGTTTTCAGTTGGTCGTTTCCAGCCGAATTTGTCTCAAAGCCTTCAGCTTCTCTTCCGTGATGTTCAAAGATCTGCGATCTATAATCAATTCAATTTATTAATAAAAAGAATTTCAGTAAATTTAACAGTTTTTTATGAATAAATCAAATGAGTTTGTTTTAAAAAGCATACTCTTCTTTTTCGTACAAAAAAATAAAGGTTAGATTCTTCAAATAATCATTTTTAAAATAAGAAAAAAATTTGAAACTTTTTGCAAATAAATGACTCTTATTCTTTAGAACGAATTGAAAATAAATGATAATGGGAAGTTTGGAGAAGCAGGAGAAATTTTTAGAGCTGTTTGAGCCGGTCAGAGCCGATCTCTCGAGGTTTGCCTATGCCATAACGCAAAACCGCGAAGACGCATACGACTTAGTAAGCGACACCGTGCTGGTGGCTTATGAGAGTTTTGAAAATATAAGAAAAAAAGAAGCTTTTAAAAGCTGGCTCTTTACCGTGGCAAGCAGGCTGCACAAAAGAAATAAATGGAGGCGGCGCTTTTTCGGAAAATATGACGAAGAACTTGCTCAGCAGATAGAAGACCACGAACCTGCTCCCGATTCCAATCTCGATGTGCAGATGCTTCACTCCGCTATCGACAAGCTCCCCGAAAAACAAAAAGAAGCCATTGTGTTGTTTGAAATATCAGGCTTTTCTTTAGAGGAAATAAAGGATTTTCAGGGCGGAACGCTTTCCGGTGTGAAATCAAGGCTGAGACGGGCAAGAAAAAAACTTGCCGAGCTTCTCGATGCCGACCCCGGTAATACAGATTACCGCGAGCCGGAGCTGCGCCTGCGGAAAAAATTTGTTTTCGAAAAACCGGATGTATTGAGGATAAATCACAGTGAAGATGAACTAAGTTTAAAGGTCGTAAATGAATAAAAAATATACTCTGGATGATTACTTTGCAAAGGCTCGGAGCCGCCAGCCCGTCTATACCCGCCAGCAGGCTCACAGCCTATTACAAAGCATTTCTGTTTCCGGTCAGGTTAAGCCAAACAACTTGATCAGCCGGTTTTTCACCCGAAAAACTCTAAATGTCTTTGGAAGTACGCTTGCCGCCGCCGCAGCAGTTGCTGTTTTCAGCTTCACTTTCTTTGACAAATCTAATGTATTAACACCACCTTCTTTGAATCCGAAAGAAGGCATTCATGCTGGAAACAATTTGAACAATCAACCCCCTCCCCGGCACGAAAAAAAATCCAAAGAAGATTTAGCAGCCCTTTCTGCTCTGCCCGTTGAAGATACTTCTTTGCAATCACAACAGGAGCATTCTTTCCAATTTACCGGACACGATGTAAGAGGCGTAAAAATTTTAGAGCTTACTCCCGCAGAGCTTGAAAAACTCGGTGTGAGAAAAGAAAACGGCGGATTTAAATTCTACGGCTTAATAAAAACAGGTAAGCCCACGCCGGTTGTTCTAACTCAAAGCAAAGTGAAAATCGGAGGTGTGCCGGAGGAAAATATCAGGTTGTTCACTAAGGCAGAGCCAAGTATCGTAACTGACGCTTCCGGCAGCCGAATTATTTCCCTTCATGCAGATGGAAAAAGAGGCGGCGTTTTAAATGCTTACTACAACACAATGAGCGCCTCAAACGGAGAAAACATAAGCGCCTTCAGTATGGTTTCTTCACAGGCTGCTGCCAATTCAAATAATTTCCATGATAACAAGCGATACTATCAGGTAGTGTATGACCGGGAGAAAAATATTTATGAACATGTGGCATACATAAATGAAAATGACACAGCAGGGATTGAAATGAGAGTGTTATCTGAAGTATCTCCCGACAGGAAAAGCACTCTGCACAAATTCAATTTCAATAACTCAAAACCAAAACCTGTTAATAACAATAGTTTAAATATAACTTTAGACATTCCGCAGGAAGAATATAAAGTTTTTGATAATCAAAACGGCAGACCTGAGGATATAGGGAAAAACATGCTTAGGATTTATCTGGCAGGCGTTAAAATCGACTCAAGCAGGCAAGCCTTTTTAAACGAGAAGCTAAAACGTTTTTACAAACAGAACCAGACAATAGAGCTTTCCAGATTAAAAGCCTTTGTAGATTCTATCGCAGACAGGACTCTGCTCAGCCTCGGCTATTCAGCGTCAGTAATCGACAAAATGCAAAAGAATACACTTCAAAGTGAAATCATTTCAAAAAAACACAGAGGTATAAAATATACATCTGACGGAAGAAGAGTGTTTGACACTGCTTTTATACTCGACAGGAAATTCATGTACTTTGCAAATAAGCAGTTAAATGAATATATGTCGAGCTTAAGTACCCGCGGACAAGACAGCATAACAGAAAATGGCGGTTTCAGCTTAAAACTTAAATATCAAAAGGACACTACATTTTCACTGGATGACACCATTTATCTTGATGATAATTATGTTAACTCTTCAAAATTTAAAAACTTCAGCGTCGTAAAAGATAATGAAAAAAATCAAATAACCAATGTCATTGTTAACGGAAATACACTTTCAGCCGAATCGCTCCTAAAACAAAATGGAGAATCTAACAGCCAACAAGAGAGCGGCAATTCGCCACATCAAAGAATACCCGAGAAAAATTCTAATGCTTTTGGTTCGACTTTTTCAATGGTTTCTGTTAATATAAATTCCTACAAACGAGTCAATAAGCTTTTACCCGTTGCCGTCAAATT
>CAZOBD010000319.1:0-749 GCA_964577665.1 uncultured Hyphomicrobiales bacterium
CCAGGTCACCAGCGCCCACCGGTCATAGGCGAAGGCGAGCTCGATCCACGCGTCGCGCGCGACGATCTCGGCGAGCGCGGTGTCGTCCTGGCTGACGAACGCCTTGCGGATGCGGCCAAGCCGCGAGCCGGTCAGCGCACGTAGATCGTCCAGAAGGCGGTTGGAGACCACCTCCGCCCGGTCGCGGAGCCCCTGCACCCGAGCCTGCCGAAGGGCTTGTCCTTGGCGCACGGCCAAGCCGATGCCGCTGACGGCCAGAAGGATCGTCAATGCCACCACCAGGACCGAAGCGCCCAGCCACCACCTACGGGATGTGCCGTCACCAATCCGCATACGTGCCCAACTATTGTACCGGTCCTTTGCCCCAAGGTAGGCATCAGCGGGGGCTTTTCCGAGGGGGAAGTCGGAAGCTCACCACGGGCGAGTCCGCCTCCGCAGAGAAGAGGTGCGGCGCCGGCCACGAGGCGGAAGCGACATTGTCGTTTTGGAATACGGGACCGCAATAGGCGCAAAGGGGGTTACAGAATGTCGGGGGGGATGACCGTGCCGTTGTCGTCGTCGGTGGTGCCGTTTCCCGTGCCCTGCCCGATGGTGCCGCCGTCCGGATTGAGCAGCCCGATTGTGCCGTCCAGCCCGAGGGGGAGGCGGACGTTGAACGTCACGTTGTTGCCGAACCAACCCCACGTCCACTTGCAGCCGGGCAGAAACGCGATGACTTGCAAACGTGTCGTCGGTTTCTGCCCTTTTTC
>CAZOBD010000319.1:759-2723 GCA_964577665.1 uncultured Hyphomicrobiales bacterium
GTGTACAGACAGAGGCGGCGATTTCGAGGCAGGCTCCTCATGGCTAGGTCTCCCGGCGAATAGGCGCGCGACCCTACTGGATTGCCGGCATGTCGCCGTCGATTCCTTGAATTCGAGCCCCTGGGCGGGCTTATCCGCCCGTCTCGTGCGACGATCACCTCGACCGCGTCCCGCGCCGTTGGACCCTGGGGTACGCGGGCTCGGTCCGCAGATCCGCGACGATCGGTCGATGGGCATGTTGTCTTCGCCCGACATGTGCTATTCTTACAGGGACGGGGGAAGGGCGCGAGGGGCTGAGTCGATGAACCAGAACACGCCCGGTGCGATGGAAGACGACGGGTACCTCGGAACCTTCGAGGGGGGCGTGATTCGGCTGGATGCCCCGGTCGATTGGAAGGATGGTACGCGCGTGGTCGTCCGCGTGGCCGAATTCGAATCGGCGTCCAGGGAGGACGGGGAGCTCGGGCCGGTCATCATCGCGGGCTTCGGCTTGGCCGGGCGGTGGGTGGCCGACATCTTCGAGCGGCACAAAGTCGACTATGTCGTCGTCGATCAGAATCGCGAGACCATCGAGATCCAGCGCCGCCTGGGCCTGCGTGCGGTCCACGGCGACATCAGCGAGGAGAATACGCTTCGCCTGGCGGGCATCGAGGAGGCATCCCTCCTCGTGTTGACCATTCCCGATGAGCAGGCGGTCCTTCGCGCGACGCAGCTCGCGCGAAAGCTGCGCCCGGATCTCTACATCGTCGCCCGGACCAACTACACCTCCGCCGGGCTGCGGGCGAGCCAGCTCGGGGCGAATGACGTCATCAAGGGGGAGCAGGCCGTCGCCCGACAGTTCTACGAGAAGCTGATACGCAAGCTCGGCGCCACGCCGCCCACCTGAGGAGTGCCGACCCGGACTACTTCAGGCCTTTACCCGAACCGCCGGTACGGTATAATCCTGGTTCGGTTTTGTGGGACGGGCTCGTATTGGGAGGTCTGTCATGCTTAGTCTCTATGCCAAGCTGTGCGGTGGTACGGCCAGCGCGCTCGCCGGACCCTTGATGGAAATCGAGATCGTCGACTACATCGCAGGCTTGGAGTTCCGGACGTTCTTCTCGCAGAGCGTGATCATTCCGCTGCTGACGGCCATCATCAACGCGATCATCCAGGCCTTCGTCGGCGGTCTGTTCGGCGTGGTGTAGACGATCCTTTCATGCCTCCGGAGACAGCCGGAGGCACGGGATTCCTTCGGGCGTCGGAGCCGGATTGGCCCCGGCGCCCTTTGTCGTTCGTTTCCGAGGCCGCGAGGGGGGAAGTCCTCCGATGACCTACCGAAATCCGTTTGAGCAGCCCGGGCGTTTCTACAAAGGGAATACGCACACACACAGCACCAACTCGGACGGCCAGGTGACGGCCGAGCAGCGCCGCGACGCGTATCGACAGCGGGGCTATGACTTCCTCGTCATGACCGACCATCGCGGCGTCACCCCGGTCGAGGGCCTGAGCGGCGACGGCTTCCTGACGGTCCCCGGCATCGAGGTCCATCCTCCCAACCCCTACGGCGGCGAGCTGTATCACATCGTCGGTATCGGCGTGTCGGAGTTCATCGATGCCGACCGCATGAACGCCAACGACGCGATCACGGCGATCAACGCCCAAGGCGGGGTGGCGGTGCTCGCCCATCCGTACTGGTGCGGCCACACGTTGAGCGACTACCACGAGCTGCGAGGGTACGCCGCCATCGAGGTCTACAACACGACCTGCTGCGTGAGCATCGGCAAGGGATTCAGCGAGTCCCACTGGGACGACCTCCTCGATCGCGTCGGCCCGACGCTGGGCCTGGCCGTCGACGACGCCCACAAGGCCACCGCCGACGCCTTCAAGGGGTGGATCATGGTCAAGGCCCAGGAGCTGACCGCCCCGGCGATCGTCGAGGCGATCCGTCACGCCTCGTTCTAGGCCACGCAGGGCCCGGAGAT
>CAZOBD010000320.1:0-2642 GCA_964577665.1 uncultured Hyphomicrobiales bacterium
AATGTCATTCTGTCCCTGTGCTGAACTTGTTTCAGTATTGTTTCAGAATCTCACGTAACAAAGATCAGCGTAACCTGAGATGCTGAAACAAGTTCAGCATGACAGTTAAACGATTTTCAAATGTAAAATACAAAAAATAAAGAGATGAAATAGATATTGAGCATCCGAAGTGGAAATGCAGTATAAACAAAAGAAACATACATGAGCTATTAAAAAGCAATAACAGATAGATTTAAATATTTTAAAAGGAAAAAATATGAACTTTGAAATAATTCAGAAAAGTGAATTTGACAGAATAAGAGAGATTGACGTGGGCAGGAAATATGAAAAGCTGCAGCTTTTTGCGGATATGTGCCGCTATAACACTTTTGTTTCCGTAAAAAAAGCAGGTTCGGGACACCTCGGTTCAAGTCTCAGCGCTATGGATATTGTTACCTATCTTTATCTGGAGGAAATGAATTTCCTAAGCGAGGGAACTCATTCCAAAGACAGAGATATTTACTTTTCTTCCAAAGGTCATGACGTTCCGGGGCTTTACGCGGTTTTTTATGCGCTCGGGATATTGGATGAAACAGCGGTTCTTGCTTTGCGGCGTCTCGGCGGACTGGACGGACACCCCGAAGTGAGAGTACCGGGCATTGAAGCAAATTCCGGCTCTCTTGGTATGGGAATTTCCAAAGGAAAAGGTATGGCTTGGGCAAAAAATTACAAAAACAACGGCGGAAGGATATTTGTACTGACAGGCGACGGAGAATTTCAAGAAGGTCAAATTTACGAATCTCTTCAGTCGGCGGCACACCAGAATCCGGGCAGGCTGACTGTAATTATTGACCGCAATAAATTCCAGACAGATATGCAGACAGAAGATGTAAATGCCATCGAAAATATTAAAGAGAAGGTTGAGGCTTTTGACTGGCATGTGCTGGAGTGCAGCGGACATGATTTCAAAGATATTGAGAAAGCGCTGAATGAAGCGGAAAAATTAACTGACAAACCGCGCTTCATTATCGCTGATACCGTTAAGGGCAAAGGAATTTCTTTCTTGGAGGCTCCCGAGAAAACAGAAGACGGAAAACTTATGTACAAATGGCATTCTGGCGCTCCAGACGACATTTTTTTCAAAATGGGGATTGACGAACTAAAATCAAAAATAGATAAGCAGACGAACGATCTCGGAATTGAACCTGTTAAATATATGGAAGTTGTAAAGGAGCCGAAAAAGTTGAGCAATGTCTCCAAAGAATTCGTTAAAATTGCGTTTGGTGAAGCTCTTTTAGAGCAGGCTGAAAACCGCAGAGACCTTATCGTAATGGACGGCGATCTCTCGGCAGACTGCGGCATTCGTCCCTTTGAAACAAAATACCCTGAAAGATTTATAGAAAACGGCATTGCTGAGCAGGACATGGTTTCGAGCGCCGGCGGTCTTGCCAGACAGGGACTTCTGCCTGTTGTTAACTCTTTCGCATCATTTCTGGCGTCAAGGGCAAACGAGCAGATATATAACAATGCCTGTGAAAACACCAAAATTATTTATGCCATGCACTTCAGCGGAATTATCCCTGCAGGACCGGGCAAATCGCATCAGAGCGTAAGGGATATATCGCTTATGGGAGCTATCCCCAATATGCTTGTTGTTCAGCCCTGCAATGCGATAGAAACAAAGATGTTAGTTGATTACTGCGTAAACAAAGCAGCAACAAACTGCTGTATTCGGCTGATAATCGGTCCTTCGCCGAGAGAGATAAAAATGCCCGATGATTACAGACTGGCAGAGGGCAGAGGCGCCGTTCTCCGCAAAGGAAAAGACGCTGTTGTATTCGGTTACGGACCTGTTATGCTTCACGAGGCTTTGACTGCTTCCGAGCTTTTGCAAAAAGAAGGCTTTGGACTGAAAGTTGTAAATATGCCATGGCTGAACAGAATTGATGCAGAATGGGTAAAGGAAACAATCGGAGACATTGAAAAAGTGTTTATACTGGAAGACCATTCCGAATTCGGCGGCTTAGGCACTCAGCTTGTTTACTCACAAAAGGATAATTTAAACAAATATTTTGAAATAATCGGGCTGAAAGAATATCCGGAATGCGGCACTCCCACGGAAGTGCTGAGATACCACAGGCTCGACGGTATGTCTTTGGCTGAAAGAATGAGCGGAATGAAAATTCGTTCCGAACATATTCATGAGGAAAGCTATACGGCAGATGCGCCGCAGTAAAAGTAGTCAGATGAAGCATCCAAGATAAGTGAAAACACCTAAGGGGATGATTATTTTTAGAAGATTTGCCATATATTGAAGAAAAATATTGAAAAAAAGTAATGTAAATTAAAACCCGGAAGAGACCCCACCCCGGCCCTCCCCAAGGGGAGGGAGCAAGATCATTGAATACCCTCCCTTTGGTGAGGGTTAGGGTGGGGCTAAAAATAAACAGATGAAACATCCAAGATAAGTGAAAAAACATAAGGGGATGATTATTTGAGAGTTAATGCAAAACAGAGTTTTGAAAGAAAAGCACATTCCCAAATCGGAGTTTGGGAATGAGATACGAAATGTCATTCTGTCCCTGTGCCGAAAGCTTGTTTCAGTATTGTTTCAGAATCTCGCGAATGAGGGACACACCCCTTAATCCCCTCTTGGGGAGGGG
>CAZOBD010000321.1:0-2639 GCA_964577665.1 uncultured Hyphomicrobiales bacterium
CAGAGATGCGGATTTTAAATGGTAAATATAAAAAATAAACAGAAGCAAAAAGATGACCAACATCTGCCAGATGTTGGTCATCTGAAGCAGAAAAAAAATAATCAGAAGAAAAAGGAAGGTAAAAATGAATCTGAGCAGAGTTCATACATTAAAAAAATCTCAAGAACGCCTGGGAACCGTTGTTTACTGGATGAGCCGCGATCAGAGAGTATTTGACAACTGGGCGATTATTTATGCCCGGTGCATTGCCCTTGAAAAGAAATCTAAACTTGCCGTTGTGTTTAACATAGCCGATGATTACCTTTTTGCATCTGTAAGGCACTGGGATTTCATGCTTGCAGGTTTGAAGGAACTGGAAGAAACATTAAATGAAAAGAATATACCTTTTTTCATTCTTTTGGGAAAACCTTCTGCCGCTATACCAAAATTTTTAAAAGAACGGAATGCTTCTGATTTGATAGTAGATTTCGATCCTCTCAATATCAAAAAAGCATGGATTGATGATATACTTGCCGATATTGATGCAAACGTTTACGAAGTAGATGCACATAATATCGTTCCCTGCCGCATTGCTTCCGGTAAGCAGGAATATTCCGCTTATACACTGCGAAAAAAAATTGGCAGAGTGTTGTTTGAATATCTGGAAGAATATCCATCATTTGACGAGTATCCTCATAATCCTGACAATTTCAACAGCCCGCCCGATAATTTCCAAAAAATTGATTACGGCAGATTTCCGAAAAACCCGGGCATATTACACAGCTTGAAGTCCGGCGAAAGCGAAGCTCATGCCCGGCTAAAGGAATTTATCGAAAATAGACTATCCGAATACGCAAAAAGAAGGAATGAACCTTCCGAGGACTTCCAATCAGGCTTATCCCCTTATCTGCATTTCGGTCAGATATCTTCTCAAAGAATTGCGCTGGAAGTAAAAAAATCTTCAGCCGTAAAGGAATCTGCCGATGCTTTTTTGGAAGAACTTATCATAAGAAAAGAGCTTTCCGATAATTTTTGTCATTATAATAAAAATTACATGAATTTTCAAGGTTTTCCCGCATGGGCTGTTAAAACGCTGAATAAGCACCGCAATGACCAAAGACCATATTCATACACCGGTACGGAATTTGAAAATGCGGAGACACATGACCTTTTATGGAACTGCGCCCAAAGGCAGTTGCTGCTCGAAGGAAAAATGCACGGATACATGCGTATGTATTGGGCAAAAAAGATTCTTGAGTGGACAGAGTCTCCCGAAGAGGCAATGACTCTTGCAGTTTATCTGAATGACAAGTATTCTATTGACGGAAGGGATCCTAACGGATATGCCGGTATTGCATGGTGCATTGGCGGAGTACACGACCGTCCTTGGCAGGAACGTCCGGTTTTCGGTATGATACGATACATGAGCGGAGAAAGGCTGCTGAAAAAATACAACATGAAAGGTTATATCGACAAATATGCTCCGTAAATACAATTTTTATAAAAAATGGTTTTTTTACTTGTCGAAATACCATCATTACTGCACTATTGTTTTCTATCGTCCTGCCTCTTCAAGAAAAACGGAGATGCTTTCCCTGTATTCAAAGTCACGTATATCAACTGCCGCCCATTGATAATTTTTCAGGCAGTACAGTTCTCTGAATCCAATATCTTTTAAAATCTGCAGTGCTTCACTATATCCGGCATCCGTTTCTTGGGGTTTATGGGCATCCGAACCTAATGTAACCGGTATTTTCATAAGATACATTTCCTCAAGCCATTTCCAAGACGGATAAAAGGAACCTCCGTATTTGTATTTTCCACGGGTATTTAACTCTACTATTACCTTTGTGCGTTTTATTGTTTTCAGTGTTTTATGAACCAGCTTCTGATACCAGTCTTCATTTTCGTCAAATAGAATCTGTCCCGTATAGTTATGATATTTAATTTTGTCCGGATGAGCGACAATGTCAGGTGTGCTGTAAATAAGCATTTCTCTGACAAGTTCATAGTATTTAGTTACCATGCGCTTAATATGCCCGGAAAATACTATGCTGATACCCTTCAGGAAATCCTCCCTTCCCCCGTCTATCGGTATTAACATTTTGTAATGAGGGGAATATATAAAATGAACTGCTCCTATAACATAATCAAGGTTTAGTTCCTTAATGAAAGTAGTTTTAGGACCTATAATTTTTGGTATATAGTCCGCTTCCAGTCCTGTGAACACTTCTATTTGATTTTTCCATTTTCTCTTAAGCACTCGAAGCTCGCTCATGTAGGATTCGAGATGTCGGTAGTCCATAGCCCATTTAACCGGAAACGGATTCGGAGCATGTGAAGAAAAACCGAGAGCAGACAATCCCTCTTTGACTGCTTCGCGGATGTAGTCTTCGGGACTGCTCGAGCCGTCGCAGTAGCTGCTGTGGGTATGATAGTTTGATCTGCCCATTTTCTTTTTTAATTTCGCAGTTTCATAATAATGCAAATATTTCACCTGAAAATGAATCGTTATTTAACTTTGTGTTAAATTTTGACAAATTAATGCAGAAATATAAATTTTTTGTAAATATTTGGTTTTCAGATGTGGTTTTCAGATGGACTTCACTTTTAAAGTGGAGTCCATCTACGAATAATCCTCGCATCTCATTCCCAAACTC
>CAZOBD010000322.1:0-2598 GCA_964577665.1 uncultured Hyphomicrobiales bacterium
TGTACTTTTCTTTCAAAACTCTGTTTTGCATTAACTCTCAAATAATCATCCCCTTTGGTGATTTCCCTTAATCATGGACGTTTCATCTGTTTATTTTAAGCCCCACCCTAACCCTCCCCAAAGGGAGGGAATTCAATGATCTTGCTCCCTCCCCTTGGGGAGGGCTGGGGTGGGGTCTCTTTCGGTTTTTCATTTACATTACGTTTTTTTACTTCACGTTTCAGATGTCCAACATCTGGCAGATGTTGGACATCTTTTTTCTTCTATTGATTCGTTATTGCGAACTTGCTCAAGAAACCTTGCGTATTACGTCCCCTCCCCAAGAGGGGATTAAGGGGTGTGTTACCCTTAAAATGATATTCCGGCATTCCGCTTTGCCCCAGACGGAATTACATTCTTTAAATGCAATTTGTTTGATTGTTTCACTAACTTACTTATTATCAATAAATGAGGTACGTCCTCCGTATGTTTCGCGGAGATTCTTTTCGTTGAAAATTTCTTCTACGGGACCGTAGGCGTTCAGGCGTACGTTCAGCAGCGCCGTCCAGTCGAAATATTCTTTTACGGTCTGCAAATCGTGATGTACTACAAGAAGTGTTCTTCCGTTATCCCGCAGTTCCTTTAAAATGGACATAATCGTTTTTTCTGTCTTAGCGTCAACTCCCTGCAGGGGTTCATCCATGAAATAAATATCCGCATTTTGTACCAGTGCCCTCGCCAAAAAGCTTCTTTGCTGCTGTCCGCCGGAAAGTTCATTTATCTGGTTATCAGCAAATTCCTCCAGTCCCACACGGGATATTGCGTCTAAAGCCAGTGCCTTTTCTTTTTTGCCGGGGCGTTTTATCCATCCGAGACTGCCGTAAGACCCCATAAGTACAAGGTCAAAAACCGTTGTCGGGAAATCCCAGTCAACGCTGGTGCGCTGTGGTACGTAGCCGATTTTTTTTCTCATTTCTCCGTAAGATTTGCCGAAAATCCTCACCTGTCCGGCAGCAGGTTTTATTAATCCTAAAATGGATTTTATAAGAGTGGTTTTTCCAGCGCCGTTAGGACCGACTATTGCCATCATCACGCCTTTAGGCACTTCGAGGTCTATGTCCCATAAAACCGGTTTTTCCTTATAGGCTGTTGTCAAGTCGTAAACAGCAACCGCTTTATCGCTGAAATCCCTGTGCATTACTTCAAACCCTCCGCTACGGCGCTTACATTATGTCTTATCATGCCGAGATATGTATTTGCAGGCGCCTCCGTTCCGAATGAATCAGAGAAAAGGGACGTTTCTGAAATATTCACCTTTCCACCCCGAGCAGAAACAGCTTCCTGTAGAGCTTTCATTGTTTTTTTATTGACAGTAGTTTCGGTGAAAATAGTTTTTATGTTTTTTTCGGCTATGAATTCCGCCAGATTTTGAATATCCTGTACGCCTGCTTCGTTTTGAGTGCTGATGCCCAAAATGGATTTGCTTTTCAAGCCGTAATAGTCTGCAAAATAGTGGAAAGCGTCGTGGGAGGTTATCAGCACACGCTGTTTTTCCGGAATAAGGGCTGTCTGCTCTTTTGCAAAACTGTCCGTTTCTTTAATCTTACTTTTGTAAGCATCTGCATTATTCATGTAAAATTCCTTATTTTTTGTATCTTTTTCAGCAAGAACGGATGCAATTCTGTCAACAACATCCAGCCATAGAACGGGGTTTCCCCAGACATGAGGGTCGTATCCGATTTTATGTCCGCCGCTCTCCCAGTGGAGCAGCTTTGATTCGGGTATAGCTTCAGCCGCCGGAATTGATTTTTCTTTCATCTTTTTAAGAATATTCTCCATCTGGTCTTCGAGTCTCAATCCGTTGTAAAAAATTATATCTGCTTCCGACATGCTTTTTATGTCTCTGGTCGTTGTGGAATAAGAGTGAGGATCAACACCGGGACCGCAAAGAGGCGGGTACAAATTCACCTTGTCTCCTGCGATGTTTTCCACAGCGTCAGCTATCATAGTTGTTGTTGTTACAATTTTTAGCTTTACTTCATCTGACGAAGTTTTATCCTTTTCTCCACAGGAGAATAGGGCTGTCGAAAGCAGCAAAATCAATCCTGTATAGATAGTCTTTTTCATAGAGCGCCCAACGATTTTTTTTGAATAAAGTTCGTCTGTTTATTTTTTTCTTCAGCATCGTTTTCTTCCAAATTGTGCATCCTCTCCCCAAGAGGGGATTAAGGGGGTGTTCCCACAACTAACTTGAGATTCCGGCATTCCGCTCCGCTTCAGCCGGAATGACAACCATGATCTAAATTTTTCAACTATTTCAAAAATAATCATCCTCTTTGGTGATTTTCCCTTATCATGGACGTTTCATCTGTTTATATTTAGCCCCACCCTAACCCTCCCCAAGGGGAGGGAATTCAATGATCTTGCTCCCTCCCCTTGGGGAGGGCCGGGGTGGGGTCTCTTTCGGTTTTTAATTTACTTTTTTTCAATATTTTTCTTCAATATATGGCAAATCTACTAAAAATAATCATCCTCTTTGGTGATTTTCCCTTATCATGGACGTTTCATCTGTTTATATTTAGCCCCACCCTAACCCTCCCCAAGGGGAGGGAATTCAAT
>CAZOBD010000323.1:0-2581 GCA_964577665.1 uncultured Hyphomicrobiales bacterium
CGGTCGGTGAGCGTCCCAGCGTCGGGCGTTGAAACTAGGAAACCCAATGCGCAATCTGCTCCTGTGTACCGTGGCAGTCAGCCTGGCGGGCTTCAGTCTCGCCCGCGCAGCCGAGTGCTCCTCGGCGGACAAAGGGCCCAAGTGCGACGTGAAGGCATGCAAGGCCATGGGCAAGCCTTGCAAAATGAAGGAAAAGTTCGCCCAGGAGGGTTGGATCCAGCTGTTCAACGGCAAGAACCTGGACGGTTGGATGCCTCGCCCCGATCGCCACGGCAAGAACTGCTGGAAGGTCGAAGACGGCGTGCTGGTCAACGATCTCAAGAAAGGCGTGCACGGCATCGACCTGATTACCAAGCAGAAGTTCGAAGACTTCATGCTCCACATCGAGTTCAAGGTGCCGCGAGGCGGCAACAGCGGCGTCTATCTCCGCGGGCGGATCGAGGTGCAGGTCCACGACAGCTCACGCGACGAGAAGCCCGCCATGCATACGTGCGGCTCGCTCTACTTCAAGAAGATCGCCGACAAGGCCGCCTGGAAGAAGCCGCGCGAATGGCAATGCTACAACATCACGCTGAAGGGCAAGACCGTCACGGTCGCCCTGAACGGCCAGAAGATCATCGATCAGTTCGAATGCCCCGCGCCGACGGGCGGCGAGCTGGACGGGAAGAACTTCGGCAAGCCCGGGCCCATCATGCTTCAAGGCGATCACACGGGCGTTTCGTATCGAAACATCTGGATCAAGCCGCTGAAGTGACTGAGGGGTTACCAAAGCCCCCGACCACGAGCCGCGGCATTCATGCCGTGCGGTGCTGCCGCGCCGGATGAATCCGGCGGCTCGGGCAGGGAGTCGCGAGACTCCTGAAACGCGGTAGTGGAGATGTGGAACACTACCCAGAGGTCTGCAACAAGAGCACGACGAGGCCGACCGGTCGGCCCCCTGTAATCCAGTCTTCTCAACGGAGTAAGCCATGGCAAGACCCGTAACGCTTTGCACCGGACAATGGGCCGATCTCCCAGTGAGCAAGCTCGCACCGATGGCCCGCAGGATGGGGTTCGACGGCCTCGAGCTGGCGTGCTGGGGCGATCACTTCGAGGTGCAGAAGGCCCTGGAATCCAAGACCTACTGCAAGCAGAAGTGGGAGCTGCTCGGCAAGCACAAGCTCCAGTGCTTCGCGGTGAGCAATCACCTGGTCGGTCAGGCGATCTGCGACAACATCGACCCGCGGCACGAGGCGATCCTGCCCGAGCACGTCTGGGGCGACGGCAAGCCGGAGGGCGTCCGCAAGCGGGCCGCCCAGGAGCTGATCGACACGGCCAAGGCCGCGCGGAAGCTCTTCGACGCGGCGCCGGCGGCGATCAAGAAGCAGCTCAAGCGCGTGGTGGTCAACGGCTTCACGGGCAGCAGCATCTGGCCGATCCTGTACAGCTTCCCGCCGAACCTGCCGGACCAGGTGGACAAGGGCTACGCGGACTTCGCCAAGCGTTTTAAGCCGATCATGGACGCCTTCGCGGAGGTGGACGTGAAGTTCGGGCTGGAGGTGCACCCGACGGAGATCGCGTTCGACATCGCCAGCACGGAGCGTGCGCTGGAGGCGATCCGTCACCACCCGGCGTTCGGGTTCAACTACGACCCGTCGCACCTGGGGTACCAGGGGGTGGACTACGTGAAGTTCCTTCGGATGTTCGGGGACCGGATCTTCCACGTGCACATGAAGGACGTGTACTGGTCGGACACGCCGACGGAGGCGGGGGTGTTCGGGGGGCATTTGAACTTCGGGGACGCGCGTCGGTTCTGGGACTTTCGGAGCCTGGGGCGCGGGTGCGTGGACTTCGAGGCGATCATCCGCGCGTTGAACGAGATCGGGTACGAGGGCCCGCTGTCGGTGGAGTGGGAGGACAGCGGGATGGACCGCGAGCACGGGGCGAAGGAGGCGTGCGCGTTCGTGAAGGGGGTGGACTTCGAGCCGTCTTCGGTGGCGTTCGACGCGGCGTTCGGGGATGAGGAGTAGGGGCAGGAGACAGAGGTGAACAGCAGGGTCTAGGGTCTACGGGTCTAGGGTCTGGGGAACAGCAACAGCAGGGCAAGAACGGCAGGGTCCCGGCTTCGCTCCGCTTCGCCGTGACAAGCTCGTACCGCGTTTCACAAATCGTGCGACTATGGACAGGACCGCACACTACACTGTCGCTGCCCGAGCCGCCGGATTCATCCGGCGCGGCCGCGCGGCATGAATGCCGCGGCTCGGGCACGTCGTCGCGATACTTCTGAAATGCAGCACTAGGGTCTGGGGAACAGCAACAGCAGGGACCGGGGATCCGACGAACAGGTGCGGTGCGATGTTTCAGAGCCGGCCTGGCTCCCGCGGCGTAGCCTTGGCGAAGCCGGGTCCCCAGGCCGGTCGTTGTTCGCGTGGGAAAGGGCTCGACCGGGGTGAGGGACCCGGTTTCACAACGCTCCTGCCTGACAAGCGGGGGTTTCCGTAGCACGGGCGTGCTTGTCGCGGCGAAGCGTAGCGAAGCCGGATCGCCTGTGAGTTCATGGGCAAGATGCCCATGCTACGAGGAGGACGTGCGCCTGTGGCCT
>CAZOBD010000324.1:0-2513 GCA_964577665.1 uncultured Hyphomicrobiales bacterium
TTTAATCCCTGACGGGATAAACAGCTTTATTGCAATCTTTTTTTCTACAAATATTCAATCCCTATCGGGATTTTCCCCTATCTACACATCCCCCTTGAAAAGGATTAAAGCGAGGTTCTTTTTTCCCTCATTCCCAAACTCCGATTTGGGAATGTTTATTTTCAAACGAAACTCCAGTTTCTTGTGATACTTTCCTTACTAAATCGGAGTTTAGTAAGGAGAGGAAGTCTTTCTCTATCTCCTCCCCTTGGGGAGGATTAAGGTGGGGGCTCTCTTTTCTACAAATATTTAATCCCTGACGGGATTTTTTTCCAATATCTTGATACTCACATACTCTGTACTTACTACTTGATACTCTCATACTCCCGAAGAACACATCCCCCTTATTTATAAGGGGGAGCGAGGGGGATATCCTTCTCAAACACCCTGTCATTATCTAATTTATATTTCTTTTTCGATTTTTCGCAGTATGCTTCGCCTTTGGTGTCAAATTTCAGTCTTTCGCCTGTTTCGCTGTACCATCCGGTTACTTTTGCAGGCACTCCCGTTACCAGTGCATAGTCGGGTACGTCTTTTGTAACTACGGCGCCGGCTGCGACGAAAGCATGTTTCCCTATTGTTATTCCGCAGACAATTGTTGAGTTTGCGCCGAGGGAGGCTCCTTCTTTGACTAATGTTTTTACGTAAAACTCTTTTCCGCGCTGGGGGTATTTGCAGCGGGGATTGAGAATGTTCGTAAAAACCATAGATGGACCGCAGAAGACATAATCTTCAAGTTCAACGCCTTCGTAGATAGAGACATTGTTTTGAATTTTGCAGAAGCTGCCTATTTTTACATTGTTTCCGACATTAACGTTCTGTCCCAGTGTGCATTTTTCGCCTATTTGTGCTCCCGACTGCACATGACTGAAATGCCAGATTTTTGTACCATCGCCGATTTGGCATCCGTCGTCAACAAAAGATGATTCGTGTACGAAATAACTCATAAATTTTTCCTTTTTTGCAAGAATGGATGTGCTTCATCTCTGCCTGATTCTGTTTTAACATTCCTTATGCCGTAAACAAGCTCGATTGAGGGCAGCGCATGATGCAGACCGTAACCGCCGCCCTTTAAAATGTCCTGATAGACCATAGTATGGAGGTCTGTAAATCCGCCTGTAAATTCTATCTCTTTTCCGTTGTAGGTTATTGAGCGGAATGTCGGCATTCCTTTTTCAAGTGCAGCAGCAGGCAAGTCGTTTTTGTCTATGGATAGGAACCAGTTTACATAAGCGTTTTCAAGCTCAACGTGACCGCTCATTTTGTTTTCCTCGCTCAGAAAAACTTTGTACTGCTGTACCGCTCCGAATATCCAGATGAGCATATCAAAAAAGTGTATGCCAATGTTCGTTGCAATTCCGCCGGATTTTTCCATATCTCCCTTCCATGAATATTTATACCATGGTCCGCGGGAGGTGATATAAGTAAGCGTAATATTATATTTTTGCTTGAACTCTGAGTTTTCAATTTCTTTTTTCAGGGCGATTATGGCAGGATGAACTCTTAGCTGTAAAACATTATAAACTTTCCTGCCTGTTTCCTCTTCTAGTTCGGCAAGGGCATCAATATTGGACGGCTTAAGCACCAGAGGTTTTTCGCAGATTGCATCAGCATCAAGACGCAGAGCAAGACGGATATGTGCATCGTGCAAGTAATTAGGTGAACAGATGCTTAGATAATCAATTTTATCATGCTTTTCGTAGCGCCGCATTTTTTCAAGGTGCCGGTCAAATCTCTCAATTTCCGTGAAGAAGCTCGATTCAGGGAAATAGCTGTCTAAAATGCCGACAGAATCGTGGGGATCACAGGCGGCAATTAATCTGTTGCCTGTATCTTTTATGGCTTTTAAATGTCTTGGAGCTACGTAACCTGCAACTCCTGTTAATGCAAAATTTTTCATTTGTTTATATTTTTTCTACAAATATTCAATCCCTATCGGGATTTTTCCCTATCTCCACATCCCCCTTGGGGAGGACACAGGTGGGGTCGGTTCCCTCATTCCCAAACTCCGATTTGGGAATGTATGTTTCAATCGAAACTCGAGTTTCTTGTGATACTTCCCTTACTAAATCGGATTTTAGTAAGGAGAGGTAAGTCTTTCTCTATCTCCTCCCCCTGGGGAGGATTCAGGTGGGGGCTCTCTTTTCTACAAATATTTAATCCCTGACGGGATAAACAGCTTTATTGCAATCTTGTTATCTACAAATATTCAATCCCTATCGGGATTTTCCCCTATCTACACATCCCCTTTGAAGAGTATTAAAGCGGGGTTCTTTTTTCCCTCATTCCCAAACTCCGATTTGGGAATGTTTATTTTCAAACGAAACTCCAGTTTCTTGTGATACTTTCCTTACTAAATCGGAGTTTAGTAAGGAGAGGAAGTCTTTCTCTATCTCCTCCCCTTGGGGAGGATTAAGGTGGGGTTCTTTTTTCCCTCATTCCCAAACTCCGATTTGGGAATGTTTATTTTCAAT
>CAZOBD010000325.1:0-2481 GCA_964577665.1 uncultured Hyphomicrobiales bacterium
AGTTAGTTAATAATAATGATAATCGGGGAGGGATTCTTTAAAATTCGGGTAATGTCAGTCTCTTGAGAGGGGATTAAGGGGTGTTTTCCTTAATCATGGATGTTTCATCTGTTTATTTTAAGCCCCACCCTAACCCTCCCCCAAGGAGGGAATTCAATGATCTTGCTCCCTCCCCTTGGGGAGGCCGGGGTGGGGTCCCTTCCGGTTTTTAATTTACATTACTTTTTTTTCAATATTTTTCTTCAATATAGGGCAAATCTACTAAAAATAATCATACCCTTGTGTGATTTTCCTTAATCATGGATGTTTCAGTTTTTTGAAAGAAGATTATTTTCCAACTATTAGTTTTTTAATATAGGTACTTCCCCCCTCAGAAAAATTGATGTAATAGACGCCATTTGAAAGATCGGCAGTGTTGATTCTCACGGCATTTTCGCCGTGTACAATTCCTTCTGAAATTCCTGATACGAAGTTACCCAGAGCATCATAAATCCTTATTGAAATGCTTTCGGGACTGTCAGTAACGAAACTAAACACGCTGCTTTCTTTAGCAGGATTGGGATATAGCGAAAGCTGCTTTCCTTGTGCGGATATATTATCCCTTTCTGTTACAAGCGATGGATCGTACTCGTCAATTCTAACATTATCTATGTTAATGGAACCTCCCATGCCGGAAATATAATCAAAGCGGACGACAAACTTATCTGCATCGGCATAATCATCAAGGACTACTGCTTCCCGCCGCCAGCCGTCTTCATCGGGTATGTAAAAAAGATCATTTATTTCAACGGCGTTCAAAATAGGTTCATCGGCAGTGGCAAGTTCGGCTCCTGCTTTCCTGTAAACCTGCTCGAAAGTTTTCCCGCAGTCGGTCGAAACATAAATTACAAGAGTATCGGTAAACTCCATCATCTGTGTAGATACCGGCGGTTCGTATCGGTGGTAATTGAAAGCCAGATCGAAGCTGAGTTCGGGATGCGGCTTGGTTGTAAGGTCTATGACAGGGGATGTGAGTTTTTCGGTAAGTCCCCTGGAATAAAAAAGGAGTATTGTGTTGAATGTAAAGAGCGAGTTCACCCCGGTTTTGGCAACTTCATTGTCAAGGCTCCATGTTGAAATATTACCGGAAGCATTTACCATCCAATCGTTGCCGTCGTCAATAAATTCTTCAAAACCATCATTGTAAGGAAGCCCATCTCCTTGGGTAATTTTGAAAATGTTCTCTGTCAAAGTATCGTTTTGAAGGTTCTCATCATTACTGCCGTTGACGCTTGTTACGCTTGCGAAAAATCTGTTCCAGTTTTCACTTAACAAAACATCCTTAAAAAAAACAGTATCGATTTCGTAAGATTTTAATGATAAATCAACGGCGCTGTCCTTAGTAGCTCCTTCAGACTGAAGCTCCAGCACAAGTCCTGTAATATCTTTCGAACCGATATTCCTTACCACTACGCCCGCATCAATTTCGCCGCTGCAGGTGCGGTTAGGAAGAACTATATCTCTAATCTCGGCATCCAGTTCAAAAGGAGTGGGGTTTGCTATAAAATCGAGGCACATCTGTATGTAACTCTGTCCTGCAATGGAATGTCCCATATTTGGTACTATCTGCCTGTAAGCAAATCCGCTGTTTTCCAAGAGCTTGCCGTACATAAGAGAAACGGGTGCAATATATGTCCCGTCATTAGCGCCCTGCGAAATTGCAATTTTCAAATCACGGGCATTATCATATTTGAACTGCAGGCTTGCCTGAGGATGGTTCAGCGCATCCCATGCGCCCTGTATTGCGGGTGTGTTTAATAGCAGGGCATCCACCAAATCGGGATTGTCAAGACCGAATTTCAGGGCGCTCCTGCCACCAAGAGAAAAACCTTCGATAATTAGATTATCCTCGTTTATGTTGTATTCCGATTTACAGTAATTTATAGTCTCCATTATGAATTGCTCGTCGCCGGCAGGCGAATAAAAATCGCGTCCCTGATCATTGCCGCCGTCCGGACATGCGAAAATCGTATTAGGTATATACATATTCCAGCTTAAAGAGTCAATCAAGGCATTCCGGAAATTTGAACTGTTATCTTTTAATCCGTGCAGGCACACCATCAGGCGGTATTCATTCTGAGGATCATAATCCTGAGGAACGTAAAATGATACTGTTCTGTCTTCGCCGTTGAAGCTAATTGTTTCGTTGAATGAGCCTGTTTTCTGGGAAAATGCCGGATAGATCATTGATAGAAAAACTGCCGCGCAAAGTAATAATGTTGTGTATAAATTGTTGTTCATTTTATAATTCCTTAAGAATAAATAAATGTAGTTTTTTAATGCCAAAATTCAAATATAAAAAAAGTAGTTTTATTTTCAATAAATTTCTTTTGAAATTATAAGATGAAACATCCATGATTAGGGAAAAACACGCAAGGGGATGATTATTTCAGCAAGATGTCCGACACCTTGAAGGTGTCTGACATCTGAATATCAAAAATT
>CAZOBD010000326.1:0-2477 GCA_964577665.1 uncultured Hyphomicrobiales bacterium
TCTCATTCCTAAGCTGTGCTTGGGAATGTTACTTTCGTTTTCGAAGCGCAGCTTCTCCTGAAAATTTCCATCCCAAGCAAAGCTTAGGATGGAGAGGAAATTTAACATTCAATTTCTTAGAATAAATATTATAAATATTTTGATTAGAATTGGTCTATGTAAGAGTAGAATTGTTTAATGTAAAGGCAGAATTGTTTAATAAAGAATTAGAATTGTATGATAAACTGGCAGAATCGTTTGATAAAGAATTAGAATTGTTTGATAAAGTAGTAGAATTGCTTGATAAAGGCTCTTATTGAAGAAATCTAATGGTTTATTGTATAATTCTGTTCTTTTATTAACTAATTTTAAAGGGTTATTATGAATATTAGACCGCTTCAAAGAGATTACAATCTTTCCGATTCCGAATTGGCATTGTTTGCTGATGATTTGATTACGTTTATGACGCGGGGCGCAACGGAATTTGCCGCCGGCTTCCTTCACCACCCGACTTCGGCAGATAGCGGCATCAGGGCGGGAACCCTTGCCTATGGCTGACATTTCCCGCTGTCAAGGCACGATCGGGACTTTCACCTATGGATATTACTCATGCCGGGCACATTTCGTAACGCGAGATTGTGCATCAAGCGCGTAATGACAGAATAAGTTTACATTGAAGGTTATACTCTTTTGGAGATAGGATTATTCACAATTCGAGTTGTTTTCAATCATTTTTTTTAAACAAGAATTAATGCTTTTTTTCGTTAACTTAACTATTGGGCATTAAATTCTCAAAAAAATATAAGAAATGGCATTTTTTTTGAACAGAGGGAGGTAAAATGAAGAAAAAAACAGCAGTTTTAACCGGATTTATCGGCATTGCGGCGGTCGCAGCTGTTTTGTTTTTCTGGAATGTATCGCCGCAGTCTTTAAACACCCTTTTTGCAGGCGGTAAAGACTTGGGAGCAGGCAGCGCGCCTGTAAATGTACCTGAAAATGTAAAGGCTTACAATCAGGCGATGATAGACGTAAGCGATGCTGTTGTGCCGACTGTGGTAAGCGTACACGTTGTCGTTGAAACGAAATATCAGCGGAGTCCTTTCCGGGAACAGTTCAGAGAGTTTTTCAAGTTTTTTGGCGAACCTTTTGAGGGAGACGGCGGAGAAGGAGAAGAAGGCACGAGGCGCTCGGAAGCAAGCGGCAGCGGAGTAATTATTACACCTGACGGATACATTGTAACTAACCATCACGTAGTAGAAAACGCCTCGGAAATATCAGTCGTAACAATAGACGGCAAGCATCACAAAGCGGAACTTGTGGGCGAAGACCCGCTTACTGACCTTGCATTGCTAAAGATAGAAGGCAGCGGTTACCAGTGCGCTCACTTTGCCGACATTAAAACGGTACGTGTCGGCGAGGCAGTTATTGCCGTGGGAAACCCTCTGGGGCTTAACAGTACGGTTACAAGCGGCATTGTTTCGCAGATAGGACGCGGCGGTTTGAATCCCTGGAGACGCCGCGACGGCTATCAGGTAGAGTATTTCATTCAGACCGATGCTGCTATCAATCCCGGGAACAGCGGCGGGGGGCTCTACAATATAGAGGGCAGTCTCGTCGGTATAAACACTGCTATTGCAACACGAACCGGCACTTATATCGGATACGGTTTTGCAATCCCCGTAGATTTGGTGCGTGCAGTAGTTTCCGATTTGATTGAAGACGGAGAAATCGACAGAGGCTATATCGGTGTCAGAATATCAACGATTACTGAAAGCATCGCAAAATATGAAGGTCTCAAGCAGGTAGAAGGTGTTGTAGTAAACGACGTAATGGAAGGCAGTGCCGGAGAAGCCGCCGGCTTGAAACCGGGTGATATTATTCTAAAAGTCAACGGTGAAAAAGTTAAGACATCGAACGAACTGCAAAGCATGATAGTCCTTCACAAAGCAGGTGATGTAGTTGAACTGACTATTCTTCGGGAAGGCAGGCAAATTAAAAAAGACGTAAAGTTAAAACCAAGAGAAGGTTTTGAAGATGAATTTGCCGGAGATGAAGAAAAACCGCAGAAAGGCGGAGGCAGCGGTCCGATTAATTTTGAGCGTCTCGGTATGAGCATAAAACCGCTTTCAGATGAAATGAAGGAAAAATTCGGCATTGATAACGGTGTTTTTATAAGTAAGGTAGAACGCTACGGTCCCGCAGCCCGCGCCGGAATTATTCCCAACGGAGTAATAGTCAAAGTTGATAGAAAGGATGTTTCTACTACTTCCGATGTAGCCGGCATAGTCGAGAAGAAGGAACCCGGCGAAGTAGCTCTTTTTCAAATTTGGTACGAACAGTCCAATGTAATAATCGCGGTAGAAATTCCTTCTGAGGAATAAATCATAAAAATACGGACAAAAAAAACCTTCCGGTTAATTGAAGCCGGAAGGTTTTTATTTTGTACTTTTTGAGAAAATAATCAGAATTAGATTTAAACCCAGCCGCGCATTTTACAA
>CAZOBD010000327.1:0-2435 GCA_964577665.1 uncultured Hyphomicrobiales bacterium
CCTTGGGTGATTTCTCTAATCGTGTTTTTTTCATTTGCATTGTTTTTCAAAAAGGTAATTATTTCATAAGTTTTCATTATCTTATTTCTTTTTAAGTATAAATGATGCTTCAAGGCTCAAAAATGTTTTTGCATAAGGTATATTTTTTAAAAACCCGAGCTTAAGCGAAGGCATGCCGAATTTCATTTTAAAAACGGGCCTTAGCAGATAATGGTCTTCAGAGAAAATTTCATATCCCTCTGCATGTGCGGCGGTAATAAGTTTTTTTGGAGTAAGTTTAATCTTCTGTAGTCTTTTTACTTCCCAGATGTCATTTTTCCTGCCGCCCTTCAAAAAAACATAAAAAAGCGGATCAGGCAGCAGATGAATAAATGGAATCTTTCCCCAATTGTTTGCTACTGTATGCTGATGACCGCCAAATGCAGAATAATATGAAGGAAATGTTAAATATAGGAAACATCCCGGTTTTATGATATGTCTTATTTTTGCAAGAGCCTCCGAAGTGCCTTCCAGATGCTCGATTACATCTCTCAGGATTACAATATCAAAAGTATTTATCCAGTCCGCCGGAATCTCATCTTCAAGAATGTTATGATACTGAAAGTCAATATCAACACCGGCTCTGGCTGCAATGTCTTTCCCGTAGTTAAGTCTTTCCCTGTGAATATCCGTAGCCAGAGTCTTCCGGGCGCCGGCATATTTTAGCGCTGCAAGAACGCCTCCTTCGGCGCTTCCGATTTCGGCAGCAGAACAGCCGGTTTTAAAAACACCTGCATTTGACAAATAAGGCGCTATGAACTCTTTACCGAGCCTGTATTGATAGCCGAGATAATACCTGACATTAGAAGGAGTTTCAGGCATATCTAAAATATTTTGATATTTATCTGTCATAAGGATTTTTTGTTTTTTTGGCAATATAAACATTTCTTTCTTTTAAATATTTTAAGGAAGCTGAAAATAAAAAATAAACAGAAGAAATACATCAAAAAAATTATTTTGGAAAATATAAAATTATTTTATTAAATTTGTTTCATTAATTTAGGTAATGAAATTATGGGATAGTAATGAAATGAATATTTTGATTGTGGATGATTCGCCGACAACACGAAAAGTAACGATAAGATATCTGAATATTCTCGGTTATAATTCAATTATTGAAGCGGGAGACGGAAAAGAAGCGCTGAAAATCCTCGAATCCAAACCGGCAGATATTATTATTACGGATTGGAATATGCCAAATATGAACGGTCTTGAGTTTTTAAAAGAATTAAGAGCCGATGATAATTTGAAAAGAACCCCTGTGCTTATGGTTACTACACGCGGCTTAAAAGAAGACGTAATAAGCGCAGTGAAAGCCGGCGCAAACAATTATATCGTAAAGCCTTTCACACAAAAAACACTGGAGCAGAAACTTAATATGCTTTTGGCTTTGGTAGCTTGATTACCGCCGTTTTTTTAGCTGCTGTTTGTATCTTGTAATCTTTAAAATATTCGGCGGAAGAATACTAAAGATACACTTGCTTAATATGTTTCTTCCGTGAACAGATATAATATATCTTCACCGCTCAGATTAGCCTGAGCGCCGATGGCTTCTTTTGCAAATGTATCAGTATTAATAAAAGAAAGCTCCATTAAAGCTTCTTCGAAAGTTTCAATAGGAATATTTGCAGATTTATCGAGCGGGTGACTATCATCCAACTGTTTATTATTCTCCAGCATGGAAATAGCATCAAGCAGAATATCTTTCTGCCAGCTGTTCATGGAAGACTTGCTTTCTTTGGCACTAAGTATTTCCGAAGAATCGATTTGTTTTGACTGTGCCTGTTTAAGTGTCTTACTTGAAGATACTTCCTGTATTAATGATTTGATCTCTGATATTTCCATTTTTTACCTGTATTTACTTAACACAAAAAAAATTTATCAAAGATGTTACAAATTACATACCATTTTGTTAATAAAATATAGAGAATAATTGTTACATAATAAAGAAAATACTTGCATATTGTCTAAAAGTTTAATAAATATAGGAAAAATTAGCAATATATTAATCGATATGTATTATATTTGAAAAAAAGGTTCTTTATCACAATAATTAATAACAATTTTCGGAGCGCTTATGAAAAGAATAATACTTTTTTTACTGTCATTGTCTCTTTTAGCCGCAGTTTCCTGCGGTCCGGACAAGCCGCCTGTTTTGACGGCTCAGGAGTTAACCGTTGAAAAAGAGAAGGTTAAAAATGTCTGTCAGCGTTACAATCAAGCTAGCGCTGATAAAAACTGGGCAGAAATAGTGGAACTTCTTTCCAGGGATGTTGTTTTTTACGGTACTGATTCCGCTGAAGTGTTGAAAAATTTTGAAGAATTTCAGAAAAAAATCAACGAGCAGTGGAAGCATTATGATGTAATGACCTATGGTGAAATGACTGACGTACATA
>CAZOBD010000328.1:0-2427 GCA_964577665.1 uncultured Hyphomicrobiales bacterium
TTGAATCCTGTGCATACATAATTGTATTTGCTAAAAGAATTATAATAATGATTAAGTATCTCATCTTATCCTTCTATCTTAAAATGATTATTTTTTTTTCTCCAGAATATACGATTCTTTTTAACAGCAGATGTTATTACTTTATTCATCATTATCTGTAAAATTAAATAATTTCCCATAATATAATAAAAATCATTTATCTTTTATACACCGAATTGCATAGTCAACCCATCAACACAAAAAGAAGTAATATAACAGCAGCTATTCATATATTTCTTTTCTATGTCCTATCAAATGGATAATCAGGAATTTTTTCTCATGATTGATTTCATAGAGGATTCTATAATCGCCTGCCCGTAATTTAAAAAGGTATGATAGTTCTCCGGTTAAGGATTCGTGCTGAAGCTCTTCAAAATTCTCCCCGAGCCGTTTTATTTTCTTTATTATCCTGCCGGATACTGCTTTGTCGAGCCTTTTTAAATCTTTCAGAGCATTGTCAAGTATTCTTATTTCATACATATCATAATCCAAGCTGTTGAACAACCTCGTCAAGACTATGTCCGTATTCTTCATTTTTTGTATTAATGCTTTGAGAAAGAAGTCTCTGCCGGACAGAATCTTTTATTTTCAAGCCGGCATCACTGTCTTCAAGAATTGCCGTTAATTTCTTCTCCACAGCCTTTTCAATTATTCTGCTCAGTTCTTCGACAGTGAGTTCAGAAACTAATGTAGCCATAATTGCTCCATTTTTTTATTAATTATAAGACTTAAATTATATAACATTTAATAATTAAATTTATTTATTTCATTAAGAAAGAAAAAAATGCTCCTTAAATAATAAAAATCATACATCTTTTACACAGCGAACCTCCAATATTTAAATTAATACTTTAAAAAAAAGGATTGGAGCGCATCGGAAAAATTCATTACTTAAGAAGCCGACACATCCACATACGCCTCATCACTGTAATCTGAAGTGTCCTCAGCGTTTTTTGCCTTCAGCTTATAATAATTCCGCTTGTTATCAACTGGCGGGATGTCTGCAAAAATATCCGTAAAGTTATTCAAAAGATTATATTCCCCCGAAGGAGCGCCTATATCCCTTATCGAAACGTAAACATCGTAAGAAGTTGCGTCTGTTACGGCATCCCAAGAGAGATGATTCAGCGGCGGAGTGCCTGCGACGTATTCCACGGCGACATTCTGCGGTTTTGAAAGCCCCTGATGCTCCGTTTTATAAATAATATAATCATTGTACTTCGATTCGTTAACGTCTTCCCATATCAGCTTCCCAATCGCCGCATATTTAGACAAATAACCATACAATTCATTGCCCTTCTCAATCCTTTCCTCTGTCTTCGAGTCCCGCAGAGCCTTTTTCAGAGCCGCCGCATGTCCTTTATCTTCCATCACTTGCACCTCGTCCTCCAGATTATCGATATCCGTCTGCGTCATGCCGACATCTGAAAGCGCCGTAAGATTTTCCGTCGCCATTGCAACAATATTCCGGCACACCGCCTTGAACTTACTGTCCGAAGAAGAATTCAAACCAGCAATTCCAAGCTGTTTATACTGCCACGAATTAAGCCCCCACTCCTGTTCAAAAAAGCCCGATATCTTTCGCGCATAAATCATAGATTGTTCGCGGGCGGCATTCTTCGCATCGACTTCGGCGGTAACCTGAGCGGCATAAACTTCATCCGGCGGAAATACCTCGAAAGCATTTCCCAGCGCCTCGAAAGCAGTTACAGCCGCAGCATCCACTCCCCTCACCAAAAACTCCGCCGCATCACGCGTCATAAACCCCACAAAATCGCCGACCATATCCATCAGCTCTGAATTTGACATACTGTAATTTCTTCTTAATTCCTTCATAAAGCAATACCTTTATAAATATTAATAATTTAAATACTTAGGAGAATAAGCATAAGAAAAAGAAGATCCCGCAAAAGACAATTCAGACCCCGCAAGAGACATTTTAAGCCCCGCAAGAAACAATTTAAGCCCCGCAAGAGACATTTTAAGCCCCGCAAGAAACATTTTAAGCCCCGCAAGAAACATTTTAAGCCCCGCAAGAAACATTTTAAGCCCCGCAAGAGACATTTTAAGCCCCGCAAGAGACATTTTAAGCCCCGCAAGAAGCTTTGCGAAATTAATATTAGTCTTTTGGGGATTATAATTATTCATTTATTTTATTAAATTAATTATTTATATATTAATATAATCATTTTTTACATAATATTTAACATTTATTATTTTTTATTTATCTTTATTTTTATTTTTATTAAACTATTCATCTTTTATGCAGGGCACGGAATGATTTATTAAAAAGTACTTATTCCTAAACTCCCATTTGGGAATGTTCATTTCAGGCGAAACTCAGTTTCGCAGGATATATTCCTTACCAAATCGGAGTTTGGTAAGGAG
>CAZOBD010000329.1:0-2416 GCA_964577665.1 uncultured Hyphomicrobiales bacterium
TATTAATTCCCATTCAAAACTGACCCGTAATTCCCGCTGAAAATTGACCCGCCATTTGCTAAGAAAACCTGCGAAGGAATACTGAATAAATTCAAAAGCAGGAGAATTGGAAGTGATAACAATGGAAGATTGGGTAACAATTAAAAATCTGAAAAAGCGAAATCCGGAGCTTGGCAGCCGGAAGATAGCCGAGCTGATGTGCATAAGCAGGAATACCGTTAGAGCTGCTCTGCGTTCGGAAGAAGCGCCGAGATACGAGCGAGAGGGCAAAACCAATGCCGATATAAAGCCTTTTGAAAATTATATTTATCAGGGTTTGACGCAGCATCATTTGCTGAAAAGCAGGATACTTGAGGATATAAAATCAAAGGGTTATAGTGGTTCGCAAAGCGCCTTTTACCGTTATTGTGAGAAAATAAAACCAGCCGAAGCAAGAACTTTTATGCCTTATGAAACGGGTCCGGCAGTTCAGGCACAGTTTGACTGGAGTCCTTATACGGTATCGATAGGCGGCGATTTGGTTAATGTTTACGTGTTTTCTTACATACACGGTTTTAGCCGATGGCGGGTTTACGAAGCATCGCTCAGTCAAACACAGGGCAGTGTGTTTGACGCTATGGAGAACTCCATGATAGAATCCGGCGGAGTTTGCCAGAGAGTGCAGGTCGATAATGCCAAGTGTTTTGTAGCAAACGCATCTAAAGACAATTTTGTCTGGAACAGCCGCTACCTTGCCTTTTGCGGACATTACGGCTTCAAACCCTCGCGCTCTTTGCCGCGGCATCCCTGGTCAAAAGGCAAAGTGGAGCGTCCCTTTAACTATCTCGAAGAACATTTTATTAAAGGTAATTCTTTCCACTCCTTTACCGAATTTCTGCAAAGGCTTAAAGAATTTCAGGATAAAGTCAATGCTCGCATCCACTCTACAACAAAAGCCGCACCTTTAGAGCTTTTTGAGAAGGAAAGCAATTCGCTGTATGAACTGCCGCCATCGAGGTATGTAAGTATTAAAGAAGAAGTTAGAAAAGCAAGCGCAGACTGCCTTATTTCTTATTCCGGCAGCCGTTACAGCGTTCCCTACCTTTTCGCCACAAAAGAAGTATGGGTAAAAATATCTAAAGGATGCTTCATAGAAATTTATTCATCGCAAAACAAACTGATTGCCTCTCATCAGCTAAGCACGGCAAAAGGTAAGGTAATAATGAACAAGGAACACTATAAGAATCATTCTGTTGAACGAGGCAACTGGAAACGCTTATCGGTCTTGTTTGCCGATATGTTTCCAGATTATCTCTGGTTCCTTGACAAGCTGAGAACACAGAAACGCCTGAATCCCAATTACCATCTTACAAGGATAATGGATATGACAAAGTATTATAGCTGTAAGGACATGGAAGATGCTATGGAAAAATGCCGTGAGTTCAATATTTATAATGTGAGTTTTATTAAAGGCTATGTTGAAAACAATGCTTCTTCCTTAGATATACAGCCAATCAGAATAAAGGAGATGATTGCTTATAAACATAGAGATCAGGACATAAAAAGACCCTTGAATTATTATAATATTAAAGGATTACAAGATAAAGAATTACAAAATGAAAGGATAATATAATGGATGAAAAAGCAAAGTTGGAAGAATATCTAAAACTGTTGTCCCTGCCGCGGCTCAGGCAAAACTATGAGACAGAAGTACAAAATGCCGTGAGAGCAAAACTCGGATACCGTGATTTTCTTTCGAGAATAGCCGAAGAAGAAGTGTTGGCAAAGCTGGAGCGCTCGGTCAACCACAGACTTCAGACATCGGGCTTCCCGCAGATAAAACGCATAGAAGAATTTGACTTTTCTTTCCAGCCTCAACTAGATGAAAAGCTACTTCGGGAACTTAGTAATTTGAGTTTTATGCACGAGGCGGAGAATATACTTTTTCTCGGACCTCCCGGCGTTGGAAAGACTCATTTGGCAATATCACTCGGCGTCAAAGCCTGCGAACAGAGAAAACGAGTTACCTTTTACACAACAGAAGAGTTGATGAAATCGCTTGCAGATGCTGAAATATCCGGTCAGTTGCAAAAAGTATTTGCCAAACTGTCAAGACTTGATCTGCTGATTATCGACGAATTGGGCTATCTTGAGCTGACAAAGAAAACGGCAGATTTGCTGTTCCGGCTCATAGCAGCAAGGTACGAAAAGAAATCAACAATAATAACATCAAATAAATCCTTTGATGATTGGGGCAGTATATTCCAAGACGATGTAGTGGCATCAGCAATATTAGATAGGCTGCTGCATCATTGCCATCCTTTTTTTATTCAAGGAAAAAGTTTTAGGATGAAGAATATTTTAAAATAATTAACTATATTTGCAGGTGGGTTAATTTTGTTGACAATATAGGGTCAATTTTCATAGGGAAAGAACA
>CAZOBD010000330.1:0-2382 GCA_964577665.1 uncultured Hyphomicrobiales bacterium
ATCAGCGGAAACACCCGCCTGACAAGGCAGATGGCTGTGGTTAAGTAAAACTTTTTATAGAATTATAAAAAGATGTCCGGTACTCATAAGTGCCGGACATTTTTTTTGAAGGTCAATCATTTGTAATTTATAGTCTTTTTTTTTCAGTCGAAAAGCCGTATTTTTGATTTAATGATAAGAGATAAAACCAATTGCTTTTAAATATTAACTCAATGAAGAATATAATTTTAAAACTCAGGGAAATGCTGTTCAGGGCGCGGGCATGGATGGTAAGCTTTGCTCATAAGCCGCAGTCAATGTTTTTCCTGTTCCTTTTTGCTTTTGCCGATGCATCCTTTTTTCCTACGGCAGATATAGTTCTTTTCGCAATACTTATTTCCGCGCCCAGGAGGGGTTTCAAAGCCGCTTTCTACAGTACTCTGGGCAGCGTTTCCGGCGGTATTTTAGGATATTACATCGGTTACGGTTTAATGGAACTTGTCGGCTGGAAAATCATAGATTTCTATAACGCTTACGACTTCTGGCAGACCGTTGTGGATGCTTACCGCGGTCCATTTGGAGATTGGTTTATAGCGATAGCTTCTTTCACCCCGATCCCTTTCAAAATTGCCACAATTTCCGCCGGCGCCGTAAAAATGTCCTTGATTAATTTTATTATAATATCTTTAATCGGCAGAGCGGCAAGATACTATTTATTTGGTGCTGTTATGTATTTCGGGGGTCCGAAGTTAAAACCTCTGATAGATAAATATTTCTTCGTTTTTTCGATTATAATGATAATAGTTATTATATTGGGTTTTGTCTCTGTTGAAGTTTTATTCTAAATTATACAATAATAATCGGTGAAAAAATGCCCGAAATAATATCCGATACGATTCAGCTTCATGTCGTAAGCTATGATGATTTCCTAAAAGATTACGAATTCCTGATTTTACAGAGATCAGACAAGTCAGAATTATATCCGCTTGCATGGCAGGTAATAACAGGGAGAATAAAAGAAAGCGAAACTGCGCTCCAAGCGGCATTGCGGGAGCTTTTTGAAGAGACCCGCTTAAAGCCGTCAAAGCTATGGTGCGTTCCTTACACTGCATCATATTTCGATGTAAAACGCGATGCCGTCTGCTTTGCTCCTGTTTTCGGCGCGTTTGTATCCGACAAAATGCAGTTAAAACTATCGGAAGAGCATGCCGAAGCCAAGTGGCTCAGCCTCGAAATATCCGGCAGTTACTGCATGATACCTTCTCACCGTATCGGCACAAAGGTATTCTGGGACTACATCCTCTCGCAAAAAGATAAATCGCTGTACGAAATTAAGGAATTTTGAAGAACGGATTAGGAAAAATGGAGAAAGTTGCAGCAGTAATTATAACATACAACAGGTTAGAACTTTTAAAGGAAGTGGTCTCCGCAGTTAAAACCCAGACCCTAAAGCCGGAAAAAATTTTCGTCATCAACAACTCAAGTACGGACGGTACTGCCGAATGGCTTGCCTCACAGACTGGTATTATAATCATTACCAGCCCTAATCTCGGCAGTTCGGGAGGTCAGCACAGCGGCATAAAGGCAGCTTATGAAAGCGGCTACGATTGGATATGGACGATGGACGACGATGTCGTACCTGACTCTGACTGCCTTGAAAAACTTCTCTCGGCAATTACGGAAGCAGATATTCGCGCCCCTTTTCGTGTTACAAAAGAAAATAGACCGTACTTCAATGACACAATTCGTTTAAATCTTACTAATCCTTTCAGCAGTATTTGGAACTCTATTATTTCTGAGAATAACCTGAAAAATGATATAATCTATGCAGAAGGAATAACCTTTGAAGGTCCCCTTTTCAGGCGCAGTGTAGTCGAAAAAATCGGACTGCCTGAAAAGCCGTTTTTTATTTACGGAGATGATACCGAATATTTTATCAGGGCGAAAAAAGCAGGTTTTTCTATTGTGATAATAAGGGATGCCGTTTTAAAAAGGCAGCTTGGCTATGATGACCCCCGAAAAGCATTAGGCTGGAAGCTGTATTATTATGTACGGAATATAATAGCAATTGATGTGCTTCACGGCACTCCTTCCGTAAGGATTATCCGCCCCTTCGGTTATCTTTTGAAATGGCTCTTTCGCTGTAAATCATTCAAAAATGTCAAAACGGTTCTAAAGGCATTTTGGGACGGCTATTTCTATAAATCCGTATCATTTAGCAGAAGCCGGAGCTGTTAAATTTCTTGTTTTCAAACAATTACTCTCAAGGGGAATGTCAGAAGACAGATTCGGGCATTCGGCTTCGCTTCAACTGGAATGACATCCATGAATTCTCTGAGATCTGAAAAAATCATTCCCTTGTGTGTTTTTCCCTAATCATGGATGTTTTATCTGTTTCTTTAA
>CAZOBD010000331.1:0-2363 GCA_964577665.1 uncultured Hyphomicrobiales bacterium
ATCATGGACGTTTCATCTGTTAATTTTTGCCCCACCCTAACCCTCCCCAAAGGGAGGGAATTCAATAACTTAGCCCCCTTATTTATAAGGGGGTTGGGGGATCTCTTCTAAAAACAATCATTCCCTTGTGTAATTTTCCCTAATCATGGACGTTTCATCTGTTAATTTTTGCCCCACCCTAACCCTCCCCAAAGGGAGGGAATTCAATAACTTAGCCCCCTTATTTATAAGGGGGCTGGGGGATCTCTTCTAAAAACAATCATTCCCTTGTGTGATTTTCCCTAATCATGGACGTTTCATCTGTTTTTTTCTACTCTCCGATTCAGATGTCCAACATCTGCCAGATGTTGGACATCTTTTTCCTAAATCCAAATTCATCCGATGTCTGGCAGACATCGGATGAATGAATTGTCGTGAAGTTTCAACTTCTAAGTTATACTTTTTTAGGATGCAATGTTGTTTTTTACTATTTTAAAATGAATTGAGTTTTAAACTGCTAAAAATTATATGATAAAGCAGATGAAAAGAAGAAAAATATCCTTAACTGATAAATTTATTATGCTATTTATAGCAATGGGAGTGATAGCTGCCGGTATTGTAAGCGGTATTACATATTATCTTGCAAAAGATGCTTTGATGGAACGCACTTTCGATCAGTTAACATCGGTGAAATCTGTTAAGAAAAGGCAGATGGCAAATTTTTTTCAGGAAAGGAGAAAAGATATACGAACAATTAGAAATGTACTGGTAGAATATGACAAAAATGCTTTCTCACAAGACAGTATTTCCTTTTTAAAACAGATATCGAAGGAAAGCGATATCTATAATAATTATTATATATTTACTGAAGATGATACTGAAGTTATGCAATCCGCTGATTTTGATTTTGGAAATAATCAGAAAATGAAAATACAAGCTTTAAAAAAGATATTGAAAGCAATAAATTTTCAAAACGAGACTGAAGAAATTGCTGTAAGGGAAATAGTTACAAAAAACATGAATGATAAAATCATGCTGATAATAGCAGCGCTAGTAAAAGATGAAGCGGATAAACAGTTTTACCTTGTTCTTGATATAAACATTGAAGCGATAAATAGAATTATGCTTGAAAACTCGCCCGGCACAGGCTTGGGTAAATCTGGAGAGAGCTATCTTGTCGGTGAAGATTTGCTGATGAGAAGCAGCTCCCGCTTTCAGAAAAATACAATTATGAATGTTGTTGTTGATACAAGAGGAACAAAGCAGGCTTTTAAAGATAATTCCAATACAGACCTTATAACTGATTACAGAGGTATTCAGGTCTTAAGTTCATTTTCAAAATTAGGAGTGAAGGGTATTGACTGGGCAATTTTGGCAGAAATAGATTTGAAAGAGGCGCTTGCACCTATCGAAAATATTAGGAACTACATTCTTTTCCTTACAGTCAGCATTTCATTGATTGTGTTTATTATTGCTTATATCATCTCTAAAAAAATATCTAAACCATTGATGATACTCACGGATGCAGCAAAAAAAATAGGAGCAGGTGATTTTAATATTGCAATACACGGTGAAAAAGCCTATGATGAGGGTGCGCTTTAATCATAGTTGTAATTTTTAATAATTCTGCCCTTGCAAAATAAAATTGCAGGGGCTTTTTTGTTTATAAAAAAATGCCATCCTCATCATTTAATTTTGCATTTTCTTAACAAATGCTTATATTTGTGGTGACAATTAGTCCGTTAGAGGTGCTTGCTCCGGTAATGAGCGGCTGAGATGACACTCTAATAACCTGATCCGGATAATACCGGCGTAGGGAAACGGGAAGAAAGATTCCTTCTCATTACTCTCAGTTACCCATTATTCAGGCTGCTTCTACGGTAAAAGTTTAATTTATGTTAAATTTTTCCGGGAGATTGAGCCATGAAAAAAATTAGTTTAATTATTCTGGCTTTTCTGATTTCATTCAATATTGCTTCAGGTCAGGAAAAGAGCGAGGCAGACACATCAAAAGTTTACCGCGTGCCGGGCGTTACCGTTACTACTACCCGCGCCGAGGAGCGAAAAGATCCAGTTCCGCATTCAGAACTTACACAGGCTGACTTAGAGGAAGTTTATACCGTGAAGGATGTTCCGCGGATGCTCAGCGTGCTTCCTTCTGTTATTTCTTATTCCCAAAATGGCGGGGGCATAGGCTATTCAATTCTGACAATGCGGGGTTTTGACCAGAGGAGAATTTCCGTAATGATAAACGGAATACCTCAAAACGACCCCGAAGACCATCAGGTTTACTGGATAAACTTCCCCGACATAGCCGCATCGCTGGACAATATACAGGTGCAGCGCGGCGCCGGGATTATGAACTACGGCGCTGCGGCTATCGG
>CAZOBD010000332.1:0-2350 GCA_964577665.1 uncultured Hyphomicrobiales bacterium
AGTTAGTTAATAATAATGATAATCGGGGAGGGATTCTTTAAAATTCGGGTAATGTAAGGGGTTGGGGCGGGATCGATTATAAACAGATTAAAAAAATCAAGACATTTGTAATTCATTTCAGGTAATACCGTCATCAGGTAATAAATATTACTGAATAGTTATATTAATTTTAAATATTATGGAAAAAATAACCGGAAGAAAAGTAAAAAGTAAATTAAAAGAGATTTTAGTAAAGGAAATCTGGAAAGAAGAGGGAGAAAAACTTATTTTGCAGCCCGGGGTGCCTGCTTTGGAAGCTCTTTTTGCAAATCTTTATTCCACAGATGATTTAATAAAATGGCGCTCTGTTACTCTTTTGGGGATTCTTGCTGAAAAAATCTTTTCCGGCGATAAAGAAAAAGTAAGAATTATTATGCGCCGATGCATTTGGATGCTGACCGAGGAAAGCGGCGGCATAGCATGGGGTGTTCCGGAAGCTATGGGTGAGACAGCAGCAAGAATTCCTGAAATGGCAGATGAATACACCCATCTGATTACTGCTTATGCACATGAAGTCGAAGGACCGGATAATTTCCTTGAGCATGAACCTCTCCGTAAAGGTGTTATTTGGGCTTTGATGAGAATTTCACAAGCAAAGCCTGACCTGATAAAAAAACACAAACAAGTCATACTTCAGCGAATGAAAGATGAAGATTTACCGGAGATAAAAGCTATGCTGTGCATTTCTGCTAAGAATGCTGGTATCGAGGAATCGAGTTTTTTTTTAGAAGAATATCAATCAATTGATAAAGATGTTCAACTATATTTAGATGAAAATATTGGTACTTATAATTTAAGCAATTTATCTTTGGAAGCCTTGGAACACCTCAATAAAAATAAATAAATTTCTCAGAATTTCAATTTCTTATAGAGCAGCGCCAGCGCAGTGCCGACTGATCTTTCACGATTTACGGCTCTATCCGTAGAAAAAACATATTTTTTTGCTTCGGCACCGTTTTTATCCGCTATGGAAATCCACACAGTCCCCACAGGTTTTTCTTCCGTGCCGCCTCCCGGTCCTGCTATTCCCGTAATGCCGATACCATAATCGGTACCGTACAGTGTCCTGACTCCGGCTGCAAGCTCAAGAGCTGTTTCTTTACTGACGGCACCGTGCTTTTCAAGAGTATCTTCTTTAACATGCAGAATGTTCATTTTCGCCTTATTGCTGTAAACAATGGCGCCTCCGGTAAAATATTCAGAGCTGCCCGGAACTGAAGTAAACTCTCCCCCCAAAAGACCTCCTGTGCATGACTCGGCAACAGAACAAGTCTCGCCGCGTTTTTTTAAAAGTTTACCTACGGCAGAGGAAATGCTGTCGTCCTCTTCTCCGAAAATGTACTGACCTGCCTTTTCATAAATAACTCTTTCAATTATATCAAGCTTTTGTTTAGCTTCATTCAGATTGTCCCCCCCGATACCGAGTCTCAAACGCACACCTTTGTATGAGGGCAGGAAAGCAAGGGAACCTCCGTTGAGAAAATCATCTACATCACCTAATCTGTCGGCAAGTTTTGATTCGGGTATCCCGATAGTGTGCAGTACCTTATACAGAACTACATCTTCCTTTCTCTGTTTTAATACAGATTCCAGGTGCTGCAAAACGCCGTTTTCCATAATATATTTCATCTCGCTCGGTACTCCCGGCATAGCAGCGATAATCTTACTGTTGAAATCAAAAATCAATCCCGGTGCCGTGCCGTTTTCATTATGAATAGGTTTTGCTTTTTTAGGAATGTCTGCCTGTCTTCTATTCCTTTCGGTAACATCGATGCCTTTTTCATTCAAAAACTTTTCAACATATTTTAAAGTTTCTTCATCTCTCTGCAATTCGTCATTAAAAAACTCACAGAGTACAGGCTTGGTTATATCGTCATGTGTGGGCCCTAAACCGCCGGTTATAAGTAAGACATCGGATGAATATAACAGCCGGTCAAGTTCGGATATCATTGTTTCTTTTTCGTCGCCTATTACTGAATGTAAAATCACTTTACAGCCGAGTTTTGTACATTTTTCTGCAATCCAGGCAGCATTTGAATTAATAACCTGTCCTATCAGAATTTCATCTCCTATTGTCAGAAGGGATACTTTTAACATGGTATTCGAAATTTTATTAATAAAAAAGGGCAGACATATCACTGTCTGCCCGCATTTAAAAGAACTACATTATACTATTTTGTATTTTCGTCTGTTTCGTTTTTTTCTGCCACGGTATCGGTATCGTTTTCTTCAGCAGTCTCCTCCGGTTCTGCTTCCTCTGAAGCCGTTTCCGATTGCGGTTCTTCTGAACTCTCTTCCGGTTCTGCTTCCT
>CAZOBD010000333.1:0-2347 GCA_964577665.1 uncultured Hyphomicrobiales bacterium
TAGGGCTTAACTTTTCCCCTTCTTTCTCTCAGAAAAACCTGATGGAGGGCACTAAATTTGTAGTCTATCGTAACATTGATGTTGAACTTTTTCATCATTATGATTATGAAGCATCAGCAAAGTACACTTATGACAATTTTGACCCTAATGAGAGTTTTTCTGTTTATTGTAAAGTATTTAAAAACAAGGTGAGTGATAATGAAGATTTGAATACAGGTTTTACTAGCGCTTCTTTGTATTCATGGGCGGACGAACCAGGTGAGGGTGATTCTATTTGGCTTGGCAGAACATTTATTTACACTGATAAACCTGTTCAGTTGAAAGTAAATTCCGATCCTATTAGTGTTACTAAAGAAAGCACTTCCATATTGCCGGAGCAGATGCTCGGCTGGGATTACATGTTAATTTATAACTCTCTCGGAAAGGGAAAGTACAGCGGTCATCCCATTGCTGATTGTGAATATCTTATTCAAACAACTGTAGTCCCCTTGGAACCTAATACAATCCTGCGTTTTGAACCCTTATACTACCGTGACGGAACTTATGTGAAAGGAGAAGCTAAACTGATTGATTTTAAAGAGTTTCCCTTAATTTTTAAAATTAACATGGCTGAAACTGATACAAAGCATAGTGATATGACAGGAACAAGGATAACAAGCCTTGACACTAATAAAAAATTTGCTGTCTTTAATACAGTTTTTCCGTGGGATTCTACTTTTTATTATACACATGGAAACAGTCCCGGATACGATGATTCATATTGTAGCGAAAGCGTTAATATGAATATACACAGACCCATTATTTACCAGCAGTTCCCAATTAGTAAAATAGGAAAAAAATATATTGCAATGCCTCTTGCTCCTAATACCGGAGCAGAAACCGTAAGGGTTGTGCCTATTGAAGATAATACAAAAGTAAACATAAACAATAAACGTGAAATTACACTAAATGCCGGAAGGTTCTATGACACAACCGTTTATGAACCTGTTTATATAGAAGCGGATAAAAAAGTATATGTAAGTCAAATCTCTCAGAACCGGTTTGTGAACGATTTTCGTTTTCTACATTTTGACAAAGAAGATTCATCTGTTACCAATCATCTGAACATGCTCCATCTGGCGCCTGTAAACAGCACTGTAACAGGTAAAACCACTTTTTTAACTTTGCAGGAGTTCGAAACCAAAGATTGCCCAAACTCTTCTGATGATATCATAATGCGATGCGAGTATTTATATGCCAATATTATTATGAAGAAAGATGACGCTAAGTTTATCTATCTCGACGGTAAAGATATTAGTAATGAATTCAAGCCTCTGCCCTGCAATGATTTTTATTCCTATGCGATTGTTCCGGTAGGAACAGGCCTCCATACTTTAGAATCAAATTATCCATATTATCATTATATAACAACAACACGATGTTTCAGAAGGGAAGATTGGAACCCGGCTTTCTTCCTTTCTTCCGCCTTCTACCCTGCTTACGGAATAAAATATGCAGAAGCTGAGGCTGATAACCAAAGAGTCTGTTTGGGAGAAGAAGTAAACCTGAAAGCACAGATTAACAGCCACGGAGTGCCAATAAACTATGTGGAGTGGAACATGGGCGACGGCAACAAAGTTTTCGGAAAAGAAGTTTCTTATACTTATAAAGAAACAGGAACTTACAAAGTGCTGATGGGATTGAAACAAAACCAAGGGGATGACGATTATTTGGATATAAGTGTTATTAACATTGAAGTTCTGCCTACCCCTGAGCCTGAAATATTAGGGGATAAAACTGTTCTATGTCCTGGGGAATCCCTCTGGCTGGATGCAGACAAAAAATATGAATCCTACCTCTGGTCAAACGGCATACAAGACAAATCAATTCTTATAAACCACGAAGGACTTTACAAGCTTACCGTAACCGATACAAACGGCTGTAAGGGAATAGACAGTATAGAAATAACAAAATCCGACATAGATGTGGAAATTTTGATAGAAGGCGGCGTTTTTTGCGAAAACAGCGACATAATCCTATATCTTAATGAAAAATATTCATCTTACGAGTGGTCAACGGGTGAGACATCGGCAAGTATCACAGTTCAGCAGAGCGGCAATTACTCAGTGGTTGTTGAAAATGAAGACGGCTGCAGGGACAATGCAGCAATAAATGTTGAATATTACGAAAATCCTGAGCTAAGCATAATTTCATCAAAATCAGACAGATTCTGTGAAGGCGACAGCACAGTATTGTCAGCAGAGGTCAGCGGCGGCGTTTCAAATTTGACTTACCTCTGGTCAACGGGAGAAGTCAGAAAGAACATATTTGCAAAAGAGAGCGGTACTTACAGCGTTATTGCAACTTC
>CAZOBD010000334.1:0-2329 GCA_964577665.1 uncultured Hyphomicrobiales bacterium
GCGTTCGACAACCACTGGTCCGGCTTCCAGGTCGAATCCGACACCCGCGGCGCGGCGTGTCGGGCAGCCGATCCTTAGGCACAAGGCTTGTTCCTATCTCCTGCCCGGTGATCCCAACTACTGGCAGACCTGAAACTACCTTGTTCTCTTCCCAGGCTTCCGCAGATACGAGAAAGCACCATCAAGTGTGTCACACAATCCGACATGCCCTGGTTCGTTAGTGCCCGGCATCAGTAACGACGACCCCTGGATCCCCAGACCGAGGATCCGGTGGCACGCACAATCCGACCCGACTTGGTTCAATAGTGTCCGGCATCAGTTCGACCAGTCGACCGGACCCCACTTACCAGACCGACCAAGCAGTAGGAGAAGGAGCGCATTTCTGCGCAGACAAAGCACCAAGAACCAGGTATAAAACACCCAACACGCCTACGCACACGTCGTTCTTTCACCTTTGATCTCCCAGACGCAAATGACATATCTTGACACATATGTGACAACTCTCGTGCCCATCTGTGGCAAGAATCCTGACACACATGTGGCGACACAGTTGCGTTGACACACATGTGTCATGTTGAGCAAGTCACCAGAACCCAGGTCATCTTCGATGCGCGCCTGAATTCCTGACACGGATAGATCTGTGGTTTTTCATTCCGGTGATTATTCCCGCCGCTGCAATGCAGTCGAGACGGCTCAGACGCATAAAACGTGCACAAACTGTGCAGTTTGTGCTTGACGTTTGATCAAAGTGTGATATCCTGGGAGGCTGGGAGTAATGGCCACATTGTCAGCTGGAGGCTATATACAGTGGGAGTCCCGACAATTGACCACTTTCACGGCCAGGATCAGGTGGTAAGGCGAGCACGGGTCTCGCTCGAAGCCAGCTGGAACGACGGCACCAGGCTGCCACACATGCTGCTCGTTGGTCCGCCTGGCACGGGCAAGACCACGCTGGCCCACGTCTTGGGGCGGGAAAAGGGTGTCGCCGTTCACGAGCGCATCGGCCAGGTATTGTACTGCTCAGAAGCCGTCAATGGTCTGTTGATGCAGGCGGGGGACGGAGAGATCATCTTCATCGACGAAATCCATGAACTCCCACCGCAGCAACAGACAATCCTGTATCGAGCGATGGACGACCGCACGGTTTTCGTCAACGGCTTCGACGGCGAGAGCCTTTCGCTTCCAGTGAATGACTTCACGCTGCTTGGAGCCACGACGAACGAGCATGCGATCCTGAAGCCGCTTCGAGACCGGTTCAAGGTGGTGCTTCCGTTTCAGTTCTACGAGGAAGAGGCCTTGAGCTGGATCGCCATCCAGCACGGAAGATCGATGGGGCTCCTCCTCGATCCATCGATTGCGCAGCAGTTAGCAGCACGAGCCCGCAACACTCCTCGTCTCGTCATCCGCTTGTTGGAAGCGTGCCATCGGTACGCACGCAGCCGTGGCGAGAACGAGATCACTCAGGCTTGCTTCGATGAGGCGATGGCTCTTGAGGGAATCGACGGCCTCGGCATCGGGTTAGACGAAGTCAGGTACCTTCGGCTCCTCGCGGATAATCCGGCTCAGGCCGTGCGCTTGTACACGATCGAGTCGGTACTGGGCATTCACCGGCAGACGATCCAGCAGGTTCTTGAACCCGATCTTCTGAGATTCGGCCTGATTCGTAGGACGGAGCAAGGTCGCATGATCACGGAGGAAGGGTTACGACACCTCGGCGTTGATCAGGAGGTCGAGCTGCACGTGGCTTGAGCGGAAGAGAGCGTGGCCGATGAAGGATGAACAACAACCAGTGAAGGAAGCCGTCACAATCGCCGAGATGGCCAAGTTGGCTGGGATGTCGAGATCGAGGCTTTATCAGCTTGTGCGTGAAGGTGTGTTTCCCGAGCCGTCCCGAAACCCCGACACCGGCAGGCCCTTCTACACGAGGGATCAACAGAAGGTCGTCATCGATTGTCGGCGCAGGAATCGATCCATGGATGGTCGTCCCGTGTTGTTCTATTCACAACGAGCGACAGCGACAGCGAAGGCACCACGGAAGAAGCTTACGAATCAGATCCAATCGAAGGAAGAAGGATCGAAGCGTGGACGACGATCGCAGCGAGATCCGGCAATCCGCGAGCTGCACCATGGTCTCAGCCAACTCGGCCTGACCGGCCTCGATGACAACAAGATCCTCGACGCGCTGAAGGCGGCATACCCTGACGGTCACCAAGCGATCGATCCAGCCGAAAGACTGATGGCCGTATTCAGGCATCTGAAGCGCCAGGATTCGAATGAACTGAGTCTCTAGCTAACTCCGGTTACTAGCTCCTTGCGGGTCATGGCTTTT
>CAZOBD010000335.1:0-2287 GCA_964577665.1 uncultured Hyphomicrobiales bacterium
CGTTACCGCTATGATGGCTTTCTTTATAGTTATGTGGATACTTGCCACACTCGAGCAAGACAAAGGCCAGAAAGTTCGTGAGACGATTGCAGCTTTTTTCAGCAAACCCGGGGCATTCGATATGGTATCCGGCAAGCCAAGGATACCGCTTCCCGATATACTTTCATCGCTCGGTATGGGACAGGGCGAATCTGACGAAGATACCGACGGTGAACAGCGCTATAAAATATCTTTCGACACCCAGCTTGCAGATACTTTAGTGCAAAGACTTATACGCGAAGCTAAAATAGATTCGGTACAAGCCGCCGAAAGAGTCGAAGGAATCGCAAAAGAATTGGAGGAATACATTGAACGGCAGATTTCAGAAAGACCGGAGCTAAAAGAAATTCTGTCATCAATAAAAATTGAAATGACTAAAGAAGGCTTAAGAATCGAACTTATCGAAACTTCAGAATCTCTGTTTTTCGAGGTAGGCAGCGCCCGCCTTAAGCCGCAGGCACGACTCGTTTTAGATAAACTTGCAAAAGAAATCGGCAAACTGCCAAACTATGTAGAAGTAGAAGGACATACCGACAGCCGTCAATACGGCGAAGGCTCAGCCTATACAAACTGGGAACTTTCCTCCGACAGGGCTCATGCCGCAAGAAGAATTTTAGAGCAAAGCGGCTTATGGGATGGACAGATTACGAAAGTTACCGGATTTGCCGACAAAAGATTAAGAAAACCTTCCAATCCATTTGATATTTCCAACAGAAGGATAAGTATTTTGATAAAGCAGTTAAGTGCAGAGACTTTTATGAAAGAAGCAGCAAGCCAGATTGAAGAATCACAAACCAAGGAGGAAAGCAATGAATAAACCGGTTTCCTTCCTTATAGTTGATGACGAAAAACCAGTGGTAATGACACTGAAAGCTCTCATAAAAAAAACATACCCCGACTCTGAAATACATGAAGCTTCTGACGGTAGAGAAGCTTGGGAGCTCATCAAAAAATGCAATCCACGAATCGTTATTTCTGATTTGAATATGCCCGTAATGAACGGCATAGAGCTGTGTCAGAAAATCCGCAATATTGATGATTTCCGTTTTATCTTTTTTATTATTTTAACTGCCGCAACCGAAAAAGAGCAAAGAATAAAAGCAATAAAAGCCGGTGCCGATGATTTTTTAAATAAACCTTTTGCCGCAGATGAATTTCAGGCACGTCTTGGTTCAGGCGTCCGTATTGCAAAAATGCAGATGAAGATGCAGGATGAGAAGGACCTGCTGATTGAACTTGCAGATGCACTGGAACAGGAAGTGCAGGACATGATAAAACTTGCCGTGAAATTTTTGCAGGCAAGAATTCCTGCTTCTATGGACATGCTGAAAAGAGTAGCCGAGGCTTCCGTCTGGATAGCCAAGCAGCTCGGAAGCGACGACCATGATAAAATCCGTGAAATAGAAATTGCCTCATTTCTCTGTCATGCCGGCAAGATATTTCTGCCTGACGAACTTCTCACCCAGCCAGTAATGATTGACGGAAAAGCAACTGATAAACTCATGTACCAGATACCCGTTTCCGCTAAGGAAATCATTTCCTCTGTTAGAAGATTTCAGGACGTTGCCAATATTTTATATAATATTTACGAAAACTTCGACGGCAGCGGTTTTCCAAAAAAAATTAGAACATGGCAGATACCCCTTGCCTCAAGAATTATCCGCGTTGTTCTTGATTATGAAGAAATGCGGCAGCATCAAAAGCTTAGTTCTTCTGAAGCCCTTACTAAAATTCAAAATCAGGCTAACAGGCTTTACGATCAACGTGTTTCTGTTCTTATGGAGCAATACACCGTTTTAACAGGCGACACCGGAGAAGAACTCACCGAGCAGGCTGTGCAGCTTGCCGAATTAGAAGCCGGTATGGTTATCACACGTGATATCATGACCAACAGCGGCCTTAAACTAATGGGCTCCGGCACTATATTGACCCCAAAATCAATCGGATGGATACTGTCTCATAACACCTCCGACCCTATCCTCGGAAATGTTTTTGTAAAAATTTAAGACTGACATTTCAATTCCAATTCTTACAAATTCTTTTTTAATATGATTATTTTTGATCCCTCCCCAACCCTCCCTTACAGGTAAGGGAGGGGGAAATTCCCCTCCCCAAGAGGGGATTAAAGGATGTGTTCCCCTAACGTGAGATTCTGAAACAATACTGAAACAAGTTCTGCACAGGGACAGAATAACATTTCGCATCTCATTCCCAAACTCCGATTTGGGAATGTGCTTTTCTTTCAAAA
>CAZOBD010000336.1:0-2272 GCA_964577665.1 uncultured Hyphomicrobiales bacterium
GATGGTTGGAGATTGCTTCATCGCTTCGCTCTTCGCAATGACTTAACGGTAGAAGGAAAAGATGTCCAACATCTGGCAGATGTTGGACATCTGAAGCAGAAAAAAATACAGATTAAACGGATTAGACCTCAACCTGAGTTTCAGTTACAAATTCGGCATCTCCCCGCAGACTCAGATCTTTCAAAATACCATCCTCGAGCTTAAAATCAACAAATAATGCTTTTTTGCTGCTTGGAATAATAGTAACAGGCACTGCCGCAATTCTTTTCAGAACTGCCGCTATGGCAGTGGAAACCGCGCCTGTACCGCAAGCGCCGGTCTCAGCTTCTACCCCTCTCTCAAAGGTTCGCAAGAATATTTCATTTCCAATCACCTTAAAAATATTCACATTTACTCCTTCGGGAGCAAAATCAGCGTGGTTTCTGACTTTAGGAGCAAATCCGTTCACATCGAAAAGGAAAAAATCATCCTTGAAAAAAGTATCGTAATTAATTACAAAATGCCGGCTGCCGACATTTATAAAAGAACCGAATATGCTGCTGTTTTCTATCTTAATGCCAATATCTGTCTCAGTTTTTTTTGGCGGCGGGAAATAGACTTCATACATATCTCCGGTTATTTCGCAGAGATATTCTTTGTCCTGCATCATAAATAATGCTTTGTTATTATCGGGAGTAAAGAAACTCCTCTCCACGGCAAACTTAACGGCACATCTGGCACCGTTACCGCACATGGCGCCGTAAGAACCGTCAGGATTAAAAAACCATGCAGAAAAATCCTGATCTCCGGCTGGAGCGTTTACAACTAAAAGACCTTCAGTCCTCTGAGGGTAAGTCCCGCCCTGTGAGCAAAAAACTTCTGCATACCGCGAGTATTTCTCCTGAGTAAAATTAAATTTTCTTCCGTCAATCACAGAGAATATATTTCCTGCGCCTGACATTATTGTAATATCTACTTTCATTTTTACTCCGGTTATTTTCAAAAAAGATTCTTAAACGCCGCAGCGGCACTTCATCAGCATCTGCGAAATCTGTTCGTGTACTTTTGAGTTAGTGGCAAGTATGGTCTTGTCAAAAATACTGAATTCTTTTTGATTGTACTGTGTTACCTTTCCGCCTGCTTCTTCAACTATGAGAACCCCTGCCGCAACATCCCACGGATAAAGGTAAACTTCCCAAAATCCTTCGAAGCGGCCCGCGGCAACATAAGCTAAATCGAGAGCCGCAGAACCCAGCCGCCGGATAGGAATACCACTTTGTATAACTTCCACAAACTGGTCTATGCAGTTACAAGGATTAGTGCTTACGTTGTAGGGAAAGCCCGTAACAAGCATTGAAACGCTCATGTCATCGACATCAGAAACTCTAATCGGCTTGCCGTTCAGAAAAGCGCCGCAGCCCTTTTTAGCAGTAAACAACTCATCGCTGACCGGATTATAAATAATTCCGACCAGCAGTTCGCCGTCAAGTTCCGCGGCAATACTTACGCTGAAAATGGGAATGTTATGGGCATAGTTAACCGTTCCGTCCAGCGGGTCAATAACCCATCTGACAACGCTTTTTTCTTCCGAGCCGGACTTTCCGCTCTCTTCGGCGAGGAATTTATGATCGGGAAATCTGCTTCTAATAGTTTCTATAATTGCTTCTTCCGATTTATGGTCGTATTCGGTAACAAGATTGTTCCTTCCCTCCTTGCTGGAAATCTTATAATCCGTACCAAATCCTTCTTTCAGGATGGCGCCGCCCCGCAGAGCGGCATCCATTGCACATGCAAAAAGCTCATCTGACATCTCTCTCTCGCTTTCGCTTTATCTTAAATAGTTACAAAAACGATATTAAAAAAAATTATTTTAAGATTTTAACATATCTCACACCTCACAGCTTCTTCAAAATTCTTTTCCTAACCCCCCGGACAAACTCGCCTTCACGGGCTTCGTCCCCTCCCCAAGGGGGGATAAAGGGGTGTGTATAGGCAAGATGTCCGACACCTTCAAGGTGTCTGAAATCTGAAAACCAAAATTTCGTCCCTCATTCCCAAACTCCGATTTGTTATTCGTAGATGGACTCCACTTTAAAAGTGGAGTCCATCTGAAAACCAAAAATTGTCCCCTCCCCAAGAGGGGATAAAGGGGTGTGTATAGGCAAGATGTCCGACACCTTCAAGGTGTCTGAAATCTGAAAACCAAAATTTCGTCCCTCATTCCCAAACTCCGATTTGTTATTCGTAGATGGACTCCACTTTAAAAGTGGAGTCCATCTGAAATGAAATACCC
>CAZOBD010000337.1:0-2263 GCA_964577665.1 uncultured Hyphomicrobiales bacterium
GTAGCGGTGTGCCTCCGGAAACACCCGCAGGGCTCGGATGCGGTTGCTCCGCATTTGGGGGAGCAGCTCGTCGGGCTTTGGGAACTCCGGTAGGCAAGGAGGCAGGAGCGTCCAGGAGCCGACGAGCCGATCGTGCGGGGCGATCGCTTCGGCGAGCATGCCGTTCCCGATCGTCGGCGCGACGTCGAACTGGGCGATGTGCCAGACGAGCGCCCGCTCGATCCCGTTTCGATCCATTTCGGTAAGCAGGGCCTCGGCGGTCGGGATGGGTGCAGGGACGGCGACGGCCGGCCGGCCGACAAAGGCATTGGCGTCGAAGAAGCGGAGCTCTACACGAGACTCATCCAATCGAACCCCCTTGAGGGGTAGGCGTATCCTCGCGGGCAAGGTACCATACGCACGCGGTAGCTGTCGATCCTGCAAAGGGAGGTCAAGGCGATGGCGCAGATTGATGCGACGATGGTTCGAGAGTACGACATCCGCGGCTATGCCATGCCCGCGCCGGGACGCGAGGTCAACCTCGACCCGACGGTAGCCCACCACATCGGCATGGCGTTCGGCTCGCGCCTTCAGGTGGGCGCGAAGGTCGCCGTCACCGGCGACGCGCGGCTCACGAGCGGAAGCCTCCGCCGGGCGGTGGCCGAGGGATACGCCGCGACGGGTGTCAACGTCCAAACCGACCGCCAGCCCGTCCCGAGCGGCGTGATCAGCTGGTTCGCCGGCAAGAACAAGCTCGACGGCGCGTGCCAGATCACCGGCTCGCACAACCCCGCCTATTTCAACGGGCTCAAGACCGTCGAGGGCGGCAAGGCCCTCTTCGGCGAGGAGCTGGCCACCATCGTCGACGTCATCAGGGCAGAGAAGTACCGCCTGCCCAAGAAGGCCGGCACGATCTCGCAAGTGGACGTCGTTACGCCCTACCTCAAGATGCTGGACAGCGCCTTCCCCAAGACGCTGAAGTGCAAGCACCGGATCATCCTGGACGCGGGCAACGGCCTGGGCGGCGTGCTCGTCGAGGCCCTCCGCGCGAAGGGCGTGGAGGTCATGCCGGTTCTCACCGAGCCCGACGGACGCTTCCCCGTGCACCTGGCCGACCCTTCCAGCGCGGAGGGCCAATCCTTCATCGTGCCGATGCTCCGGAAGGCCAACGCCGGCATCTCGGCCAAGAAGGAGCTCTGGTACGGGCTCCTCACCGACGGCGATGCCGATCGAAGCGGCTTCGTGGACGAGACGGGGGAGCCGGCGCCGGGCGAGCACCTCGGCGTGGTCTTCTATCAGGACTACCTCGCGAGTCTGCCCGCCAAGGAGCGCAAGGATCACGTCCTCGCCCTCGACGTCCGCGGGTCGGGCTCGTCCCGGCAGCTCATCGAGGCGGCGGGCGGACGCGGGCTGTTCATCGGCTGCGGCTACCCGAGCCACCGGGCGTTCGCGCCGACGATCTGCAAGACACTGGGGAAGAACAATCCCGTGCTCGTCAGCGCCGAGTCGTCCGGCCACTACTTCTTCCCGACGGCGGGCTACGACGAGAGAGGGCACTTCAGCAAGGCCCGCGCCGGCGGCCTCATCGACGACGGCCTGTTCAGCGCGATGAAGTTCATCTTCCTGCTGGACGCGTTCGCGGTGAAGAAGAAGGGCAAGTTCCAGAAGGGATTGCTCACCGACTTCCTGGCCGAGGTCACGAAAGACGCCAAGTCGACGTCGATCAGTCCCGAGCTTCGGGTGGAGGCCTCCGACGCCACCAAGTTCCACGTGGTCGAGGAGGTCGGTCGGCGTATCGAGGAGCAGTCGTCCGACGTGCCGCCCACCAAGGGCCCGGTTAAGATGGGCGACGTCCGCATGCAGAATCCCGACGACGGCTTGATCACGGTCGACGGGATGCGAGCCCAGTTCTCCGACGGCAGTTGGATCCTCGTGCGGGCCTCCAACACCACGCCCATGCTCGTCTGCCGCGTGGAGGGCGCGAACAAGCGCCGCCGCGATCAGCTGCTGACGCTGCTTCGCGACCTGCTCAGCGACTATCCGGACGTCGACACCGGTCCCATCGATCGCCTGCTCTAATCCCAAACGGGGGTGAAGCCGTGAAACGAACGTTCGTCGCAACGATCCTACTGGCATGGCTGCCGCTCGCCGGGTGCAGCCAACTCGGCGTCGGGTACAAGGAAGACGCCGGGCCCGAACGCATCCTCGAGCAAGGGGAACCGCCCATGCACCCGTGCGCGGTGGGAAGCCCGCGCGTGCAGCCGGCCGCGCCCCGATTCGTCGC
>CAZOBD010000338.1:0-2246 GCA_964577665.1 uncultured Hyphomicrobiales bacterium
TTCAATATATGGCAAATCTATTAGAAATAATCATCCCCTTGTGTGTTTTTCTCTAATCTTGATTGTTTCATTTTGATAAAAAGAACTATTCATTCCTGTGTCTGATGTAATAGAGTTCAAACTTAACTGCATCGGGTATCCATCTTGCAGTTGTTTTATCTTCGGGAAAAACTATGCAGAAACCTTGAAAAAGTCTATTAACTTCCTCGCGGCTGACATCCGGTACGGGAGTATAAATCCTTTTCGTTGCACCCGCTTTTATTGCTTCGTCTATGCCTTTGAAATCTGGAGTTAAAAACTCATCCTCTTTATCTGCTACTACAATAGTGTCAAATTTCTTTGCCTTTACTTTTTCAAAAACAGCTGTTGCGGGGATGACAGCATTTTCTTCGTCGAAACTGAAGATATCCGCAGTAGTTTTATTTCCTTCACTATCGACTATAAACATTATAACGTTTCTTTTGTCATGTATTCTATGTTTCTTTAGCACATCATCTATAATAATGCCTAAATGGTAAGCTGAGTAGTTCCCAAGATTGACTATTTTTGATGTGTAAATTTCAGTAGATTCATATTCGTATTTTCCGGATTTATGCATCTCGAAAAGATCAATTTCTGTTATCTTCTCCAATTCCTGTGATGAAACTACATTCAGAAATAGAAAAAATATGGTAAAAAACGCAAACAAGTAATTTTTCATATAATTAACAGTCATAAAATTCGTATTTAATTTTTTACAATTGTCAATATACAAAAAAAAAAATAATATGATAAACACAAAATATTAAAACAGAAATTAAAACAATTTGTACAGACTAAAAAAATAGTTTAAATTTAAGATTGTACTTTTTGTAATAAAAAGAAAATTACGGAGATTGTAATGCAGAGAACATTTTTAAAATCGAAGATACACCGGGCAGCTATCACGGAAGCTAATCTTCACTATGAGGGAAGCTTTACTATTGACGAAGATATATTAGACGAAGCGGAAATATTGCCATACGAAAGAGTGCATGTTTATAATATCAGCAACGGCGAACGCTTTGAGACTTATATCATTCCCGGAAAACGCGGCTCGAAAGTTTTCGGACTTAACGGTGCAGCCGCCCGGAAGGGTCAAGTTGGCGATCTTGTAATAGCTGTTACTTATATAAGTCTCGAGCCTGATGAACTTACTGGTTATGAGCCGAATATCATTATTTTGGATAAAGCAAACAATATCGTGGAAAAAACACATAAGACAGAACATAAACCACATATCATAAAGAATTAATTTTTTGAAAATATGAATATGGACAATGAAAGAAGCTATCCTGACACGGCAGTAGTAATTCTTGCTGCCGGTAAAGGCAAAAGAATGAAAGACCCTTCTAAGGCAAAAGTTATGTTTGAGATTTCCGGCAAACCAATGATAGGGCATGTCTTGGAAAAAGTAGCAAAGCTGAATCCCGGGAAAATTATCCTCGTAGTCGGCAATAAAAAAGAAGACGTAATAGCTTATGCTGACACTCTCAATATTCCCAATTTGGAATACGTCGAGCAAAAAGAGCAGCTCGGAACTGGCCACGCAGTCGATCAGGCAAGAGATGAATTAAAAGATTTTTTCGGCGATGTGCTAATCCTCGCAGGTGATGTTCCCCTTTTAAAAACTGAAACTTTGAGAAATTTTATTAACGAGCACAAGAAAAACAGCGCCGAACTAACAGATTTATCTACAATAGCTCCTAATCCTCATGGATACGGAAGAATAGTAAGAGATTCAAGCGGTGCATTTATAAAAATTGTAGAAGAAAAAGATGCTTCTGAAAATGAAAAACTAATTCAGGAAATAAACAGCGGTATTTTTCTCGTGGAAAAGGATATACTTTTCGAATCGCTTTCCAAAGTGAAAAACAACAATGCTCAGGGAGAATACTATCTTACTGACATCGCTGCAATTATGAAAGAGCAAAACAGAAAGGTAGCCGCTTACCCGGGCGCTGATTTCGCAGAACTTCAGGGGGTTAACTCCATTGAGGATTTGAAAAAGGCGCAGGAAGTATTTGATGAGATGAATAAATGAAACGATCCCCCAAACCCCCTTATAAATAAGGGGGTTTAACAATACTTCCCCCTCCCTTACCTGTAAGGGAGGGCTGGGGAGGGATCAAAATAAACAGATGAAACATAAATGATTACGGAAAAAAACACTCAAGGGGATGATTATTTGAGAGTTAATGCAAAACAGAGTTTTGAAAGAAAAGCAC
>CAZOBD010000339.1:0-2234 GCA_964577665.1 uncultured Hyphomicrobiales bacterium
TATCTTAGAGATTGCTTCGTCGCTTCGCTCCTCGCAATGACATATCAGTTGAAGGGAAAAGATGTCCAACATCTGCCAGATGTTGGACATCTGAAGCGGAAAGTAAAAAATAAACAGATGAAACAATCATGATTACGGAAAAATCTTGAGAAAAGATGGACTCCACTTTAGAAGTGGAGTCCATCTCGATAAACAGTAAAAAATAAACAGATGAAAAGTATATTATATATTATTTTACCGGCTCTTTTTTTATTTTCCAATATTGCTTTTTCAGGCATTGACAGTTTGAAAAAGGAACTGCGCAAGGCTGACGATGATACCGCCAAGGCTTTATTGCTCAATACAATATCTAATGAGTTCAGAAGTATTAACGCTGATACAAGTCTGGAATATGCTCATAAAGCACTGAAACTTTCTTCTAATCTCAATTACAAAGCAGGTCTTGCCAAGGCTTACAAAAACATCGGCGCTACTTACTGGAGGATTGGGATCTACGATGTCGGGCTCGAAAACAGTCTGAAGGCGCTGGATATTTTTGAAGAGTTAGAAGACAGTTCGGGCATTGCATCTGTTAAAAATAATATCGGCTTGATCTATTTTGCCCGTTCACAGTATGACAAAGCAATAAAATATCTTAATGAAAGCATTGAAATAAGCAGAAACAAAAAAAACAAATTCGGCGTAGGAAGACCGCAGCTCAATCTCGGGCTTATCTACTATCACAAAAATGAATTTGAAAAAGCAGTGGATTACCATTATAAAAGTCTGAAAAATCTTGCTGATTCATTTTCCTTTCTCACACCCCATAATTACTGCTTTTTAGGTAAATGCTATATTGAATTGGGAAAAGAAGACAGCGCCCGTTACTACCTGATGCAAAGTCTCGATGATTTTAAAAAAATGGGAAGGCTAAACGATATTGCAATGGCTCAGAACCAGCTTGCATACTTTTACAACAAAACGGGAGAGTACGAAAAAGCCCTCGATTATGCCGGAAAAGCTTATGCTCTGGGAGACAGCATCGGGAACAAATACATGAGGATGGAAGCCTTAGAACTGATAAGCAAAGCTTACAGAGGCATGGGAAAACCGGATACTGCCCTCGAATGTTATATAAAATTCATGGATTTGCAGGATACTCTGAAAAATGAGGATAACATTAAAAACATTGCCCGGATAGAAACAAAGCATGAGTATGATAAAAAAATGCGGCAGATGGAGCTTAAACAGAAAAATGAACTTTATAAAAAGAATTTAATTACTGCTGCTGCTATCGGCGCTGCCGTGTCCCTTCTTGTAATAGCTTTTGTTTTTTACCTTTTTTACAGGGCAAAAACAAAAGCAAATAAAATGCTGCGCGAAAAAAACACACAGATCTCCGAGCAGTCAGAAAAACTTTCCGAGCTTAACGCACGACTGCAGGAATCCAACGAAGCAAAAGACAAGTTCTTCTCAATAATAGCTCATGATCTAAAATCACCTTTTGCAGGATTTCTCGGTATTTCAAAAATGATTGCTGAAGATTCTCAGGAAATGTCATCGGATGAATTGCAGGATTTAGCAAAATCTATGAATGAATCGGCAGATAATCTTTATAAATTACTTGAAAATCTTCTCGAATGGTCCAGAATACAGCGCGGCGTCATCGAATTTTATCCCGAAACCTGCGATTTACAGCTTCTCGCCGCTCAGAATGTGAATATTCAGAAAGGGGTCGCGGCTCAGAAAGAAATAAATCTTACTTACAGTATCCCCCAAAACACACAGGTTTATGCAGATGCTTCTATGTTGAATACAGTGCTTAGAAATTTAATTTCCAATGCACTGAAATTCACTCCGAGAGGCAGCAGCATTGAAATCGGTGTATCTGATGAAAGCAATAGTGATTTTACCGTAGTTTTTGTTAAAGATACCGGCATAGGTATGAGCAGGGAAATGCAGAATAAACTTTTCAAGCTGGATGAAAAAGTATCCAGACCCGGAACTGAAGACGAACCCAGCACGGGCTTGGGGCTGCTTCTCTGTAAAGATTTCGTTGAAAAGCAGGGAGGAAATATTTGGGTGGAAAGCGAAGAAGGTCAAGGCTCGGTTTTTTATTTCAGCATCCCGAAAGGTAAGAAGACAGCTTAAGAAAACGGTATAAATTGATTAGGAAGATTTCCCATATTATCATATATTGAAAAAAAAGTAATGTAAATTAAAAACCGGAAGAGACCCCGCCCCGGCCCTCCCCA
>CAZOBD010000340.1:0-2212 GCA_964577665.1 uncultured Hyphomicrobiales bacterium
GGAAATCATTAATTTAGCTCCCTCCCCTTGGGGAGGGCCGGGGCGGGGTCCCTTAAGGTTTTTCTTTTAAAATACGATTTTTTCTTCAATATATGGCAAATCTACCTAAAAATAATCATCCCCTTGTGTGATTTACCTTAATCATGGTTGTTTAATCTGTTTATTTAACATTTTCGCTTCAGATGTCCAACATCTGCCAGATGTTGGACATCTTTTTCCTCCTATGTTTTTTTTATTCCACAATCTCTTTCAATCTCTAAATTATAACATTTTTTACTTATTTATAAAGATTATTTCTAGTTTTTTTACCATACCCCAATATTGATAAAAGATTTTGAAACAGTAAAGAAATATGGTCGTGTGTTATAAGTAATGTTTTGTCTTGCTGATAATTTAATATTAGTTTAAATTTCATACAATTACAAAATATCAAGCATCTTAAAAAAAACTAAACGATATATTATTCAGTTGTTCAGAAATTTCATACAGCCAAAATAAAAAAAATCGAAACTAAGATTTATACAAAATCGTAATAACAAAAGTCAATTAACCGATGAATAAAAAATATTTAAGCAGAACCATGACAAAAAGACAAATTGTAGTAACCAGCATCATTGCAGTAATAGTAATGATAATATTAGGATTCGGCGCTATGGGTATGCTCTCCGGTATGAAAGAAGAACCTAAGAAATTTGATGCCCCGAAAAACATACGCGCCGTACAGGTAAAAACCGTTGAATACGATACTTTGACCGCTGCCGTCAGGGAAACAGGCAGAATTGTATCGCGCGAAATAGTTGATCTGATTTCGGAAGTTCCCGGGAAGATTCTGCCTGCAGAGGTCCCTTTAAAGAAAGGACAGGATTTCAAAAAAGGACAGCTTCTCGTAAAAATTTATAACGAAGATGCTGCATATAACCTGAAAGCCATGAAAAGCATGTTTCTTCATTCGCTTGCAAATATTCTTTCGGATTACAAAGTGGATTTTCCCGAAAGATACGAAGTATGGAGAAATTTCCTCGACAATATTGATCTCGAAGAAGACCTCCCCCCTCTGCCTAAGGTTACGGGCGGCAAGGAAAAAGTGTACCTTGCAGGCAGGAATATTTTAACGGAGTATTACAACATAAAAAGTGAGGAAATCCGCCTAAAAAAATACAATATTTACGCGCCTTTCGACGGTGCATATACTGCAGTAAACCTTGAAGCAGGGTCAGTAACTAACATAGGCGGGCGTATTGCAAGTATGATACGAACCGACAAGCTCGAAATGGAAGTACCTCTGGATATTACCGAAGCATCCATGATTTACGAAGCAATGAAAGTAAAAGTCGTTTCAAAAGACGCCAATTCTTCATGGCAGGGTACGGTCAGCCGGAAATCTACATTTGTCGATCCGGCAACGCAGTCTATAAACGTATATGTCAGTTTGAATCCCTCAAAAGACAATCCAATGTATAAAGGTATGTATTTAGAAGCGGTTTTTAACAAAATGCAGTTTAAAAACGTGATTGAAATACCCCGCAGCGCCGTTTACAACTTCAATGAAGTTTTTATAGTTGAAAAGGGTAAGCTGCAGAAGCGCGTAATAAATATCCTTAAGACCAACGAAAAGACGTACCTGATAAACGGAGTGGAAGAGGGCGCAAAGCTCGTGTCAGAACCGCTTGTCAATGCAGCAGAAAATATGGAAGTGCAGATTTTTAACCAGTAGAAAATATCACGGAAAGACACACCAATGGAAAAGATTGTCCGCTATTTTGTCAATTATCCGATTTTCGCTTATCTGATGATACCCGTCCTGCTTATAGGCGGCATATTAAGCTATATGACGATGAAGCGCTCCTTTTTTCCTGAAAGACCAACCAGAATAATAACTGTTTCAGTATTATATCCGGGAGCCTCCCCAAAAGAAATGGAAGAAGGCATCACAATGAGGATAGAACATGCTGTGCGGGGCATAGTTGGAATTAAGGAGATTACATCCACCTCATCAGAAAATTTTTCTTCCGTGAGAATAGAAACCACCGGCAAATATGACATAGATGAAACACTTATGGAAGTGAAAAACGCTGTTGACGGCATCAGTTCATTTCCAACGGGAGCGGAAAGACCTATTGTTTTCAAACAGCGATCTACTACATGGGCTGTTTTTCTGTCCCTTACCGGTGAGGCAGACCTTCTTACTCTGAAAGATTATGCTTACGACATT
>CAZOBD010000341.1:0-2212 GCA_964577665.1 uncultured Hyphomicrobiales bacterium
CAAGCTTGCAGAGGCTTACCCGCCGCTTGTCCGAGTTGGCCAGGACCAGGAGCCGGAGCCGTCCCCTTTCTAGTTGAGGACATCACGATGTAAGATGACGATCCAAAGTGCGGCCAACTGAGAATCCCGGATCAAGGCAGAAACCATGAACGCTTGGAGCCTGCTCTCCGACATTGTGATTTTGCTCGGAGCATCGTTGTTGCTGGGCGGGATTCTCTCGCGGCTTCGACAGAGTCCCTTGGTCGGCTACATTGTCGCCGGCATGGTGCTCGGGGGCCCCGGTAGTGTTCGCATGGTTCATTCCCAGCAGCAGATCGAAGGCATAGCGGAACTGGGCGTTTCCCTGCTGCTCTTCAGCCTCGGTCTTGAGTTTGCGTGGCCCCAGCTCAAGAAGCTGGGAGGTAGAACGCTTTCTGCCGGGATTCTCCAGGTTCTGGTGACCACGGTTCTGGGAGCGTTGACCGGCTTGGCCGCCGGTCTTGCGGCACGAGAAGCCGTCGCCGTCGGCGCAATGGTGTCCCTAAGCAGTACAGCCGTGGTCCTGCGCGTTCTCATGGAAAGGGCGGAGGGCGACAGCGCTCACGGCCGAAACAGCCTTGCCGTCCTGCTTGTGCAGGATATGGCTGTCGTTCCCCTGGCCATTCTTGTGGCTCTATTGGGGGGTGGTGCCGGTCCGGCTGAGATGGCGATCAGCGCGGGAAGAATCCTGCTTCTGGCGATCGGACTGGTGGCGGGGCTCTACCTCATCGTGAACAAGATTGCCGTCCGCGCATTGGGTACGCTCACTCTCGAACCGAATCGGGAATTGACGATCATCCTCGCCGTGGTCGCCGGCCTCGGATCCGCGTGGGCTGCCCACTCAGCGGGAGTGTCCCCGGCACTGGGGGCGTTCGTGGCCGGGATGTTCCTCGGAAGCTCACCTTTTGCCACTCAGATACGGGCTGACATATCACCTCTTCGCATCGTCTTCCTCACCTTGTTCTTCGGCTCGACCGGTATGGTGGCTGATCCGCTCTGGATTCTTGGGCACTTGCCTCTTGTCGTAGGCACAAGCCTCGTTCTAATGGTGGGTAAGGCGGCCGTGGTCTGGGGTGTTTTTCAGACGCTTGGGCACTCCGCTCAGGTGGCCTCCGCAACCGGCGTCTCCCTGGCGCAGGTCGGCGAATTCGCCTTTGTCCTCGGAGGCATCGGACGAGCTAACGGCGTTCTCGGTGAGGAGACATATCTTCTCATGATCTCGGTCACTGTTGTGACTCTGATTCTGAGTCCGCCTCTCCTCTCCGCGGCCCCTGGGTTCGGCATGCGGCTCGCCCGTTTGCTGCCCGGCTCACGGTCGTATTCGCTTCCGAGACGACATCCTCATGGTCGCGCCTCCGACGTGGTGATCATTGGGTTTGGCCCGGCAGGCCAAATCGCGGCGCAAGCATTCCTCGGGCGACCCGAACGTGTGTCGGTCATCGACCTGAATCGTGACGGCGTGCAAAAGGCGCAGCAGCTTGGTTTCGACGGTTACGTCGGAGACGCCACCCAGATTGACGTGCTGGAGCACGCGAATCTGGCTTCCGCCAAAGCGGTGGTCATCACCGTGCCACACCACCACCCTGCCATGTGTATTCTGGAGCACCTTCGGCGGCTCGCGGCACACGCCCACGTTGTCGTTCGCTCGCGATACCAGCGGCATGCAAACGATTTCGCGGTCGCGGGAGCCCATGCCGTCATCGGAGACGAGGAGCAAATCGGTGATAGTCTTGGACGACACTTAGAGGAGTGGCTTGCGGCGCATGACCATTCGCAGACAGACCCCCAATAGAGACTTTCTCGGTGTCGCGTGTTGGTACGCTGGCGATCGCCAGAGATGAGGAAACCGTGATGAATGACGAACGCATACTCGAGTTCTTTCGGGGAATGATCAGACGCTTCCAGACACTGGCATTGTGGCTCATTCTCCTGCTTGTCGCTGCGCTGCTCGTGGTGACCATCGGTCTGAGAAGCTCACTTGGACGCTTCGAGGACGAGCTACACTACCGACCGCCTCAGTCCACGGTAGGCATAGGGGAACCCTTGGCCGAGAACGTTGCCGTCGCCCAGACCGTGTACGTGCCCGTCTACTCGCATGTTTACGTACACGATGGCAAACCGTACCCCCTCACCGCCACACTTAGGCGCCGTACAGAAATAAAATAAACATGTCGCCGATCCGGTTCCGATAGAG
>CAZOBD010000342.1:0-2203 GCA_964577665.1 uncultured Hyphomicrobiales bacterium
TACTTTAATCACATTGTATCAATATGTTGTTTAATAATTTATAACAACTCAGAAAATTGAGTGATTAATTATAAGACTAAAATAATATAACATTTAATAACTAAATTTAAAATATTATTTCTTTTTTTATCAGTTAATTACGTATTAATAAAGTAAATAGTATTACATTGAGATTGTATTGTTTTATGCTTCCGCCGGTGTAAATAGATTTTTATGACTGTCTCTGCGGTATAAAGAGCGGTTGCCGCCGAACAGCATTAAGATAATGATTGTTATTGTTTTCATTTAAAACCTCTTATCTTTAATTTGATTTTAATATACGATGCCTTTAGAATTAAAAAAATGCAGTATTGCAAAATGTCAATAAAAGTAATTTTCCTGCGTCGAAGTTTTTATGTTTCAGTAATTAAAATAATCCATTATGCTCAGCACAAACGCTACTTCGGAATCTTTGTTCAGAAGCTATTTGTCTCTTCCTTCAAAACACAAAAGGGACTTTATCAGCAAACTTTTAACTGACGAGCAGTTCAACGAAGATTTGACAGACATTGCTTTGATAAACCAAAGGCTGAGCGAACCTTCCGTTTCTCTCGAGGAGTATCTGAAAAAAAGAAACTCAAAGAAGAAATGAACTACAAAGTTCAAATAAAGCGCTCCGCCGAGAAATCCCTCCTTAAACTTGATGAGAAAACACATGACAGGATTATTTCCAAGATTATCAAGCTTGTGCAAGAGCCCCGGCCCGCCGGCTCAAAAAAGCTCGAAACTAAGGAATTCTACAGAATCAAATAGGGAAACTACAGAATCTTGTATGTTATTGATGATACGGCTAAAGAAATAGAAATAATTGCAGTTGACCACCGAAAAGATGCATACAGAAATCTTTAGTTTTTTCTTTAAATACTAATATTACAAAGAGTAATAATGTTTTGATTTTTTTTCTTATTCCTAAACTCCCATTTGGGAATGTTCTTATCATCCGAAACTGGGTTTCGCGGGATATTTTCCTTACCAAATCGGAGTTTGGTATGGAGTGATGAATGAAGAGTTTAACTTTCATTATATGCTTTGAGGAATTCATCTCTTGTCATGCCAATTTGCGTAACAATAGAACGAAGCGTACCGCTGTTGATAGTATTATGATTTGGCATAACCAGAGGCGTTACCGTGCCGTTTTCATTTTTTCTTTCCATGATGATGTGATTCCCTTCGCGAACAATCTGAAAACCTAATAATTTGAAAGCGCGTAATACTTTCTTTTTCGGTACATCAGTGGGAAATTTCATTGGATTACCCCTGCTTCTGCAATAAATGCATCTTCAATCATGTTATCGGATTGAAAATGTTCTCTGAATTTTTCAATTCCATAGTAATCAACAAAGACTTGTATTGCATCATTGGTACTTTGCAACGCTTCAAAATACGTTTTTCCCTGTCCGACAATTGCTCCGTCAGAAAAACCAAGCGGATATCCGCAATAACCATCTGGATGTTTCTCAATTATTATTTTCATAGTGGTACTCTGTGTGATTTACATATTTTAATAATTTACGCTTAAGAGAATTAAATATTTTTCTATGTTCTACTACAAATAAACATGATTTTTTTTTACAGGCAGGGTATTACCCTCATTCCCAAGCTCTGATTTGTGAATGTATCTATCATTATCTATCATCCGAAACTAAGTTTCGCGGGATATTTTCCTTATCAAATCGGAGTTTGGTAAGGAGGAGAGCATATAAGTTTTGTAAGAAGAAGAAGAAAATCTCTTATTTCGGAAGTGTGAAGTAAAATGTGCTGCCTCCTCCGAAACTGCTCTCCACCCACAATCTGCCGCCGTGCTTTTCTATGAATTCTTTGCACAAGATTAATCCTAAACCGGTGCCGGATTCATCTTCCGTGCCTTTTCGTGATGTACGTCCTTCCAAAGAAAAAAGATTTGTTATTTCTTCTTCGCTCATTCCTATGCCGGTGTCTTTTACGTAAAGCTCATAATGTTCTTTATTGTTTTCCGTAATGTCAGAAATACCTATTTCGACACTCCCGCCGGTTTCTGTAAACTTAATGGCATTGTTCACTAAGTTTCTCAATACGGTAACTATCATATTCCTGTCGCAGATAGCAATTGTACTGGGCTGGAGATTCTGCTCGAGACGTATGTTTTTGCTTTCAGCTGTTGTTTTCATAAGATAAACTGTATTAA
>CAZOBD010000343.1:0-2144 GCA_964577665.1 uncultured Hyphomicrobiales bacterium
ACTTAGTTTTTTAAACGAATAGTATTACCAAAAATTACATTAATTTATAAGATACATTAATTTATAAGATACTTTAATATATAAGATACTTTAATATATAAGATACTTTAATATATAAGATACTTTAATATATGAATGATTCCCTGAAGCAGTTCTTTCAAAACAGCTTGAAATTATTATCTGAGTTATCTCAAGCGCAACGACTGAACGGAAACGCTGGTTGCCTTTGCATTTTCAGTTCGCATATCTAATAAATAATTCATCTGTTATTCCAACTTTAGTTAATGCATATTTTATTCTATCAAACTTTCCTTTACTGTCAAGATTTGTCTCGATATAATATGTTTCACTAATTGATGCAGCTTGGCGAAGTAAATCAGCTTTCTTTGTCAACTGCAATCTTTCACCCAAATCAGATGTATGAAAAATCAATGGCTGTTCTTTAAAGAGGAACGAAATAACATAAATGTAAAGCTCAGATACTTTTGAGATTTTTTGTTTTTGGTCAAAGAATATTACATAATCTAACTTTTTATGTGTAGGTTCTTCTGCTTCAAAAATATTTACCTCCTGATTATTTGTTTCTTCTTCCAGTGTAATATTTGGATAATGCCAAATTCGCAGAAATCTTTTTGTCAATATTTCCCGGCGAGTATTTAGTTGTTCTAAGTCCCAACTATCAATATTGGCTAAGAACTTATTTAAAAACAATCTGCTTGCTTTATAACCTTTTTCAGGTAAGTCTCTTTTTTCAATGAAGGGCTTATTGCTTAAACTACCATTGTTTCCAGACAAAGTAAGATTTGCTATTGTATTCAAATATCTCTCTTTGAAGATATTATAATCATTTTCACCAAGGCCATATTTCCACTTTGAATCAGGTGTCTGCGGAAATATATGTTCAATTGTAATATCTGGATTTCCGTCAATTTGAACAGGTTCATTATTCTCGAAATTCTCTAATCGCTCCAAAAAATATGTTCGATTCCTCGATTGAATACTATATACGTCCTTTTCTTTCAGCGTTTCAATAATCTCAGAGTTTTTAGGGAATCTTTGAGTACTTTTTTTCTTGATTAAAGCACGTTGAACAGATGCTAAATAATCTGAACTATCAACATCTTCGTAAAGTCTCATAAAGATTTTATTTAAAGCATTAGTTGGAAGACCTACAATAAATCTGCGCCAAACAAAAGATTGTACTAACTCGAAAATATTAACTAAAGTTTCCTTGTTTATCAAATTGTTGGCATAATCATTCATTACCTCTAAAAGAAAAGGATATGAAACATTAATCTCCAACTTATTTATTAGTTGAATCTGTTTTCTAATAGTTCTATCCTCTTCGTTTTCAGGATTTATTAATTTAAAATAGTAAAAAGCATATTTTTTAATTTTGGATAAAACCTTTTCTAATGCTTCAACATCAGTTCCAAATCGATATTTGTTTTTAAATTCAAGATAGACTTTTCCTTTATTTGGTATTTCTCGGTTTTCAACTGTCAAAAAATCACGAATAAAATCCGAAACTCTGTTAGCGCTTGATTCTTTTACGGTGCATAATCTTTCTATCTCCTGCCAGTAATTATCATATATCTTTATTTGATGCTTGGGTTTCAATCCCATTAAAATATAATTCCGAATTAAATCCGCTTGACTTAAATCAAGACCGGTTGAATTTAAACTCTCAAAAATTCGCTGAGGATCATCTTTGTTTCTTTCAAGGGAAATCTCCACAAACATTAATTTGTCAAGTCCTTTTTGAATGACATCAAAATTTTGCTCGTTGATACGAGTTTGTAGATAATCAAAATTTTCAATTAATCTTGAATATTCAGAAAATTGTTCATTTTTCTCTCTATTGTTTAATAAAAACTTTAGTGCTTTATCGTTGTTTTCTGTCGGTCGAAGTTTTAGTTTTTCTGATTCTGCAAATTTATTTATTAGATATGTTTCTTGTATTCTGCTTTCGAGTGCTTTATTTCCCAGCTTTAGGGCAATTTTATATAGAACTAAGTAAATTAAGGTAATTGTTGTAATTCGTTGTTGTCCATCTATTATTGTCAATTCTCTAATGCCTGATGAAGAATAAACATCGTCATGGATAAAAACAATGCTTCCAATAAAATGTGAATTATTTTTTT
>CAZOBD010000344.1:0-2114 GCA_964577665.1 uncultured Hyphomicrobiales bacterium
CTTATTTATAAGGGGGTTTGGGGGATCTCTTCCTCCGGTTCCATCTGATTTTCAGATGTCAGACACCTTCAAGGTGTCGGACATCTTTCTCAAATAATAATCAGAATCACAATTTTCGGATTGTGAATACACGTCGGAAAGTACTTATAATTACATCAAAATAATAATAAAAATACATCAACAAAAAAAATAGTACAAAGTACTACACTCAATTTTTTTATCATAAATACTATTTATCGCACTATTTCTCAATCTGTTATGAGAATTATAATTAATTTTAAAACAATTCTTTTTTAATGTAACTTTTTCGTCAAACCTGTGTTATTGCAATAGAAAAAAATCCCTTAGCCGGGCAATTTTTTATACTGCTGCTGAAAAATCTCGTTCTTTGCTTATGATTTATTTTTCTAATAAATATTAATTTTTCTAATTGTTGTTTTTTCACATTTTCATGAGGACCTATATGAGTATCAAAAACACATTATTAGCATTTGCCATAGCAGCAGTTATGCTTGGCATTATGAGCAGTTCTGCCAAATCGCAGGCGCTGCCGCTTCTCGACATGACTTACAAGTCATTTCAGGGAAACTACGAACCGCTATCGAGCTGGACTTACCAATGGTCTGGCAGCAGCTACTATCAATACCCGCAGATTAATCTGCCTTTTACCTTTTATTTCGACCAACAGGCAAACACACGAGTATATTTTGCCGACAACGGTTATGTGGCACTTGCTCCATATACCAGCTATACACAATACTATTATTCGAGAATAATTGATAAGCGATGTGCGGTCACAGCATGGCAATCTTATTACAGCGGGCCCTATCCGGGAACGAAACGCCATGCCATATTAGGTTCTGCACCTAACCGCGTTGCTGTTTTCGAATGGAATGGATTCAGACATTATTTCGGTAATTATGGAATATCCGGCGGCAGCCGCTTTCAAATCAGACTCTACGAAACATCTAACATTGCTGAGATTATTTACGGCAGTACATTCGATATGACAGGATATTTCGCCTGGGATAATGAAACTTACGAAAGATATTATTATTACAGAGGTCTTGTGGGCTTTGGAGGCAATGCTTATAACCTCAGCGTTCCTGCCTCAAACAGATTTATTAATGTAATACCGGGTGATGACTATAATTTCAGAGGCTGCTATTCCAATGTTCAGGAAGACATTCAAGCTCTTACTGCTCACAATGGAAATTATGCACAGTCTTGGAGCTGGGGTACACTTTTCAAAAATGAGCATGCACAGAAATTCAAAGAAGGTCTGACTCTCCAAGTAACTGCTTACCCGAGCCTTGTCGGATTAAATCCTGCTCAGGGGGCAATTCTTGAAAGAGGCTATGTATATGATGGAACAACGGATCATAAGCCCGGTTTCAATATTGATAATTATCAGGGTAATGACGGCGTATATGTATCCTATACCATTTCAGGACCTCTTCCAAAATCCAGTCCCGACTATCAGATTCTCTACAGAGGAACCGTAGAAGGCACAAACACTGAATATCAAGTTCCTGTTTCTGCCAATGGCTGGACATATTTCACGGAATCCGACGCAAGTCTTCCCGGCGCAAAAGTATCTCCTATGAATACGGGCGACCTTGATCTTGCCTCTCGCCAGAACGAAATAGTCGGAGGAGAATACATGATTGAAGCTGAGTTATGGATGCCCGACGCCGGCTACTCACAGCCTGTTCAGCAAAAATTTATTATTGCTCTGACAAATGATATTTCAATTCATCAGATAGAATCACCGAAGCCAAAATCAGATAAAAAATACCCCTTATCGACTGGTCAGATACCCATCAGAATAAAAGTATCAAACATCGGTTTGAATGATGTTGACCACTTCACTGTATATATGGAAATAACAGACGAAAACGGCAATCCAATTACCGAAGAAGAAGTAGAATGGGAAAATACAGAAAATCCATTGACAACAGGTGACTTTGCCACAATCGATTTTACAAATTACCGCCCCCGCTTAACAGGTGATTTCTGCATTACATTTTATGTTGAGCTTCACGGAGCGACAGACGATGCGGAATTTAACAACTACCTGCCTCGTCAGGGCGAATCGCACTGCTTCAACGTAG
>CAZOBD010000345.1:0-2107 GCA_964577665.1 uncultured Hyphomicrobiales bacterium
CTACAGCGCCGTGTCTATTACCGCGTGGACATCCCGGACTTCGTGCACCTCGACGTCGAGTTCTGGCCCGGGGGGGCCGACGTCGACGGGATGGGCCCACCCGCGGGCCAAGAGACGCAACGCGGCAGGCTGCTGGACCTCTCCGTGGGCGGCATGCGCGTCGAGGTGCCCTCCAAGAGCAACCCTCGGTTCGAGGAGAACACCCTGGTCGGCGCGCGCTTCTCGCCCGATCCGAAGCAACCCCCGCTCGTCCTCGAGGCGTGCTTTCGCCACGTCCAGGTCGAAGGCGTGGGCAAGCTCTCGTTGGGCTTCCAGTTCGTGGGGTTGGAATTGGCCTCGGACGGGCGATCGCTGCTCTCCCGGCTCGCCACGGCGGTCAGCCGGCTCCAGCGCGGCGACGGGCGTCGACATCCTTGAAGCCCTCCCCGGCGGGGCTATGATGACTCTTCATGCTCCGCGCCTCCCTCTTCGAAACCTCGGCAGGCTTCTTTGTGCTCGCCGGCACCGATCAAGGCGTGTGCGGCGCCGTCCTGCCCGTTCCCTCGAGGACGAAGGCCCTGCGGCTGGCCGGCAAGCGATGGCCCGACGCGGAGCTCCGGCCCGAGTTGTTCGCAGAGCTGCAAGAGCGCATCATCGCATACTTCGCCGGAGAGCCCGTGCGTTTCCACACACCCTTCGACCTTTCAGGCTAGACCGCGTTTCGTCGGCGGGTGCTGCGGGCCTGCGCGAGGATTCCCTACGGGCGGACGCGGACCTACGGCGCGCTGGCCCGAGAGATCGGCGCGCCCCGGGCGGCGAGGGCCGTCGGCGGCGCGATGGCGGCAAACCCGATTCCCCTGCTCATTCCCTGCCACCGCGTGCTGGCCGCCAACAATCGAATGGGCGGGTTCAGCGCCGAAGGCGGCGTGGGCGTGAAGCGCCGGATGCTCGAGCTCGAAGGCGTGACGGTGTAGCCGGCGGAACCCGAGGGCAAGGCGAGGGCTTGATGCCCTCGCGCCGGCAAACGTGGTGGAAAGGCGCGGCGCTCAGGCGCCCTCTCGGCGCGGATCCCCGTCGGTCAAAGCTGCGTCTTGAGGATCTCGAACCGGCGGTCGGGAAACCACGTCGGCGACTCGTGGCCCATGAACTCACACACCGCGATCTCCTTTTCCGCTTGGATGTGGTTGTACATGGCGAAGATTCCCGATGGCGGACAGATATCGTCCCACAGGCCGACGGTGACGATCGTCTTGCAGCGGATGCGATCCGCCAGGTTCATCGCGTCGAAATAACTCAGCGTCCGCCAGGTCTGCTCGGCCGTCTCCGGACGCGTCCGGATCCAGTCCGCGATTTCGCGGTAGGGTCCGATCGGCGTGATGTCGACCGAGCGCCGAAAGTGGCAGAGGAAGGGAACCTCGGGAATCGCCAGCTTGGGGCGTCCGCTCAAGGCGGCGACCGCGAGCGTTAGCCCGCCGCCCTGGCTGATGCCCGTGACGGCCATGCGATCGGCGTCGACGAAATCCTGCCCCGCGAGCCAATCGAAGGCGCGGACGCAATCGGCGTAGACGTAGCGGTAATAGTAGCGCGACGGCTGCTCGATGCCCTGCGTCATGAAGCCCGGGCGGTGTCCACCGGGATAGGTCGCCCCGTCCGTGCTTCGCCCTCCCTGTCCGCGGCAGTCCACGCCCATCACGGCGAAGCCCTGACACGCCCACGGCAGCAGGCCGAACGGTGTCGGGCCGGTGCCGCTGTATCCGTGGTAGAAGACGACCGCAGGGAGATTCGTTCCGCCCGTCGGCTTCATGAGCTGGCAGAAGACCGTTCCGCCCCCGAACGCCGGCAGCTCGACCTCCAGCAGCTCGACGTCGTCGGCGGGATAGGCCACCCGCGTGGCCCGGCCGTTCGCGGGGAGCGCGCGGCTCTCCTCGAGCGTGCCGGACCAGAAGTCGTCGAAGTCGTTCTCCTGGGTCAGCTCGGGGCGATAGTCCCACAGCTCCTCCAACGGCATATCGATCGACGGCAAGGCAATCTCCTCCTTCGAGTGTTGTGTCGCAACGCATTCGATGGGTGTCCAGCCGACGGGTGGCCCACCTCTTCAGAGGTGGGGAACACGAACTGGCAGCCAATT
>CAZOBD010000346.1:0-2100 GCA_964577665.1 uncultured Hyphomicrobiales bacterium
TACTTTCCTTACTAAATCGGAGTTTAGTAAGGAGAGGTAAGTCTTTCTCTATCTCCTCCCTCCCGGGGAGGATTAAGGTGGGGCTGTTTTTTTTCTTTTTTTTCAAATATTTAATCCCTGACGGGATAAACAGCTTTATTGCAATCTTTTTTTCTACAAATATTTAATCCCTGACGGGATTTTCCCCTATCTCCACATCCCTTTGGGGAGGATTTAGATGGGGTACTTACAATTTCTGTACCCACTACTCACATACTTACTACTAACATACTCCTGAAGAACACACCCCTTTAATCCCCTCTCGAGAGGGGAATTTTCTTACATCCCCCTTAATTTTAAGGGGGACCGAGGGGGATCTCCTCTCATTCCCAAACTCCGATTTGGGAATGTTTATTTTCAATCGAAACTCCAGTTTCTTGTGATACTTTCCTTACTAAATCGGAGTTTAGTAAGGAGAGGAAGTTTTCCTCTATCTCCTCCCTCTGGGGAGGATTTAGGTGGGGTTCTCTTTTCCCTCATTCCCAAACTCCGATTTGGGAATGTTTATTTTCAATCGAAACTCCAGTTTCTTGTGATACTTTCCTTACTAAATCGGAGTTTAGTAAGGAGAGAGATCTTTCAACTGTAAACTATTCAAATATTTAACAGATGCGTTTGTTTTTGTTGTCTATAGCATGCATTACAGATAAAAGCAAAGAATTTACTTCTTCAGATGTTTTAAAATATTTTTGAACGTCAGGTAAAAGCTTAATATAACCGTTTTCTTCTATATTTTTTCGATAATATTTACCCTTGACTCCTTTTGAATAATCAAATTTATATTCTTTTCTTAATGTATCGTCAAATTCCTTCTTCATATTCTTTCCTTTCTTGATTTGTTGCTAATCTTGCTGAAATAATACGAATTCTATTTCCTCTAATTGTAGATGAAACAATCAACATTCTATTTTTAATTGAATACCCGATTGTAAGTTCTCTTTTTTCAATAATTGAATGATCCGGATCATCGAATGTAACTGAAAGAGGATAATCAAATACTGTGGCAGCTTCTTCAAAGCCAACCTTATGCTTTTGCTTATTGACAATTGATTTATATTCATCCCATTCAAATTCCAAATCATTTTCTCTTTTCATAAAATTGTTAGAATCCTTTTTTCTTATACAGCTTATCATTATCCTGAATAAACATCCACAATTTTAATGTGGTCTTCAGGTGGATCTTCTTATATTACATCCCCCTTAATTTTAAGGGGGATCTCCTCCAGTTTTCCACATCCCCCTTATTTATAAGGGGGACTTAAGGGGGATCTTCTTTTTGTACTTTTTCCAGAAATTCTACATCTGCTAAATCTTTGTTTCTGCCTGATGCTTTTTTATTTTTGATAAGGTCGTCTATGCTTATATAGTGCAATATAACTTTCTTACTTTTTATTTCAAATTCAATATTCAGCCTGTTTTTCCAGCACTCTTCAAAACTGACACCATCAATGTTGTTTAGAAGGTCTATCCTGTTTGGAGGAAATCCAAACTGAAGGACAGTACCTTCTTTTAGAAATATTTCAGAATTATTTACACCGGGTATGTTATTGCTCCAAAAATCATTCAGCGTATCATACAGCTTTTTAGCATTTTTTTGAGTTCTTTCATAAAAAATATCTATATCGCCGGTTAATCTTGAATATCCGTAGAAAATTACTGCTTCACCGCCTACAATTAAGTATTCAACAGAGTTTTTACTCAACAAATAAAGGAAATCGGCTGTGTCATCAGAAAAATTCATTTAATTACAAGTTTTCTGGATTCCCGAATATCGATCCACTTATCTCCGTAGAATCTTTTTTTCAGGATATATGCAATTTCGTGTCTCTGTGCAGGAGTCATGCTGACCATCTGCTTAAAATCATATTCTTCTGCTTCTTTATGATTTTTTGCAATATTTACTATTCTTTTCATTACAGATACTTTTTTTCACCAGTCTGCCACGTATTAAAGACTTTATAATCTGAACTTGCTTATCATTTCCCAATTCTAAATTGAGACTGCTGCTTTTTTTTCAAATATTTAATCCCTGACGGGATAAACATCTTTATTGCAATCTTG
>CAZOBD010000347.1:0-2088 GCA_964577665.1 uncultured Hyphomicrobiales bacterium
GGAAAAAGGAGTAAATGCGGTTTTAACTGATGCCCGCAGTTTTATGATTACCGACGCAAACTTTGAAGGAGCAAATGTAAATTTTGATAAAATTAAAGAAAAGTCATGCGGAATTTTGCTTCCCCTGTTAGAAGAAGGAAAGGTTATTATTACTCAGGGTTTTATAGGCAGCGACGAGCAGGCGCGTACCACAACTTTAGGCAGAGGAGGTTCTGATTACAGCGCAGCTTTAATCGGAGCAGCCTTGAATGCAGAAGAAATCCAAATATGGACGGATGTACCGGGCGTTATGACCGCTGACCCGCGAATAGTACCAACCGCAAAAACGAATAAGCATCTTACAATCAGCGAAGTGCGGGAACTCTCATTTTTTGGTGCAAAAGTTCTTCACGCAGATACAATAAAACCCGCCATAGATGAAAAAATACCTGTCAAGGTTCTCGGTACCGGTCATCCTGATCATGCAGGTACTATCATTTTGCATAGGTGTCTTTTTGACCATCCTAAGATTCGCACCTTTATATTAATTGACAATATTTTTTCAATCTCGGAAACTGTTTCACATAAAAATGATTCATATCAAAATTTTCAAAATTTAATCGGAAAAATAAAACGATCAAATATCAAAATATTCGCTTCCGGTGCTTCTGAAACAAAATATTTCATTTTAACCGAAAACCTGCCTGATATTGATTTCTCTGATGAAATGAAAATCGAAACCCTTTCCGTTCTCTGTCTTTGCGGAATAAATCTTTTCAGAGAGAGTGCAGAGACATCAAAGATTCTTATCAAATTGACAATTGCACTTAAAGACTATGACTACCGCGGATTCTTCTTCGGAATGAATACAAATTCCATCATTATTTTATTGAAAGATAAAAACGGTAAAGAAATTTTAAAGAAACTTCATGATGAATTTATCGACTGAAAATGTCAGTCAATATTTTTCTTGAAACTACGTTTTATTTAATAAAAATATAAGTAATATAAGGTAATATAAGGAAAAAAATGATTGATGTAGAACATAGATTAATAGACCTTGAGTCAGTATTCGGTAGATTTCTCTTAGAAAATGAAAAAGCCCGTATTGAACGGGACAGAGAAATGAAACTATTCCAAAGTGAAATGAAAGAGTTCAAGGACGAAATGAAAGAGTTCAAGGACGAAATGAAAGAGTTCAAGGACGAAATGAAAGAGTTCAAGGACGAGATGAAAGAGTTCAAGGACGAAATGAGAAGAATAACCGACAAAAACAGCAGGGACTTACAGGATTACAAAGATGAAAATGCACGTGAATTTAAGAAAATGAACAAAAAATGGGGCGAACTTGCTAACAAATGGGGCACTTTTGCCGAAGATATTATCGCTCCGGGAGTAAAACCAATACTTGCAAAATATTTCAAAACAGATATTCATTCATTGTATGTTAATGTTAAAAAGTACGAAAAGAAAAACAAGCTTAAGGATGAATTTGACGTGATTGCAGTGTCCGATGATAAAGTATTTTTAGTTGAAACAAAGAGCAGACCCAGAAAATCAGATATTACAGAGCTGTTAACCAAAAGGCAAGTTTTCAGAGATTTATTTCCTGAATATAAAGACTTGAATCTTATCCTTATGCTCGGAGCACTCCGCTTTGATGATGAATTTCTCGAGGCGTCCGCCAAAGAAAATATATATCTTATTGCATACAGGGAATGGGAATATCTGGATATTCTAAATTTTGATTTGGTAAAGAAGTATCAATGACAGTAGAATGACAGCAGAGTGTCAGTTATCCCTTTTCTCACGGTACTTCCTGCAGCTGTTCTCTGCAAGTTTCCAAAACAGAATGCCGTATAAGAGTCCCCCTATCGCGAACACAAATAAGCTGAAGATAAGAGTAATAAGAAATTCAAAAGATAGAAAATATGAAAAACTTACAGAGGAATTGCCTAAGATCTGTATGAAAGCATTTATAAGCGGGAACAAAATACCGAGTGGCAGCCCCCATCCCAAAATACCGTGCTTTATCAGGAAATGCTTTTTTCCGCCTGCTTTCATTCGTTCCCATTTTTCGCAGTCTTTTCTTTTCATCTGTTTATTTTT
>CAZOBD010000348.1:0-2082 GCA_964577665.1 uncultured Hyphomicrobiales bacterium
GCGTTGCCAAGCCATCACTGGGTCGATGATCGGACGGATAGCGTTTCTCTTGGCCATACACCGTCAGGTCCGCGCGCCAGCCGGTGACGCGCCACTCCCCCTCGCCTCCGACGAAGATGTGGTCGATGCGGCTGCCGGGCGCGTAGGGTGGGGCCGGGCGGTGGTTGGTGATCGTCCGCTTCTCCTGCGCGAGATCATACGTGTTCTTGAGGCGGAAGCCGTTTGCGGCCGGGCTCACGAGAATCGCGTACGCGGGCGAGCCCGGCTTGGAGTTGAAGTCTCCCGTTACGATCACCGGGACGTCGGCACCCAGGCGGGCCGTCCGTTCCATGAAGAGCGGCGCGCTCCGCTCCTGGCTGGGCGTATTGTTGTCGAAGTGCGTGGTCACGAAGAGTAGCTTGCGGCCGGTCGCTCGCTCCTTGAGCATGGCCCAGACGGCGCACCGCGGGAGCTGCCAGCCCTTGGCGAAGCCCGTGGACATGGGGCGCTCGGGCGTGGGGCTGAGCCAGTACACACCGGACTCGACGGCCTCGAAGCGGCTCTTGCGGAAGTAGATCGTGCTGTCGGGATAGACGAGCGTGCCCTTCCGGAAATGGATGGCCTCGTAGTCCCCCATCAACTCGCGGAGTTGCTCGACCTCCCGGGCGTTGACCAGCTCCTGGATGCCCAGCAAGTCGGCGTCGTGTCGGGCGAAGATGTCGGCGAGGTACGCCAGGCGCTCTTCCCACTTTCCGTATTCCTTCGGGTTGCAGAAGGAACACAGCACGTTGAAGGTCATCACGCGAACGCGGATCGTGCCTTTCTTCGGCTTGGGTTCGGCCAGGCAGAGGCCCGAACCCAACACCACCCACACCAGCAACAAAGCGATACGGCCTGTCCATCGAATCATGCTCTACTCCACAACGCTCCGGATAGATTGGTTGACCTCGAGCGCGATGTCACGGCGCTCATTCCCGGCGGATTTCGGCCTTGCGGGGATCCGCCTCGATGTGCTCGGCGAGCCCTCGCGGGACCCGTAGGACCTTTCCCTGGCCGTCGAGGATCGCGTGCAGGGTCCGGCCGGCGCGACCACTTCGCCTGCATCCGCGGCGCGCACCTCGTATTCCAGCCAGATCCGTGCCCGGCTCACTTGGGTGAGCGTGGTGTGGATGTGCAGGACGTCGTCATAGCGCGCCCGGCCCACCACATGGTATTCGAGCTCCAGCACGGCAAGCCATCGATCCTCGTGGATGTGATCGAGCCAGGCGTGGCCGACCGAACGGAAGAACTCCTCGCGGGCCCACTCGAACAGCCTCGGATAGTGGGCGTGATGCAACAGGCCCATCCAATCCGTATCCGAAAAGCGAACACGGTATTCCAGTTCCGAACCGCTCACGGACGACTCCGCAACGTGTGCGACAACGCCGGCCCGCCGATGGTCGCAGGGCCATGGCTGTGCTACACTTGGTATTCTAGACGAGCGCCATGGTCTTGCACAGCCGGTGTCCGTCCGGAGTTTTCGAGGGGAGGCCCGTGCCTTGATGTCCCGTACAACGGCCTTGATGACACTGCTTGGGTTGGTGGTCGGCGTGTCGTTTGCGGCGACGGCCGACGCGGCACAGCCCGAGTCGATTGCCCTGACGGCGGAGCACGAGCTCCTGATCGACGACTACCTGATCGAGAAGTCGGAGAACCTCACGCGCCGGGTCATTCCCGCAACCAAGCACGCGAAGAATCCCGTGCTCGTGGGCGATCGGCCCTGGGAGCTTCAGGGCTTCGTCACGATGCCGTCCGTATACTACGATCCCCAGCGCAAGTGCTTTCGGATGTGGTATCTGGTGTACAACGTGTGGTGGTCGAGACACGCGCTCGACGACCCAAGGTCTTCGACCACGAAGGCGGCGTCGTCCGCACCGGCGACGACGAGGTCCACGGGAGCGACGACCGCGACCTCCTCCGCACCGACGACCGCCACGTCCCAGAACGCCGGGCCCGCCACGAGTTCGCCGACCACCGCTCCGGCCGCCGCGACGTACTACGAAGGGGGGTGAACTCCAATATCCTGACGGCAGCAGGGATGCTGAAGCTTTTTTCGTTGATCCC
>CAZOBD010000349.1:0-2078 GCA_964577665.1 uncultured Hyphomicrobiales bacterium
TCCTAAGCAAAGGAAGAATCAGCTTGTTAAATTTTGCTTAAGTTAACGCTTATGGAGGGCTGGGGAGGGATCGAAAATAAAATGATGAAACGTTCATGGTTAAGGAAAACCACATAAGGGAATGATTTTTAGAGATTTTCAAAATTGTCATTCCGGCTGGAGCGAAGCCCAATGCCGGAATCTCAAGTATTAAGATCCACCTAACCCCCTTATAAATAAGTGGGAATAAAAAGAATTACTCCCTTTCTTACCTGTAAGGGAGGGTTGGGGAGGGATCGCTTAATAGACATGGAAGGGATTTCTTGCATCTCCTTCCTAAGCTTACGAAACAGACATTTTTTTGAATGCCGAAGGGGACAAATTAGTCATAGTCTTAAAGACACGTGCAAAAGTTACCCTGTTTCCGAAGCCGGAAAGCTCTGCGATTCTGTCTATGGTATTGTTATTTACGGCAGCTTCAGCCAGATGCTTCTTGGCTTCTTCGATGCGGTATTTGTTGATAAAACCGGTTAAGTTTGTTTTGCTGTATTTGTTTATAGCATTTGAAATATAATTTTCGTTTGAATTAAGTTTCTCTGCAATCTCTGTAAGAGTAATTTTGGGGTTCATGTAAAGTTTTTCTTTCTCGAAGAGTTCCCTTACTCTTGCATAAAGCTCTAAGTTTTTATCGTCTTTGTCTTCCAGCTTTGAAATGCAGGGAACAGTCAGGTTTTCTCTCATGTTCTTTTCGTAAAGGTCCCTGTAAGAAGACTGCAGATTCCTGTAAAGCATTATGATGAACATAATTCCAATAACAAGAATACCAGTCATAATCCCCAATTTCTTCAAATCATCATTCTTCTGCTCAAGAAGCTTTGCATGATGCTTTACCGCAAGAATGTTTTTCTCAACCTTGTTCAGTTCTTCGTTTTCTTCAATGTTCTCTTTTATTTTTATTTCATTTACTTTGTAATGCAAAGAATCGTAAAGAGTTGTGTATTGTGCAAACTTTTTGCTTTTGCCCCAGTCGTGATAGAGAAGTATCAATTGAAAATTAGATAAAAGAGTGTTGTCATAATCTTCAATGGAATTAAACATATCAATTGAACCAAGAAGATATTCCTCAGCTTTGGGATAATTGCCGAGCTTATTCAGATTATATCCTTTCAACTGCATAAGTACGGATACAGGGCGGACAGAGCCGAACTGCGCCAAAATTGTTTCAGCAGAGTCGGCATAAGAAATTGACTTTTTATATTGTCCGGAATCATAATAAACAATACCGATATTGTGATACATCTGACCGACCATATAAAAGTTTTCGATTTCTTTAAAAATGGAAATCGCAATAAGAGAATAATCTACAGATTTTTGATGATTTTTTCGGTTAAGCTCCATTTTCGCAAGATTTTGATAACAGAGGGCGGTGTTTCCGGGATCATCTGCTCTTTTAAAAAATTCGAGAGCTTTTAAAGTTGTTTGTTCTGATTTGTCATGTTCTTTTAAATTAGTATAGACAAGACCTATGTTAATATAAACTTCATATATTTCAGCCGAATCGCCTATTATCTCCGCAGCTTTTAAAGATTTTCTGTAATGTTTGATAGCCTGCTCGTAATCTTTTAAAATATCATAATTCACACCGAGATTATTATGTACTTTCATTCTAAAAACAGTATTTTTCTTTGAATAATCACTTTCCAAGGCTTCCTTATAATAGCGGGAAGAAACTCTGAAGTAATTTTTGAAATAATACACTAAGCCGAGAGTATAATTTGATTTAGCAATCAGTGTGTCAATTCCTGAAATTAAACTGTACTGGTTTGCAAATTCTGCGGTTTCCAATGCTTTCGGAATGTCATTCGGCAGATTTGCCTTTATTTCATCAAACATTTTTTCGATGCTGTCGGGGGGAATGTCTTTTTCAAAAAGTTCTTCAATATTCTCAGCATCCTGAGCAAAAGCAAATTGCAGGCAGAAGACAATTGAGAAAAAAAGTATAAAAGAAAAGAGTTTCATGGCTTTAACGATATTTTTATTTATGTATTACCTAAAAATCTAAAGTACTAAAATCGGTATTCAAATATACTATTGACTTG
>CAZOBD010000350.1:0-2071 GCA_964577665.1 uncultured Hyphomicrobiales bacterium
TCCTGATATGATTAAACTTTTGTTGTTTAACTTATTACAAATATAATCATTTAGGACATCTTTTCCTTGTTTTAATTGAGATTTTTAGGTATCATGTTAATAAAATTGTCAGTATTTCTGTAGCCACGAGCCCTTCTTTTAGCAAGCTGAATCTTTGAGTTTATTCCCTCAAGTATTCCGTTGTTCAGTTTCGATTTAAAGAAATTCACTATCCCTGTCCAATGCGTCCTGATGGTTTTTGCTACGTGCATAAATGGCCTTATCTTTGAGTCTTCCGCCATGTCACACCAATACGCCAAATAGGCGCTTGCTTCTTCCTGATGTGCAAATTTCCAAAAGTCATTGAACATTTCTTTTAGTCTATAGGCATTACCTAATTCCTCATATAGACTTAGAAAGTAATTTTTCGATTGCTTGTCTTCCTCTGTTTGCTTCTCTGGGTTTCGTAAAAACAAATATCTATGACCTTTTAACTCCATATGTTGGCGCCTCTCAGACTTGCGTACCATGTCCATAGCTTCATTTATAAGTTTGATGATGTGGAACTTGTCAAATGTTATCTTTGCATTCGGAAAATTCTTTATTGCACCCGAGATAAAAGCAGGCGACATGTCTATACTTATATTCTCTATGTTATTACTGTTACACCCTTTGCTCTGAAGATGCTCTTTCAAACTTGTCAATATTGACGAATCTCGACCGGACTTTGCGAATATTACCCTGCGTTCTTCCATATCTACTGCTATTGACACGTATTTATGACCTTTTTTACTTGATGTTTCGTCAATGCCTACATTTACTACACCACTTTGCTCATCACTGCTAAATGCTCTGGCTATCCAATATTTGAATATCCTCCATAGGCGCGTATCGTATATGTTTAGTACTTTTGCAGCCTTTTTCACCGGCATTTCCGATTCTATCATTAGCATTGCAAAGGCTTCATATAATAATGTAAAACCGCTTTGAGGGCGTGCCCAAGGAACTTCTATACGCTTGATTTTATTATTGCTTGCTATTATTCGTGGCACTCGTGCATGGATATAACAAGTATGCTGAAAGAAGTTCAAATGCTGCCATGTCCGTTCTACTGTGTCATGGATGTGGCATTGCTCGCCTGTTGCATCCGCAAATGTGGAACCGACTTTAAAATCAATATATATGTCTACCTGTCCGGTTATTGATTCTTTTTCCTGAGTCATCAGGATTTCCTTAACATACCATGGCTCGCCGATATTTAAGGCTATCGTAAATATTTCTTTGCTGTTCATCTTTGCAAATTAATAACTTTTGATTAATTTACCCACTCTTTTTAGCGAAGAGCCAACTATCTGTTTTCTCCCAGCCATCTTTCGCTGTCGATAGCCGCCGCACATCCGCTGCCTGCAGCCGTAACCGCCTGCCTGTAAATATGATCCTGCACATCTCCGCAGGCAAAAACGCCGGGAATGTTCGTGTATGTTGATTTGCCTTTTGTAATCAAATATTTATTTTCGTCCATATCAAGCACGTCTTCAAAAAGCTGTGTGTTAGGCGTGTGTCCTATAGCATAAAAAACGCCGTCTGCCGGAAGCTCTTTCATTTCGTCTGTTTTTACATTTTTTACAAGGATACCGGTTAATTTTCTGATACCGTTTTTTTCTTCCCCTAAAAATTCTTCTACTACACTATCAAGTATAAAATCAATTTTCGGATTGTTCTGTGCTCTCTCGAGCATAACTTCCGAAGCGCGGAATCCCTGTCTGCGGTGGATAATAGTAACCGAACTTGCAAAATGCGTTAGATATGTAGCTTCTTCCATTGCGGTGTCGCCGCCGCCTATTACGTAAACTTTCTGATTTTTATAGAAAAAGCCGTCGCAGGTGGCGCATGCTGATATGCCGAATCCCCAGTATTTGTCTTCACCTTTTTGGTGAAGTCTCCGAGCCGTAGCGCCGGTTGCAATGATTATTGCATCAGAGGTGTAAATCTTGTCTCTTTCTGTTTTCACTGTAAAGGGGCGTTTGGAAAGGTCGGCTTCCGTTACTGTTTCATAAATGGATTTTGCTCCGAACTTGTTCGCCTGTTTCCT
>CAZOBD010000351.1:0-2048 GCA_964577665.1 uncultured Hyphomicrobiales bacterium
TTCATCCGGCGCGGCCGCGCGGCATGAATGCCGCGGCTCGGGCAGGTAGTCGCGGCATTTCTGAAATGCAGTACTAGTCAGTAGCAATCCCAATGGACGGGGCAAAGGCGAAGCGACGGTTCAACGTCTCGGGCAAGCCATGGCATGCGTCACATGACGCGGCCTTCAGCCTCAGTGCGCGATGTCGAATTCGTTGTACCGTCCCGAGGCGGGCGCTTCGTTGCTCTCCGTCTCGCGGATCATGCCTCGCATCCGATCCTGGATCGCGTCCACAAAGGCGTCGATCTCGCTGGGTTGCCCCTCGGCGACGACCTGCACCCGCCCGTCCGCGAGATTCCTCACGAAGCCCTTCACGTCGAAGCGATGCGAGATATGGTAGGTCGTGTATCGAAAGCCCACGCCCTGAACGTTTCCGGAGAAGTAGACAGTTCGTTGTACGGCCACGAGCAATACCTCCGCTCAGACGCCTGGTTTCACCTTTCCGGTTGGATGCGATACGGTTCTGGCGTTTGACCCACCAGTCTACCCACGGACGGCTCGGAATCCTAACGAAATCCGCCGGCGAGTGGACGCGTTGACGCGCGCTTGCTACGATCGGCCACGGCCATGTTCCACTTTGAAGTCCGCAAGACCGACCCGACCAGCGCCGCCCGTCTGGGACGCCTGACTACGCCCCACGGCGAGGTGGACACGCCCGTCTTCATGCCCGTCGGCACGAAGGCGGCCGTCAAGGGCATCACGCCGGACCAGCTCGAGGCCACCGGGACGCGAATCATCCTCGGCAACACGTACCACCTCCAGCTCCGGCCCGGCGCGGAATTGATCGAGCAGATGGGCGGGCTGCATCGCTTCATGGGATGGCGCGGACCGATGCTGACCGACAGCGGCGGATATCAGGTCTTTTCGCTGGCTGAGCTCGTGCGGATCGACGACGACGGTGTGTCGTTTCGTTCGCCCGTCGACGGCGCGAAGATGCGTCTCACGCCGGAGATCGCCACGCGGATTCAGAATCAACTCGGCGCGGACATGATCATGGCCTTCGATGAGTGTCCCCCCTATCCCTGCGAGCGCTCCGACGTCGAATCGGCCGTCGAGCGAACCGTCCGTTGGGCGGGGCGGTGCAAGAATGCCCACGACCGACCGGACGATCAGTGGCTGTTCGGCATCAACCAGGGCGGCGTGCATAAGGATCTCCGCCGACGTTGCGCCGAGCAGCTTGCCGAGGTGGATCTGCCCGGCAGCGCGATCGGAGGGCTCAGCGTCGGCGAGTCGCATGAGCAGATGATGGAGATCGTGAGCGAGGTGTGCCCGCTCCTGCCGGCGGAGAGGCCACGCTACCTGATGGGCGTCGGCATGCCGCGGGACATCGTGGCCGCGGTCTTGTGCGGCGTGGACATGTTCGATTGCGTCCTGCCGACGCGGAACGGCCGCAACGGCAACGCCTTTACGGCGAGCAGTCCGATCCGCCTTCGCAACGCCCAATATGGCACGGACGAATCGCCGTTGGAGGACGGATGCGAATGCCCTGCGTGCGCGACGCACACGCGGGCGTACCTCCGTCACCTGTTCCAGACAGGCGAGATGCTCGGCCCGATCCTCGTGTCCGTCCACAATCTCTACTTCTATCAGCGACTGATGGCGCGGCTGCGGAGCTTGATCGAGAAGGGCCGCGCGGCGACAATCCTGGATGAGTTTCCCGTGGCCGACGCGGCCGCGGACGAATCCGAACCCACTGCCGACGAACCCCTGGAGGCCTGACGCGCATGACCCACGTGATCGCAACAATCGCCCTGACCGCCCCGTTTGTCTTGGCCGAAGGCGGGGGTGGCGGAGGAGGGGGCGGCGGCGGATCGGCTCCGACCGGCGGCGGGCCGCAGACGCTCTTCTTCGGGCTGATCATGGCCATGGTCGTCTTCTACGTGATCATGTTCCGTGGCAGCAGCAAGGAGAAGAAGGAACGCAAGGCCATGCTGGAGAACATGGCCAAGAACGAACGCGTCCTGACCATCGGGGGCATCATCGGCACGGTGGTGGCCGTCAAGGGCGAC
>CAZOBD010000352.1:0-2045 GCA_964577665.1 uncultured Hyphomicrobiales bacterium
GAAGATTTGCTTAAATTTTTTCTGTTCTTTATAATGACAGAATTTTTGACAATACTAAAAACTTCAGAACATTATTCAGGCAGTTAGCTTTACTCAAACGAATAAAAGAATGTATTTTATATGATGAAGTGAATAATGTTATCAGCATTTTCCCGGCAAAAATGATGGCATATCTTTCATTTGAAGAAAAAATTAATTTAAAAATACTTCATTACACTGAGACAGCTAAACTTCTCGAAATAAAATCTAAAAGATCAGATTTGAGTAAGCTGCCTTCTTCATTTGAAGGGCAAAAGCAAGAATCAAAGGAAGAACCAAAAGAAAAAAACAGGACAAAAAATAATCAAACCAAACTTCTCAAAACAAATGACTTAGTAGAAATGTTCGGGGTCAGCCGGACTACTATTCACAATTGGAAACTATCAGGGAAACTACCATTTTACAGGATAGGGGGCAAAATTTATTTTAAAGAGGAAGAAGTTATCAATAGTATGAAAGGAGTTAAAATTCATTCAAAGAGATTTTAAAGCTTACACTTTATCATTGATTATTGCCCCCATACTCTAAGCATCTCATCTTTCACAACGGTATCTGTAAGTTTAATGTACTTTTGGAAGCTCCGCATGTCTTTATGCCCTGTAATTTTCATTACCGTTTCCGATCTCATCCCTTTTTCCAGAGACAGAGTAATGAAAGTACGGCGCCCGGTATGTGTTGTAAGAAAATTATATTTCTTATCCTTCCAAATTATTCTCTGATTACCACTGAAGGTGACTTTTTCGAAGTCATCATCTAAGCCTGCTTTTTCGCCTAGAATTTTTAAGTATTCATCCATTTTCTGAAGCGATATTACAGGTAAGTCGCAATCGTGATATTTGTTAAGAATTTTTTGCAGTGGTCTGCTTACAGGAATTTTTAGGGTGGTTTTAGTCTTCTGTGTAATAATTTTTAGAAAGCCATTCGAAATGTTCTCTTTCTTTATCTGAATTAAGTCTGAATGGCGAAGACCTGTATAACAGAGAATTAGAAAAGCATCACGGACTTTTTCAAGATACAGCACATTTTTTAGATTTACTTTTTCAAGCTTTTCTATTTATTTTTCAGTCAAATAAATACTATCTGACTCTTCTTTAAATACTTTGAACTTCTTGAATACAGTATTAGTATGATACTCTCTGTCCAGAGCCCATTTTAGAAATGTCTTTAGAGTTTTAATATGCTTGCCGACTGTATTGTTATTATTGCCTGTTTCATTAATCAGAAAGTCAACAAATTTATCAAAGAAAACCATATTAATACTCTCAAAACTAATTTTATAGTGCTTTTCTGTCTCAAATTCTTTCAGTCTTTTGAGTAAAGCATTGTAAACCCTAATGATTCCTGAAGATTTGGTGGTTTTTGAGCTTTCAGCAAACTGATAGAAGAAATCATAAAAATCATTATTGGTAAAGGTATTATAAAATCTGCTATGAAACTCTTCTTTAATAATTTTAGAATTAATATCTTTTTTTAGTATTTCCTTTTCCCTGATAATAGCTTCAATTTCAGCCTTCATAGTTCTAATTTTCTGGTTCAGCTCAAGGCAGCCGGTAAAATTTTTTTTGATTTCCTGTCTGTCCTTGTTCCAGAAATTAGGATGTACAGATTCTCCTGAAGAGATTTTGAAACGCTTTCCTTTGTACAATACACGAAAAAAAATGTTTGTTTCATTATCGGAATTTGGTTTATTTAAATATACTTTGACAGAAGACATTATACTCTCCATAATAAATGAGCGGACACTATAGCGGACACATTTTACTTGATTGCAATATACAAAACTTAACAAACAAAACCTCTTTAAATTGTTCATTTAAAGCGGTATTAGGCGATTATTTGTTCAGTTGTGTTAAATGCTGTAAACTTTGTTAGTGATCCCTCCCCGACCCTCTTTTTTAAAAAAGGGAGGGAGAAAAGACGGAATATTTCCCCTTTATTTATAAGGGGGTTTGGGGAATCGCTTTCTTCGGTTTCATCTGTTTATTTTTTACTTTCCGCTTCAGATG
>CAZOBD010000353.1:0-2035 GCA_964577665.1 uncultured Hyphomicrobiales bacterium
TACCGAAATTATTTCTCTTAGCCGATTTTTTATTTTAAGTTGTGCAGAGTATTTTATTTAGATATTACTAACTTGATAAATTATAAAAGTATGACAGATTTTAGAACTAAAGCTGACCTTATCTGGAGAGTTGCCGATTTGCTGAGAGGAGATTATAAACAATCTGACTATGGTAAAGTGATTCTTCCGATGACTGTGCTGAGACGTTTGGATTGTGTGCTGAAGCCTGCAAAGCAGAAAGTATTGGACTACCTGCCCAAGGTTGAAGGCTTGAGAGAAAGTGCAAAAGATATTGCCCTCAACAAAATAGCAGGCTCCAATTTTCATAACCGCAGTCAGTTCGATTTTGACAAGCTCATTGCCGATTCAGAAAACATTGCAGTTAACTTGAGAAACTACATAAACGGCTTTTCAAGCAGTGCGCGTGAGATAATAGAGTATTTCAAATTCGACGATCATATAGACCGCATGGATGATCCTAAAGCCGATATTCTGTTCCGTGTGGTCAAATCTTTTCAGGAAATTGACCTGAGTACTATGGACTCAATGGAAATGGGGTATGTATTTGAAGACCTAATAAGAAGGTTCGCAGAGCAGTCAAATGAAACTGCCGGAGAGCATTTTACTCCCCGGGAGGTTATAAAGCTTATGGTAAATGTACTTTTCTGCGAGGATAGAGACATTTTGACCAAAGAAGGCATTGTAAAGACGATGTATGATCCTGCCTGCGGGACTGGGGGGATGCTTTCAGTTGCCGAACAGTACCTTAATGACTTGAATGACAAAGCACAGCTAAGAGTGTTTGGACAGGAAATAAATCCCGAATCTTACGCCATCTGCAAATCCGACATGCTGATAAAGGGGCAGAATCCGACTAATATAAAATTTGGCAATACCTTTACCATGGATGGGCTTGAAGATGAAAAGTTCGATTACATGCTTTCCAATCCCCCTTTTGGAGTTGACTGGAAAAAAGCTCAGAAAACAATTAAAGCAGAAGCAGAAAACAAAGGGATGAGCGGCCGTTTCGGAGCCGGACTGCCCCGCATAAACGACGGCTCTCTGCTGTTTTTGCAGCACATGATTTCTAAAATGAAAGGCGAGGGTTCTCGAATAGGTATCGTTTTTAACGGCTCTCCTCTTTTTTCCGGTTCAGCGGGAAGCGGCGAAAGCAGCATACGCAAATGGATAATTGAAAACGACTGGCTTGAAGCTGTTATTGCCCTGCCTGACCAGCTTTTTTACAATACAGGTATCTCAACATACATTTGGATAATTTCCAACTGTAAAAGCCCTGAACGCAAAGGAAAAGTGCAATTAATAAATGCCACAGGAAATAAAGACGAAGAAATACTGAAAGATAATGTACAGACAGGGCATGCCCTGTCTCAACAAAATGACCTGTCTCAACGAAATGCACCTTCTCTAAAAGAAAACCGCTTCTGGCAGAAAATGGAAAGAAGTCTCGGCAACAAACGGAAAAAGATAGCTGAAGACGGCACAGAAAAAGGCATTGGCTTTATCACACGGCATTACGGAGACTTTCAAGAAAATGAATTCTGCAAGATATATCCAAACGAATTCTTTGGCTATTGGCGGGTAACCGTTGAGCAGCCTTTAAAAGAAGACGGAAAAAAAGCTGCCGACAAAAAAGGTAAACCAAAACCGGACAAAAGTCTTCGGGATTATGAAAATATTCCTTTTCTTAGAAAAGATACTGCCGGAAACTTTGTGCCGCAGACCATAGAGGAATATTTTGAGCGGGAAGTAAAACCGCATCTGCCCGAAGCGTGGATAGAAAAAAGCAAAACCAAAATCGGCTATGAAATAAACTTTACAAAGTATTTCTATGAGTTTAAGCCCCTGCGTTCCTTGTCTGAGATTAGATCCGATATTCTTGCATTGGAAGAAAAAACATTTGATAAAGTAAGGGAGGTATTAGAGTAATGCCTTTTTTATTTCAGTGTAATTTCCAAATAGCGATAGGGCAGTGATAGAGCTATGAGCAAGTGATAACTATGAAGAAAACTGAAAA
>CAZOBD010000354.1:0-2024 GCA_964577665.1 uncultured Hyphomicrobiales bacterium
GGTATATTTCTGTGAAAACTTAAATGCATTATCGATAATTTCTTCCGCTAAAAGCATTAAATGACTGTCGGAAACTGCCGCCGGCAAATCTGCAAGGTCAAGCACCAAATCTTCGCTTCTTTCATAAATTTCTGCCGTTTGCCGGGCAAGTTCATATAATATATAAGAACTGTCTCGTGCTTTCTTGCTTTTCAGGCTGTCATCATCAGGGGACTTAGACATAAGCGTAATATAATTGTTAAATTTTTTAACCACTTTGGTAAGTCTTTCCCCCGATTCATAAATATTATCGCACATGTTTTCAATATCCGCCGAGGTAAGATTACTATGCTGGCTTTTTATCATCTGTGAAAATCCGAGGATTGAGCTAATGGGAGTATTCAGTTCGTGAGGCAGGGCAAGTGCAATATTTCTCCTCAAATTGTTAATATTCTCTTCAAAATGTTTTTTCATTGCGCCGTCGCGCTTTATTCTTGCATTAACGGCATTTATTATTTCTTCTGATGTATATGGTTTTGTTATGTAATCGTCCGCTCCGAGCTCCATACCGAAACGCTGGTCTTCTTTATGCCGGTTAGCAGTAAGGAAAAGAATCGGTATGGCATAAGTTTCGGGCGCTGAACGCAGCGTTTCAAGCACTTCATATCCGTTCATCACAGGCATGTTAACATCTGAAAGAATCAAATCAGGCATCTCCAGCAGTGCTTTTTCCACTCCGGTTTTTCCGTTTTCTGCCGTTATCACCTCAAATCCGCTGAACTCTAAAATGTAACGCAGATTCATAGCCTGATCCGGTTCATCTTCAATTATGAGAATTTTTGCCATACTATTGATTTAAAAAAATTAAACTAAAGGGCAAATATAAAGAAATATATGTTTTACACTGTTATTTAGTCTAAATTAAATATAATTTGAAAATATTTAAATGCAAATTTAATTATCAGTATATTTTGAGGGGGGATCAACGCAGCAAATTAGATATGATGTTATTTGTGTTTAATAATTCTATAAACTCTTTGAAGTCCTTCGCTATTTCCATATTTAGTTTTATTTATTTCCTGACGTATTTTTTCCAGCTCAGCCATCCGCCTGTTAGCTGAAAGAGAAAGCCAGTATTCCTGATTGGAACTGTCTTCGCCTTTTTTAACTATTTTCAGTCTCTTCTGCATTAGTGTATATTTATCAATGAGTAACTTTAAAAAAGACGATTTAAAAGAAATAGTAGTATCCATGGAGAATGAAATTATGTTTGAATATCTTCTTTTTTCTCTTGTTTTTCCTGATTAGTTACCACAGGAGACTGCTCAGAGTAAACGAGAGGCTTTTTGTGGGGGGGCTGATACTTCATAAAGTCATCGAAAATTTCCTGCTGGGTGTTCAAGGGGAATGCGCCGATGAGCTTTTGCTTAATAACCATCGGCGTTTCACCAAGCTGGACGGAATAGACCCCGTCGAACATCACATTGATAAGATGAAGCTCGTCGTTGTGGAGGCTTTTGAGTTTATCGCCGACGGGCAGCCAGAAAATATTTGCCATTAGGATACCCCACATAGTGGCAATAAATGCGGAAGCGATATGATGAATTAACACATTCGGGTCGCTGCCTGCCGACGCTAGAACGGAAATCAAACCCATGACCGTTCCTATAATACCCATAGTGGGAGAGTAGCCGCCCATTTTCATAAACAAGCCTATGTTCTTATTATGACGCTCGTTTATACTTAATATGTCTGACTGAACTATTTGATATAAAGTTTCCGGGTCGGCGCCGTCTATGCAAATTTGAAACATTTTCCGCAGAAAGGGATGCTTCATTTCGTCAAGTTTATCCTCCAGAGTTAGAATGCCTTCGCGGCGGGCAATGAAGGAAAGCTCTATTATCTGCTTTACAATTTTGTCAATTTCATATTTTGGAGGATTGACGGCAAACATGAAGAGCTTTGGCAGGCGTGCCATGTCTTTGAAAGAACTTCCGGCAAGACCAGCAGCGAGCGTACCGCCAAATACTATTGTCATGGCAGGA
>CAZOBD010000355.1:0-2023 GCA_964577665.1 uncultured Hyphomicrobiales bacterium
AGCTTAATCTGGATTCTAAGGAATTAATCAGCAAAAAAGAATTTCTCGAGGGCATAGAGAAGCAGTTAAAAGATGAATTTGTCGGGCTTGACAAGGTGATAGAAAGAGTGTTTTTTGTGCTGAAGCCTTGGTGGCTGCTCGGAGATTATCAGGAGCGCCCCCGCGTGGTCTGCCTGTGGGGACTTACCGGACACGGCAAAACATCGCTGGTAAACCGTTTGGTCGAACTGCTTGAAATGGAAAATCATTACGCGTATTATAACATGGGCAGCACCAGTGCGGAATTTAGGTATGCAGGCTTTTATATTAACGATCGGAACCTTTTCAAAGATCAAAAAAGCATACTTTGTTTTGATGAATTTCATAAAGCCCGCACCAAAATTTATCCGCAGGAAATTGACAGACACGACATTGACTTTATCTGGGAGCTATTGGATACGGGAAATCTTTCTCAAAACTTCTATAATTCCAAAATGACCCGCATGCGGTATATCTATGATCTCAAAGCCTTGTGGGAAAAGGCAATCAGCAAAGGCGTAAAAGTTAAAAACAATGAAATTATCGCCGGCAAAGAAAATTTTCTGAGATTTATCAAGGGATTGAGCGACCGCCATTTTCTTTTTCAGAGTATCAAGCATGAATATTTGCATAATGAGAGAGAAAACGAACCAATTCCAATGATTACAGATGAAACAGCCAATGATTTATTCGATATTTTTGCCGATTATGTTAAAGATTATTCCGAATTTGATAAAATATTAGACAATATAAACGAGAAGCAATTTTTGGATTTGCTGAATGATGCCATATATAAATCTTCAAAAGACCCTTGGCTTGACCTTAGGAAATCTTTAATATTTATAGCCGGCAATCTCGATGAACTTTATTTTATGAGCGATGATATGGACAAGGATTCAAATCCTGACGATTATTTTAAGTTTTCACAGCTTATCACGGTAAAAAATGTGAAGCAGGCGCTTTTAAAAAGATTTAAAGCGGCACAGATTGCCAGAATGGGCAATGAACAGATTATATATCCCGCATTTAATTCCAATCATTACAAAAAGATAATTGATAAGGAACTCGATAAGCTCTCCGAAAGCTTTTTTCATCGATTCGGAATACCTATTCACTTCGGCGATGGTGTCAAGGCTTGCATCTACAATACTTCGGTTTTTCCTGCACAAGGAGCGCGCCCCGTTGTTCGCAGCATAAGGGCATACATAGAACCTTATTTTATACAGCTTATTTCGCACTTAATTGAAAAGCAGATGGACATAGACAGTATAAATTGGGATTATAAAGAAGAGAAATTTTATATTGCTTTCATAATTGAGAATGAATTAGTTGACAGCATCAGCTATGAATTTACCGCAATAGACGCTTCAGAAGTTAAAGCGGAGAAAGACAATGATTTTGCAGCGGTTCTATCCGTCCATGAAGCCGGGCATATCACTGCCGAAACAATTTTATTCGGCAATCCGCCCAATTCCGCCGAAATAAGACCTTATGAATTGGGAGCAAACGGCATCACTAAAAGAGATTCGTCAAAATCAAAAACAATGAACAAAGCAATAATGGAAGCAAGAATGACAGTGTTTTTTGCGGGTATCGCGGCAGAACTTGAAATATTCGGAAAGGAAAAAATCAGCGCCGGGGCATCAGCAGATATTGAAAAAGCAACGAAGATAGCAACCGATATTATTTATAAATTAGGATATGGAGAAACTCCCGGCAGATTTGAAAACCAAACCGAAACCGAAGCCGCTCTTCCCATATCCGGCATTGAAACTGAGCAGGTGAAAAAGCTCATAGATGATTCTTATGCAAAAGCGAAAAAAATTATTTCAGATAACAAGGAAATTGTCGTAAAAATAGCTGAAGTTCTTCGCAATAAAGAATGCATTGACAAAGAAGAAATAAGAGCCATAACCAACAAATACGGCACTTACAATTCATTAAGGACTGATTTGGAAGCTGCCCCCGCCGATTTTTTTGGTTACGACAGACTGCTCAGCAGGCA
>CAZOBD010000356.1:0-2023 GCA_964577665.1 uncultured Hyphomicrobiales bacterium
CCAGCGACGAAGCAATCTTTAGATTTTCAAATTTCCTCATACAAATCATCCCAATTTGGATTAAAATTTTCAATCAATTCTATCTTCTTTTTCCTCGATCCTCCCTTTATTTTCTTTTCTCTTGATATTGCTGTATAAGCATCTTTAAATATTTCGTAATAAACTAATTTATTAATCTTATATTTTGATGTGAATCCTTTAATAATTTTTTTCTTATGTTGATATACTCTTTTTTTTAAGTTACTTGTTACTCCGGTATAAATAACATTATTTGAATTATTTGTCATTAAGTATATATAGAATTGTTTTTCATTCATTTGCGTTTTCCTGTAATTTCAGAGATTGCTTCGTCGCTGACGCTCCTCGCAATGACATATCTATCAAAAGAACTGTTAATCTCATTTTGTTCACTCGTGATTAGGAGCAACAGAAAACCTTCTAATAAAGCACAGATTCAGAGATTGATTCGTCGCTGACGCTCCTCGCAATGACGCGTAATCTTTGCAAGAGTTGATATCTTCATTCATTGTATAATATTTTCACTTATTCCTCGGTTTTGTATTAAAATTGCCTACCCTTCTAAAAACAGGTTTCACAGGCTCTCCGCGCAGATATTTCTTTACATTGCCTTCTTCTACAGCCTTTTTCAAAATCGGAAGCGCCTGCCTGTAAGCTGCCAGGGTATGCTCTATATCAGCGTCTGTGTGAGAGAGGCTCATATTGTGAAAACCTCCCCACAAAACACCTCTTTTTATCATTTCCTGCTGTAGAAGAGATTTCATTTCTAGCGGATTGCCTGCTTTTGCATCGAAAGTCATCAGCGTGCGGAAGTTATAGCCTTTTGCTCCGGTGTAGTCCATTCCGTATTCCCCGGCTAATTCATTATAGCCGTCTTTTAGCTTTTTGCCCTGCCTGTCGAGATATGCCGGAACGTTTTTCTCGCGAAGTTCAAGTATAGTTTCTTTAGCAGCCGCAAGTGAAAGCGCCTCGCCGCCGAAAGTACCGTAGAAAAATACCTGATCTTCCACTAGTTTCATAATATCCCATCTGCCGGTCAAAACGGATATGGGCATACCATTGGCAATGGCTTTGGAGTAAGTTGCCAAATCGGCTTTTATTCCAAAGTACTCCTGCGCACCGCCCAAAGCTATACGGAAACCTGTCCACATTTCGTCAAAAATAAGGATAATACCTCTTTCTGTGCATATTTCGCGGACCTTATGCAGAAAATCATTCTGAGGTTCATCAAATACAACAGGCTCGAGAATTACCGCAGCAGTATCATCGTCAATGGAATTTACAAAAGAATCTATGTCATTGTAATTGAATGTATATGTAAGCTGTTTAGCATAATCTGGAATTCCTTTGTCCCAGTCCGTTACGGCTATGTACCAGTCCTGAGCGCCATGGTATCCGCAGCAGAGAATTGTATTTTTCCCCGTATATGCCCTTGCCAGCCTTACAGCCGCAGTAGTAACGTCATTTCCTATTTTGCTGAAGCGTACTGACTCTGCATTAGGTATTATTTCCCGTATCAGCTCAGAAACTTCCACCTCAAGCGGATGGGGCAGTGAAAAAGTAATGCCGTCTTCGAGCTGTTTTTTAATGGCTTTGTCAATTCTCGGATAAGCATAACCAAGAGACAGCGGACCCACACCCATCGTAAAATCGATGTATTCATTGCCGTCCACATCCCATACATGCGCACCTTTTCCTTTTTTAAGATAAACAGGCGCCGCACCGCGGATGTGCTGTGTAGGTCCTTTAGCCAGAGTCTGAGTAAAATTTGGAATAAGCTTTTCCGATTTTTTGTAAAGCTTTTCCGATTCGGTAATTTTCGGATAGTCATTATTTAAACTGATAGTGTTTGGCATATTTTTTCCTTTCGATATTTTATTAGTTTTATCTGTTTATTTTTTTGAAAAGCCCCACCCTGACCCTCCCCAAAGGGAGGGGATTCAATGAAGTACAGAATGACATTTCGTATCTCATTCCCAAACTCCGATTTGGGAATGTGCTTTTC
>CAZOBD010000357.1:0-1999 GCA_964577665.1 uncultured Hyphomicrobiales bacterium
CTCCATCTATCAATTTTTATACATCTTTACAAACATCTTCACATCCGTGCCGCATTTCACGAAATAGGCGCCTGCAGGCAAACCTTCGATATTCATCCGATGACTTCGAGTCATCGGATGAATTGGTTCTGTCAGCACACATTCGCCGATAGAATTGAAGATTATTAGCTCAGATGGAGTCCATCTTAAAGATGGGCTCCATCTATCAATTTTTATTTCAATATACTCCGCCGCCGGATTCGGATATATTAACATTCCATCGTTATTTTTATCCGGCATGTTTTCTTCCACAACATCTGTTGTCCAATCGGAACATTTCCAGATATGAGAATTGTAATCTTCCACTCCGATTATATCGCCATTTGATAGTAAGGCAATATCAGAAAAAGCCGAGACAGGACCGGTAACCCTTTCTGCATACGCAGAATCACGAATCCAGGTAATACCGCCGTCGCTTGTTCTCAGCAATTTGTAAAAAGGACCCAAAGCGGCTCCATGCATTCTGTCACGAAAATATATCTGTGTTAATCCATAAGAATCGCCTTTAAAAACCGAATCGAATCTAGGTATCCAGGAGTCTCCGCCGTCAGTAGTTTCAACTATATGATCTCTATATACCCCATCTATGCCTGTGCCAGGCCTTCCGACAAGAAAGCCGTTTAAAGAATCAAAGAAAAACATTTTCTCGGTTTTATCCGGAATCCAAGATTCCTTTCTGATCCATGTCTCCCCGTTATCTGTGGTTTCAGTTATAAAATCACCCCAAAATGCTTTTGTTTCCTTACGCCTATATCTTGTAAGCAGTTTTATTCTTCCCGGTCTGTCTATCCATAAATCGAAAATTGCGTGTAAATAAACTGAATCAGGTATATTGGGAACTTTTATTTCTGTTTTTTTCCAATTAAGTCCTCCATCAGTAGTAATAAAAACATCGTAATATTGAAATACACCATAATCTTTATTATAAAAATGGATATCAGCTAAAACACCAATTGAATCTATAACAAATTTTTCCCAGGTAAACCCTTTGTCTGTAGAACGAAAATAAATCCCATCAAAACAGCCTATTATGCACAAGGATGTATCGGGATAAGCAATACAATAAGGCTCAATTACCTCTGTATCTTTCAATGTAGCTGTCCATGTTATCCCCCCGTCAGTGGTAATATTTGCCCATGTATGTGCGGGTATGCCGCCGTAATTTGCCACCGCTATACAATGCAAATCATCAGCACATTCTATGTCAACATATCCCATTGTCATGTTGTTTGAAATTAAAGTATCAACAACTCGCCATTCCCCTGCTTGTGCTTTTAACTCATTAATACTAATCAACAATAATAAAATAAACATATAAATATATTTCATTCATTCCTCCTAATAAAATAATTATATTCATAAGATGTCCGACATTTCTGAAATGTCGGACATCTCAGTAAAATAAGAATTGCAAAGTTTTCAATGCCCTCATCACATCGGATATGGGTTAATAAAGCACATGAATACGCAGGCATAAGACGCATAAATACATTCCAGTACTCTCGGAGGATAATAATCTATCCTTGTAAATTCCTTAATTCTGCCAAATCCGTCAGTACAAACTCTATACTTCGCCATACAACAAACATTGCCAGGACATGGGTTTAAAACGACTTTTGACCTCATTTCCCAACATGAATAATGGAATACTCTCCAATTTGTTGCACAAGAATCTGGTCCCATTGGAGGTCCGCCGTGATTGAGAACCCAGCTTAAAGCATATTGGTAAACCTCAGATGCATCAGGTTTACCAGGGTCGCAGAGGTTAGTATCGCACCCTACGCTGACTATACTGTCCAATCGGAAATCATGATAATTCGGTACACAATCTTTAGTATCTCTCCTGCTGTAATAAATAATAATACTACAGTTTGAACATCCAAGCGTATCAATATTTACTGCTGATGATACATGTTGCTGCCATGTAGTCGTATCGCAGGTAGAATCACAGTCGGGCGGA
>CAZOBD010000358.1:0-1982 GCA_964577665.1 uncultured Hyphomicrobiales bacterium
AGCAGCCCCCTTATTTATAAGGGGGTTGGGGGATCTCTTCTAAAAATAATCATCCTTTTGTGTGATTTCCCTAATCATGGATATTTCATCTGTTTATTTTTGCCCCACCCTGACCCTCCCCAAAGGGAGGGAAATCATTAATTTAGCACCCTCCCCTTGGGGAGGGCCGGGGCGGGGTCCCTTACGGTTTCATTTACATTACTTTATTTTTCTCTACGATTTTGCCAAATCTAACAAAATAATCATCCCCTTTGGTGATTTCCCCTAATCATGGCTGTTTCATCTGTTATTTATAAGAGAAGCCGAAAAACGCTTCTAATCTAATCGAATCAGTCTTACGTACTTCCATTTTTACACTGGAATGAAGAGTATCGTATTCATACCATATACTGTCGCCTTTTACGAATTTTTTTTCGTTAATAATCATCGTATCCCTGTCTTCCATCCATATTTTTTCGGAGTTAATCACTGCTTCCAGCCGGGATAATACTTCCTTTTTATTCCTGTCAAGATTAAAAAGCATTTTTGAAATATTCCGCTGATTTCCAGAAAAAACGGAAGTATCCCGCTCGATACCCATCCCCCTTTTCAATTTAAAATTGACATAAGGCGGCAACATTGGATTGCTGATTATCTGAACAAAAGTGTTTTCAATAGGAAGTGAATCTGCTTCCACCTTTATAGTATCCAGATAAAATTTTGCTGATAACGGATTATACTGCTCTTCTGAAGCAAGCTTTATACTGAACCAGATTCTTTCCGGCTTCAATGAAGTGTCAATTTCTACGAAAATATCTTCAACGGCATAATTTTTTTTAATCCCGCCTTCTGATATTCTCATGCTGTCAAGTTGTATGTAATTTGTTCCATGAACTGGAGTTATGGTTTTGGGAGTAACAATGTCGTAGGGGTCCTTGCATGTCGAAGCTGCAAGAAGCACGGCGACTAAGAATATGATAAGCAGATTTTTCATAAAATTAGCAGGTATTTAAGAGGCTGTATTTCTTTGAACCGGCTTTCCTACATTTTAGTATTTCATCTTTTTCTAATTCAAAATCTATCTTAATGACGAATCCTTTTTCAAAAAAATCCCCCTTTTTCATAATAAAAAAGGGGGAATATTTAAAATATTGTAAATATATCTTAAAAGCCGAAGCTGATACCGAATGTAAAGCCGCCCCTGCCGGAGAAAAGCAGGTCATTCTGCTCATAAAGCAAACCCGTTACTTCTCCTCCGATAAAGGCGCCGAAGCCGCTTGCCTGCACCCACTGCAGACCAAGCTGAGCTTTGCCTACACCACCTGTAAGAGCGCCGTTGTCCAATGCACCGCCAGCTAATAACTGGGCATACGGCTGAGCGCCTGCCATTGCTTCTATTTTTTCAGTCTCAAAGCGGGCTCCAGCCGTTATACATATAAGCATAGGATTCTGAGTAACCTGATTTCCGTTATATAAAAATTCTTGGGCAAAGGGTTCCTGACTTACTTCACCGCCGAGTCTTACATTTTCACTGATTTTATAGAAAGCGCCCGCACTCATATTTGAGAACATGGTGCTCTGAGTCTCATCCGGTACCGAATTGAATGATGATGCCGCTATACCTCTGACAAACAGCAGCATAGTGCCTTCTTTGTTTGAGGATAGGGCAAAATTATCCATAAGCATATTGCCCGGGTGAACGTTTATACTGCCGAATGACGGATCGGCATAAGCGTTTGCTGCTATAAGGTTAATACCGCCAAATGTTTGGGCATTATTTACATTGCTCAGAAAACTGTTGTTAGTTTCTAAATCGGAATTGTTAAGAGTAAAACCGTTTCTTGATGAATTATTGCTGACAATCCTGTTATTATTATTTTCAGCATTTGGGGTGTTTACTGTTTTTACAGAAACCCTGTTATCAGTGGAATTATTGTTATCGAAGTTGTTTTCGCTTTCGACTATTTCTGAATTCATCTGTTCGCCGGGGACAGAGTATGAAA
>CAZOBD010000359.1:0-1962 GCA_964577665.1 uncultured Hyphomicrobiales bacterium
GTGAGATTCTGAAACAATACTGAAACAAGCTTTCGGCACAGGGACAGAATGACATTTCGCATCTCATTCCCAAACTCCGATTTGGGAATGTGCTTTTCTTTCAAAACTCTGTTTTGCATTAACTCTCGAATAATCATTCCCTTAGGTGTTTTTCACAAATCATGGTCGTTTCATCTGTTTATTTTTTATGCCCCGCCCTACCCCTTCCCAAAGGGAGGGTATTCAACGATCTTGCTCCCTCCCCTTGGGGAGTGCCGGGGTGGGGTCTCTTACGGTTTTTAATTTACATTACGTTTTTTCTTCAAAATATGGCAAATCTGCCAAAAAACATTCATCTCCCCAGAGTCAATATTTTTCTTTATTAAAATAGAGAAAAAGAGCTTAAAATGGAAATAATAAGAAGAAATCTTGATTATTAGTTTCGTTTAAAAGAATCGGATATATTTTCTGACAATAAATTTATAGTAACCGCAGGCTGAAAAATATCCATTAAAACTCATTGTAGCATTAAGCGATGATTATAAATGCTTTTATTAATAATAACATCTATTTCTTCTGGAACTCACATATAATAATTTATTAATTGATAGTATTAATTACCATATCCTAAAATAATAATTATATAATTATTCGATAAATATTTAATATTTATAATATGATTTAACTTTAAAGCTCCATTAAAAAAACTAATTGCATTAATAACATATTGCATAGAAGTAAATTACACCTTTTATTGTTATAAAATTGTATTTTTAATAAAGTTGTATAAATATATCACAACAAATCAATATAATAATTACAATATGTTAATAGATACATGAATTGAAAGCCCACAGAAGGATTAATAGAAAATAATAATTAACAATTTTTCTATCAAACTCAACTTTTATGTGTATTTTTTTTAAGATTGATTACGACAGTTTTTGTTAATTAGTTCAATAATTATGTTGGAGGACCTTATGAAATCTTTACTTAACCAAAACCACACTCTTAGATTTAAACGTATTTTTTTAATACTTGCTGTGTTAATAATTTTGCCGGGCATACAGGCTCTTTCTCAATCCTACTGCGCCGGCAACTGGCATACAAACAGCCTTATGTATTTTTCCAATACCATTTTTACTGCCAAGACAACATTAAATATGACCGGTGTTAACACAGGGTGGAGTTCGCAAGGTTATGCCAATTATACTACTTACAAGGTAGAGGCAGAAGCAGGGGGAACAATGAATTTCAGGAGCCATCTTGGATATCCTTATGTTATTATCGGCATCTGGGTGGATTTCAATGATGACGGTGAATGGAATATGACTGATGAATATTTACTGCGGCACATGACTTATCCCAATGCAACTTATGATGTTAATCTCAATATAGATATACCGGCTAATGCAGCACCCGGAGAACACAGAATGAGAGTTAAACATGACTATTATTATCCGTATTATTCTCAAGGATACACTCATGAACCATGTACTTATGATCCAAGTTATTATCCTTACGGAGAAGTCGAAGATTATACAATGGTCATTGGGGGCGGTAACGACGCAGGTATAACAAGCATTCCTCAGCCGCAGGATTACTTCGACAGCTCAGAAGAGCAGGAAGTTAAATGCGTTCTGAAGAATTTTTCCAAAATTGATTTATACAGCGCCGTAATACGCTGGAGCGTAAACGGTGTGCAGCAGGGAGCTTACCAATGGGACGGAACTCTTGAAGAAGATGAAACGGTTACAATATCTCTGGGTGATCATCTGTTTACACCGCAGGCTCCATGGGATCCTTTTACTGTTGAAGCATGGACAACTAACCTTAGAGGTGCAGATGCAAATGCCAATCAAAAGCCTGATGCTAATCCCTCAAATGATAAAGCTGCAAGAAAAGTAAAATGTATTTTAAACGACGCGGGCTTTGTAAATGCTGATAAGATGATACCTATTACGCCGGGTAGCAACGACGTAG
>CAZOBD010000360.1:0-1945 GCA_964577665.1 uncultured Hyphomicrobiales bacterium
CACCCGTTACCGCGAACAGTCCGGTACCTCTCCCCGTGGTTGCCGAGGATCGACGGCGCTGGCACCGTCAGAATCGGATCGGCAGATCGCCGAGGGCGGCCCCTTGGAAGAAGACCACCAACAGCAAGATCAGCACGATCCCGACGGCCGGCGCGAAGAGCTTCCCCGTGCTCGTCCCCGGCCGCGTCGTCGACCACCAGGCGGAGATCGCCACCGCCACGCCCAACAGTATCATCCCTCAGGTCCACCTCCCTGACGAAGTCCTTGAATCCCTCAGCGCGGATGCGGACTTCGATCTTGCTCGGCGTCCCCGCAGGGAGCTGAAGCTTGAAGTCACCCGTCTTGTTCGTCTTGCCCTGGACGATGGCCTTCCCCGGCTTGCCGCCGTCGGCCGATGCCGTGACGACGACGTCGGCCCCGTGCACGCCACCGCCGGTGTTGTTCAGGACCTGTCCTTCGAGGACCGCGCCGCCGACGGGGGACACCGCGCAGCAGAGCGGCACCGTGGCCGAGGCGAGCCACGTCGAGCGAGACCACGAGACGGTGGACCGATGAGAACCGCCGAGTCGTACCATCATGAGAGCCTCCGCTGGCCGTGGGGGCCTTCCCGCTGCACGGAGAACCGTCAGGCCTTGTCGAAGCTAGGCACCTTGAGCTGCTCGCCGCCCTTGAACGCGGACTCGTGCGCGACGATGCCGGGCGCGGTCATGGCGAGCGACTCGTAGAGGTTGACGGCCGGTTCGCGATCCTCGCAGAGCGCGACGATGAACTCGTGCGTGAGAAAGGGATGCGAGCCGCCGTGACCGCTATCGTAGCGCATGCCCTTCGGCACCATATGCCAGAAGTTGGGCAAGCCGTTCCATTTCGGCGCGCCGGGGCCGATCATGCGGAAGGGGCGGCCGCCCGAGGCGGGCATGTAGTACGTCATCTTCGTTCCGAACCATTGTGCCCGCTCGCCGTGGGACCGGCCGTCCCAGAAGACGTTGCACCGACACATGTGTCCCCGGTTGGTCTTGCACAGGGCCGACTGGGCGTTGAACGGATTGTCGTAGACGTTGTCCTTGAGCTGGCCGGCGTTTTTGTTTCCCCAGCCCAGGCACGAGACCTCGGTGAGTCGTTCGCCCGTCACGCCGACCAGGAAGCCCGTGGAGTGCGTCGGGTAGAGCATGGGCGGGAAGCCGTACCGCCACGTCCGCTTGCCCTTGTAGTAGTCCAGCGCGCGACGCTCCCTCTTGCCCGTGGGGTGGTAGTACTCGACCTCGCTGTAGAACAGCTCGCCGAACGCGCCGTCTTGATGGAGCTTGCGAGCCGCGATCGTGTGGTGGCGGTAGTAGCTCGTCTCGGCCATCATGTAGGTGACGTGGTTGCGCTCCTTGACCTCCTTGAGCATGTGGCAGTCCTCGAGGTTCATGGCCGCGGGGACGGCACAGATGCAGTGCTTGCCGGACTCCATGACCAGCTTGCAGTGCTTGGGATGGTCCGGCGCGCCGGTGAAGACGGCGATCGCGTCGATGTCCTTCGCCAGGACCATCTTCTCGAGTGAGGGATGGCTCTTGTCGCACCGGTAGGTCTTCATCAGGCGGTCGCGCCGGTCGGGGATGAGATCGCTAACGGCCTGCACGATGCAGTTCGGGTCTTGATGCCAGTGGAAGCTCGCGCCGAAGCGTCCGCCGACCACGCCGATGCGGATCTTGCGGTCAAACCTCACCGGCGGATCGGGCGCCTCGGCCCGGGCGCCTCGGGCGCTGAGCCCCGCCAAGGAAGCAGCCAGCGCACTCCGTCCGGTGGCACCCAGAAACCGACGGCGCGAGATCGACTCCTTGTCGAACGTCATAAATCAAAGCCTCCAACGGGCACGCGAGTGAATTCCGGAAAACGATCGGCCGTGCGCCAGGGGTGTGACATTTCTTTCTGGCACTATGCCGCGAGCGCCCGCTGTAGGTCC
>CAZOBD010000361.1:0-1909 GCA_964577665.1 uncultured Hyphomicrobiales bacterium
AGGCCCTGGCCGACCTCCAACCCGGCGACGTGGTCTTCAAGGGCGGCAACGCACTGAACTACGAGCGGCGACAGGTCGGCATCCTCATCGGCCATCCGGAAGGGGGCACGATCGGGAAGATCCACCCGATCGTGACGGCCCGACGAGGCCGGCTGATCCACCCGATCGGTTTGGAGAAGTCCGTGCCCACCGACCTGGCCGCCGCGGCGGCGTATGTGAACCGTCCGACCGGCGGGTTCAGGAAGGGCAACCCGGCGCTGTGGGTCTCGCCGGGCGAGCCGTTCACGGAGATCGAGGCGTTACAGCTCCTGTGCGGGGTCGACGTGATTCCCATCGCCGCCGGCGGGATCGGCGGCGCGGAGGGCGGCACCTGGCTGCTCGTGGAAGGGACCGACGAGGCGGTGGCCCGTGCCGCCCGGCTGGTCGAGGAGATCGCCGGCGAACCCCGGTTCCTGGACTGAGGCGGTTCGGCGCCGTCGGAGAGGACGAAGGCGGACGATGAGATCGATTCGAACAATCGAAAGCCAGACGGTCCGGGACGTCGCGCTACGGATGCTCTTGCTGGCCGGCATCGTGACGCTCTGCACCGAGGGGGCAGAGGAAGGGCCCGGCGCGATTTCCTACCGGCTTTCCTCCCGGGCGTATCCGAAGGGCGTGAAGACCGAACAGGCATACGCGCAAGGGGTCGATGAAGCGTTGAAGACCCTCCACGAACGGGCGGCGACCGCAAAGGACCGCTCGCTCCAGGCGCGTCTCCTCCTGGCGGCGGCGAACCTCCGATTGGCGCGCCGGGCCGAGCCGTTCCTTACCAAAGCGGTCCTGGGAGACGACTCGCAGGCCGTGCGCCGCGACTTAGGGGCGACGGCCCGAAAGGCCCTGCAAGAGGCCCGCCGTGCGTCCGAGCTTCTCGGGGCGAAGCCCGCGCCGGTCTCCATGCCGAAAGGCGATCCCGTGGACCTATCGACCGTTGCGCGAACCATGCGCATCTTCGCCTCGTCCCTGCTCGCCTGTGCCGAAGGCAAGGAGGTGGATCAAGCCATTTCCGCGCTCAAGCCGTTGGTCGAGTCGAAGCGTTCCGACACGGCGAAGTCCGCGCAGATCGTTCGAGCGCTGCTCCGGATGGAGGCGAGCCGGTTCGAGGAAGCACTGTCGGCGCTGCCGCCCGCCCTAGAAGCGCCGAAGGAGCTGCCGTGGGATTTCTTCTTGCGGATCCTGCGGTGCCGAGTGCTCGCCGAGCAGCAGCGCTATGCGATGGCCGGCGTGCTTCTGTTACGCATGGAGGCCGAGTGCGAAAAGTGGCTCGATAAGTCTCGCCTCGCCGTGGCGCAACGGGCGATCGCCCGGGTGCGAATCGACGTGGCGAACCGCTGGGCTCGCGAGCTCGAGGCCAAGAAGCTCCTCGACCACGCCGCCCGTCGGAAGGACGTCGCGGAGGCGTTGGCGCGAGACCACTTCTCGGATGGCACCGTGCGAGTGTATCGGCTCAATCTGGCCGTGCCGATTCTGATCGAGGCGCCACCGCCGGCCAAGCCGAAGCCCGAGCCCAGGCCGCGGACGACCACGACCTCGCGGCCCGCCTCGGCACCCTCGGACAAGGCATCCAAGCCGGCCACACGGCCGGTGCCGACCACGTCCGAAGTCGGCCGGCAAGGTAAGACCGATGGGAAGCGTCGGTCCCCTACCTCGAAGCCGAGCGATTCCCGGCCGTCGGAATAGGGCGGAGTTAGGTTCGCAGGCATCCCCCAAGGTTGTCGGGACCATCGGCCGCGCCTCAACCCCCGAAACCTTTGGAGCCGTTTCGGTACTACCGGGTAGTGGGTCAAGCGAAGCGTGCTCTATTGCGTCGGGTGTGTTCCTTGACGCCTCCCTCAGAATCCAGCGACGCGGGACCTCTCCAGTGATCCGGCGC
>CAZOBD010000362.1:0-1896 GCA_964577665.1 uncultured Hyphomicrobiales bacterium
CTTCCGTTACTGTTTCATAAATGGATTTTGCTCCGAACTTGTTCGCCTGTTTCCTGAAAAGGTCCATCATTTCAGGTCCCTTTACACCATCCGGGAATCCGGGATAATTTTCAACATCCGTAGTAATAGTAAGCTGTCCGCCGGGCTGTGTGCCTTCGAAAATAACTACGTCCAAATTTGCTCTTCCTGCGTAAAGCCCTGCCGTAAAACCGGCAGGACCGGAACCGATAATAATAATGTCGTGATGTTCGCCCATATTTAATCCCTTTTTGTTATAAAATAATATTGCTATTCAGTAATGTACTTGCCTTGCAACGAAACAAACTAAAATAAATTTTAATACAGTAAATAACGAATTTAAACATTTACTTTCAAATGAAAAATAAAAACTGCTTGTGGGATACATATTTTTTTGAAATTGATCTTTTTCAGCTATATGAATATTCAGTTATAAAGTAATCAAATAAGAATGCATTTAAGTTATATAATATCTTTATATAATATTTTTTTTAATTAGTAATAATTGCTATATTTGCGAATGAAAATATAAAAATACAGAGTAATTATTGCTTGTATATTATGCATATATAAATTTAATTTAATAAACTTATTAAAAATAATATTGTTATTCAATCTTCAATAACAGCATAAATCATGCAATTAATACGTTTATTTTATAAAAAAATCAGTATATTTGTGTAACTTTTTTGTAAAAATTGTGTTCTTGATGCTGAAGATACGAAATGTTCTTGAAAATTCAATCTGGTTTCAAATAACAGAATTTTCTCTGAGTGTTCAATTTATTTCCATTAATTAAGGAGGATTTATGAATTTCAAAAAACTGTTTTACTTTACTGCTGCTTTAATAATCATGCTGAGCGGCTTAGCCGATACAGCAAAATCCCAGGCTCTGCCCCTGCTGGAAATGACTTTTAAGTCATATCAAGGGACTTATGAAAAGCTTGGAAGCTATGACTGGCAGTGGAGCGGAAGCGGATATTACAACGAATTCCGCAGAAACCTTCCCTTCACTTTCTATTATGACCAGCAGCCCAACACTTACGTTTATTTCTGCCAGAACGGCTATCTGGCTCTCAGACCCTATTACCGTTATTACGGTTATTACTACGAATATATTTATGACAAAAGGTCAAATATTACACCTTTCCAGCACTATTATGCCGGTCCTTATCCCGGAAATATGCGTTATAAAATTGAAGGTTCCGCCCCCAACAGAGTTGCAATTTTCGAATGGAACGGTACGAAATCATATTTCGGAAGATATGGTGCATCCGGAAACAGCTTCCAGGTGCGTCTTTACGAAACTTCCAATAATGTTGAAATGATATACGGAAAAATTGATGTAACCAACTTCCCTTACTGGAACAGAAGCCAGTATTATTATCAAGCAATTACAGGCTTTTGCGGAACATCAACATCTAAATATATTAATGTTATTCCCAAGCCAGATTATAATTTCCGTGGATGTTACCGAAATGTACCTGAAGATGTAGAAGCGTTGAGAGAAAAGAGTCCGTCTAATCAACCTCACGCAGGTATGTGCAATACCGCAGAAGATAACAGGATGTATCAGGACGGGTTGACACTTCAGCTTACCGCATATCCCAGCATTATTGCAGTTAATCCCGCAAAGGGTGCAATCCTTGAAAGAGGTTATGTATATGACGAAACAACTGACCATAAACCCGGTTTTGAAATTGAGAACTATCAAGGCAAAGGTGGTGTTTACGTAACATATACAATTTCAGGACCTCTTCCGAAATCAAGTCCCGATTATCAAATTATTTACAGAGGCACAATAGAAGGAACAAATACAGAATATGAAGTGCCTGTTTCAACAAACGGCTGGACTTATTTCACGGAATCCGACGCAAG
>CAZOBD010000363.1:0-1894 GCA_964577665.1 uncultured Hyphomicrobiales bacterium
CGAAGCGGGCATACAAGAGCATTGCATCGTACTTCAGGAAGTAATCAGTTGATGACTTCAATGGAGCTTCCGTTGTTGTAGATGTCGCCTGAATAGTAGAACCAGTTCCAACCTTTATTGGAATAATTGAGCAGTTGTGTGATATTATCCACATAGCGATTGAATGAGGCATTCAATGGCCGATTGACAACTAATACCTGTGCCTGTGGGAGCGTATATCGGTAACTTGCGACAGTACTCTCCCTAAACCTCCCAATCACCTCTTCTGCATCCCACAGCTTCTTCGCATCCCGCGGTGTGATCACAAAATCCCGCTGTGCTTCGCCGCACGTGATGTTCACGGCCCGCGAAGTAAGCGTCGCAAACGTAAGATTTAGCTGACAGCCACTGCTCTCAGATCCATCCACAGATATCATGCACGCTGAACAATTCTCATACGTCACGTTGGATAGCGTAGTCTTTGTTTCGCACATTCAAAAAGACGGGTAGCCCATTGGCTGGTCGATACTTGGAGTAGTTGGCAACCAAGAAGACCAGGAACAAGGAGCTACCCGATGGGACATGGTATCAGGAAGGATGAGGCTGGCAAGGCGCTGCGGAACGTGATTCGGATTGACGAGGCCCAGGTGCAGGATCATCTTGGCGAGCTGGTTCGTCAGAGCGTCGAGGAGACGCTCAACGGGCTGCTGGACGCCGAGGCGGATCAGCTATGCAACGCGAGGCGATACGAGCGGAGCCCGGAGCGTCAGGACACGCGGGCAGGCCACTACAAGCGGAAGCTTCACACGCGGGCCGGCGAGGTGGAACTGAAGATGCCCAAGCTCCGGACGCTGCCGTTCGAGACGCAGATCATCAAGCGCTACCAGCGTCGCGAGAGCAGCGTCGAGGAGGCGTTGATCGAGATGTACCTGGCCGGGGTGTCGGTTCGCCGGGTGGAGGATATCACCGAGGCCCTGTGGGGCACGCGGGTCTCACCCAGCGTGGTCAGCGACCTGAACCAGAAGATCTACGGCAAGATCGATGCCTGGCGGAACGCGAAGATCGAGGGCGAGCATCCGTACGTCTTCCTGGACGGCATCTGGCTGAAGCGGAGCTGGGGCGGAGAGGTGAAGAACGTCTCGGTGCTGGTGGCGATCGGCGTCAACGACCAAGGTTATCGGGAGATTCTGGGCGTTGCGGAGGGCTCGAAGGAGGACGAGTCGAGCTGGCTGGAGTTCCTTCGGTGGCTCAAGAGCCGGGGCCTGCACGGTATTCGCCTGGCGGTCTCGGACAAGTGCCTGGGGCTGGTCGAGGCGCTGGGTCAGGTCTTCCCGGCCGCGGATTGGCAGCGATGCGTGGTGCACTGGTATCGCAACGTGTTCCGGGACGTTCCGCGGGAGAAGCTGGGCAAGGTGGCGACGATGCTCAAGGCGATCCACGCCCAGGAGGATCGTGAGGCGGCCGAGCAGAAGGCCGAGCAGGTGATCGCGAAGCTGGAGTCGATGAAGCTCCGCAAGGCGGCCGCGACGGTGCGGGCGGGATACGCCGAGACGCTGACGTACATGAAGTATCCTCCGAAGCACTGGCGGAGCTTGCGGACGAACAACCCGCTGGAGCGGATCATGAAGGAGATACGTCGTCGGACGCGGGTGGTGGGCGCGTTCCCGGACGGCCGGTCGGCGTTGATGCTGGTGGCGGCCCGGTTGAGACACATCGCGGGGACGCGGTGGGGCCTTCGGAAGTACATGCGGATGGACTACCTGCGGGAGATGGACACGGCCGCGGGCGTAGCGGCGGCGATGGCGAGTTGAGTGCATCGCTTTGCCCCTCACCCCCGCCTGGGGTGAGGGCGAGGGGCAAAGCTCAATGGCTGGCCAACGGTTGCCCGTCAGAGAATGTGCGAAAAAGTCTGGAC
>CAZOBD010000364.1:0-1876 GCA_964577665.1 uncultured Hyphomicrobiales bacterium
CGGAAGTTCCATACTAATTAGTGCGGATAGCACCTATTATATCATTGATAAATGATATACTTACGACTTGCGCTTCAATTTCTTTCTATTGCCTACATTCACTTTTATTTTTGGAAAAAAGTTAGGCATTTGAATATTTAATGCTGCAAGTATTTCTTTCATCGTGTTGCTTGGCTCCGGTATCCGGTTATAGCTTTCTCCTGTATGTAGTGTTTCCTCGATAATTGTCAGCGAATCCAATATCGTTATTGCTTCATTAACTGTCATATCTATCTCTGCCCATGCTTTCTGTAAGTATTTTATTACCATATATGACAGCATGGCTGTAAAGGCGTGTCCGCGTGTGCTTTCCTCTGTTATCACGAACCAGGGGCGAAGCTCTAATGTTTCTGTTTTCAAATGTTTAAAGGCGCTTTCTACCTGCGATAAATCTTTGTAGCGACTGTGTATTACGCGCTTGTCTATATCTGCCGGCAAATTGCTCTTTATCACGTAACAGCCGTCTAATCTGGATATTTCTGACTTCTTTTCTTTATCTATTACGATTTTTAACTCCCGGCTGTCCTCCGAGGATCTTGTTACCGATATGTATGATTTAGTTTTTAATCTCTTTATTTTCTTCTCTATTGCTTTTATTGCCGTCGATACTTTTGCTCTTGGATGTGATGCAAGGTACTCATTCTTTGATGTACACAAGGCAGTAATTTTAGCCTGCTTTTGCTCTCTTGTACGCCTTATCTCATCGGCTCTCAATGGGTTGCGCTTTAATATATATCTTACTGATTCATACCTTATTTCTTTTAATTCGATGTCAAAAAAACTCATTTCAAATACTTTTGAATGCAATAGTTTCTCTACCTGAGGCTTAGTTATTGCCGTTATATAATAAAAATCATTTGCCGTCAGTGCCTCTATTTGACGACTCTTTATCATACCGCGATCACCGACAAAGGTTACTCTTTTGCAATTATAATCTTCTGCTGCTTTTCTTATTTGACGCTCCAGAGTGTTGAAATCAAGTGTGTTGCCTTCAAACAATTCTATGGTTATCGGATAACCTTCCGCATCGCATAATAAGCCGGCTACCACTTGCTTCTTACCTGATTTCTTGTCCCTATTGTATCCGTAATTTCCCAATTCATTGCATTTGCCCTCGAAGTAACTACTCGTTACATCATAAAGATATAGCTCGGGAATGCCTTGCTTACAGCGCTCTTTAAACAATTTTTGTTCTTTCTTATTTTGATTTTCTGCCAGCCATGATAAATTTTTATACAAACTGTCTTCGTTTATTTTTTCCTCTATTTTTAGTACTTCACACAGTGCCTGATGTCTTGCTGTACGCACTGATGACAGACGCGAACCCTGATTGATTATTCGTGATATTACTTGAAACTGCGCAAGTTTGCCTTCCAAAGAATTGCCTAATACTTTTGTTATTCCGAGCTTTTTCATCACCTCTCGTAATACATATACCGCGCCAAATCGTTTTCCTACGACTGATGATTTTATTGCGGACATTAGTTTTGTTAAATCATTTTTATGTTTCAGCGCCCACTCTATGGCAAATATCTCTTCTTTTGAGCAATTGGTAAGGTTTGCTATGTTGCGTGATTTGACCTTTCCACCCTCGCGGTAGGATTCTCTGAGCACGTAAGCTGTATGGGAAATCTTACCGCTTTTAGTTTTTGTATGAATTTTGGCAATAAACATAAAATATTCTTTCTGTTTAATGATATACTACAAATATAATAATAGTAACATAGAAATACAATTATATATTTGTAATATACTTGCCTACACTTTTTGGGTCATAATCACACTAATCTATTGATATACAACGCATTATGAATTTTATTGCGTGGAACTTCCGTTT
>CAZOBD010000365.1:0-1874 GCA_964577665.1 uncultured Hyphomicrobiales bacterium
CGCTCGCCTCGGTCCCAGTGCTCGCCGCCGAGGGAGACAAGGCGAAGGCGCCGAAGGCCGACGCCAAGCAACCCGAGCTGAGCACGATCGACAAGGTCAGCTACGCCATCGGCATGCAGATCGGCAAGGCCGTCGACGGCATCAACCTCAAGATGCTCACCCGCGCGATCCAGGACATGCAGGCGGATCGCAAGCCCCTCATCGACGAGGCAACGGCCCGGCAGGCCATGATGGCATGGCAGAAGGAAAAGATGGCCAAGATGAAGGAGAAGGACGCGGCCGTCGCAGTGAAGAACAAGAATGAGGGCGAGACGTTCCTGGCCAAGAACAAGGAACGTGAGGGCGTCGTCACACTGCCGAGCGGCTTGCAGTACGAGGTCGTCAAGAAAGGCGAGGGGCCGAAACCGTCCGATGCCGACCGCGTCAAGGTTCACTACAAGGGCACGCTGATCGACGGAACGACGTTCGACAGCTCCTATAAGCGCAACAAGCCGGCCGTGTTTCCCGTTCGCGGCGTCATCAAGGGCTGGACCGAAGCGCTCAAGCTCATGTCCGTCGGGTCGAAGTGGAAGATCTACGTACCCGCCGCGCTCGCCTACGGAAAGGAACGACGTGGACCGGACATCGGCCCGAACTCGACGCTGATCTTCGAGATGGAGCTGCTCGGCATCGAGCCGCCGGCCCCGAAGAAGCTGCGGATGCCGACGCCCAAGAAGTAGCCCTCTCGGCGAACGGGCAAGACCAGGGTGTGCCATGAGGCTCGCGGACAAGGTCGCGATCGTCACGGGGGGTGGAACGGGCATCGGCGCGGCCTCGGCCCTGCGTTTCGCGCAGGAGGGCGCCAAGGTCGTCGTGGCGGGTCGTCGTCCCGAGCCGCTGGAAAAAGTCGTTGGGCGAATCGAGGAGGGCGGCGGTGAGGCCACGGCGGTCTCCGCCGACGTGGTCCAGGTCGACGACTGCCGCCGGATCATCCGCGAGACCGTGGAGCGGTTCGGCGCCCTGCACGTCCTCTTCAACAATGCCGCGCAGACCCACCTCCAGAAGCCCGTGGCCGAGATGCCCGTCGAAGAGTGGGACCAGTGCATCGACGCCACGCTCCGCAGCGTCTTCCTGATGAGCAAGTTCGCCGCGCCCGAGATGAGGAACTCCGGGGGCGGTTCGATCATCAATTGTGGATCGGTCGGGGGGACGCAGCCATGGCGGGGCGGAGCGGCGTACTGCTCCGCCAAGAACGGCGTGATCACGTTGAGCAAGGTGTTGGCCATCGAGTACGGCCCGTGGAACATCCGCGTGAACACGCTCAGCCCGGGCGCGATCATGACCCCGAATCTGCGGGCCGCCATCGAGCGGAACGACAGTGAGCAGCACCTGCTCGACAAGAGCGTGTTGCATCGCATCGGCAAGCCGGAGGAGATCGCCGCCGCCGCGGTCTTCCTGGCGAGCGATGAGTCCAGCTTCGTCTCGACAAGCAACCTCATCGTCGACGGGGGCTACCTCACGATGTAGTCGACCATGAATCGCCCCACACGGATTCTGTGCTTAGCGGTGTTCCTGGGCGCCTTTGGTCTGAGCTCCCCCAACGCATTGGCGGAGTCTCCAATCCTCCCCCCGCCACAATGCCGGCCGCTGATCCGTGGCGTGCTCTGGTGGATTCATCCCAAGACCGACGGTCCGCACCTCGAGCGAACGCTCGACGCCATGGGCGACGTCGGGATGAACCTCCTCTGGCTGCTCGGTACGATGCCCTTGGCGGACGATCCCGACGACACGCTACTGGAGCGGATCTTCGCCCAGGCCGACCGTCACGGCTGGCGCGTGATCATCGAGACCTCGTGGGTCCACGAGTGGTATGCCCGGTGGGACATCCCGGCGTT
>CAZOBD010000366.1:0-1863 GCA_964577665.1 uncultured Hyphomicrobiales bacterium
GGGTATCTCGCCCGTGAACCCCCGCCACAAAGCCGCCCCCGTAGCACGGGCATCTTGCCCGTGAGCTACGCCCGGCGAATCCCCTTTGCCACGGAGGAGTCGCGCAGAGTGGAGCATTGACGCACCCGAGCAGGGATCGTACGCTACGACTGTTGGATCGCCCTTGGTGGGCGCCTCGACGCGGGCGTAGCTCAATGGTAGAGCCCCGGCCTTCCAAGCCGGTCATGTGGGTTCGATTCCCATCGCCCGCTGTCTTCATCTCTTCGCTGATATGCCGCAGCTCGGAAAGGAACCCTGGCGTCCGGTCCCGTGTCTCGGCGCCGCAGCGCTGGCGTCCCCGAAGACGTCTCTGCCGACCGTCACGCCGAATGTGCTCTGTTCAAGCCGGGTAGCCTCACGCCATCGCAAGGCACCCTCGTCCGTCGTGTGTGACAGACTCAGATGCGCAAGAAGATCCTCTGCCTGTACAGATGCCAGAGGATGAGCCAGACAATCAGGAAGGTCGCCAGGGGAAGGAGGAACTCTCCGAACGCGCCGAGGTGCCGCGCCAGGCCGCCGACCAAGGTATGGGCGAAAATCCGAAAATCGATCAGTTGGACGGCCACGTATACGGTGATGGCGTTCATCCCGATGACGACGAACGGAAACGACCATCGTCTCACGCCCGCGACATCGATCACGCCATAGAACAGCGCCAGCAACAAGAAGCTCCATCCCGCCGCCCACAGGGCATACGAGCTCGTCCAGATATGCTTGATGATCGGGAATCCGAGCCAGTTCGCCCAGACCAAACCGCCAAGCAGGCAGCCCACGCCGGCCACCACGAGGGCCGCGAGTTTGCCCAGCGGCTGCAGGCCGGATCGCAGCAGGTGACCGGACAGCACCCCCATCAGGACGGTCGCGGAGTATCCGAGTATGGTCAAGACTCCCGTGTAGGCTTCCTCATCGCTGAATCCTCCGAAGAGGAAGCTGTCAACGACGACGGCGAAATTGGCGTTGGGTTCTATGACGCCGGGTCCATGCCCGGGGACGGGAACGAATACCATCAAGAGCCAATAGGCAACCAGAAGGATGCCTGCAGCGATGGCCTGACCGGCCACAGAGAGGTTGAGCAGGAGAATGCCCGCCACGAAGTACCCGCACGCGATCGCCTCCAGCACGTTGGAACCCACGCGGAGAGTGGACAGATCGAAATCCAACAGATTCCCGCCGGCGATCAACCCCAGGACGATCAGGATCAGTGTTCGGCGAACGATCTTCAGGTACAGCTGCTTGCGAGATTCACCACGTTCCATCCGTTTGGCGAACGCCAGAGGCATGGACGTGCCGACGATGAACAGAAACAGCGGCATGATCAGATCCCACGCGGATATCCCTATCCACTCCGGATGCCTGAACTGGTGTTTGAGCCAATCGGGGATCGGATCGACGAACATCCCGATGAACGCCAACACCACCCACTTGCCTCCAATGATCCAGAACATGTCGAACCCGCGTAGGGCATCGACCGATACCATCCGACCCGTGGTTGAGGGAGCCTGACTCATGCGCGAGAACCTGTGTTCTGATTCGGCACCTGTTCCGAACGTCCGGTTAGGCGGCCATTCTATCGGCGTATCTGCGTCGAGGGCTAGGGGATTCGAGGTCCTCTTGCCTTGTGCCGTGATCTGCCTCGCCTGGCACTCCCGCTGAAGTGATTGGCCTACATTGGCCGATAAAAGCTTACGGCGCGGCCGGTTCGCGCCACCCGTTTCTCTGAGCGAGGGAGCACTGCGATGAACAGCGTGCGTACGTTAATGGCTTGCGCCGCGTTGGCGGCCCTGCTGGGTGGCTGCAGCGGGCAAGGGAAGAAGAACGGCAACA
>CAZOBD010000367.1:0-1571 GCA_964577665.1 uncultured Hyphomicrobiales bacterium
CGCCTTTTGCGAAAGCCAGAGTGCGGTACTTCCAAGGCGTCGTCTCATCGGGTTGAGGCCGGGGGATCCCTCTCGTGGATGCGCCACGCATCTCGGTCGCCGTCTGCACGCGGAATCGCCCAGACGACGTGGAGCGATGCGTGGCGGCTGTCTGCGCCCAAACCCGAAGACCCGTCGAGCTCCTCGTCATCGACGACGGCCAACTCCCGGACGAACGGCTCCGTCGGCTCGCCGATCGCGCCGGAGCGGCCGGGATCGCCTGGCAGTATTGGAGGAAGGACGAGCCCGGGCTGACGCGTTCGCGGAACCTTGCCCTTGCGCGCGCTACCGGTGACGTCGTCCAGTTCTTCGACGACGATGCCGAGCCGGCGCCGGACTACCTGCAAGAGACCGCCGAGGTGTTCGCCGCCGACGTGTGCGAAGACCTTGCGGTCCTAGGCGGCACGGTAGCGGAACCCACGCTGGCGGGATGGGGCGGGCGCTTCTGGCGGACGGGCGCGCGGCTAAGCGGATGGTGGCGAATCGGCCGGCGCCGCATGCGTCGCGGCCCGTGGCCGAAGCAGCTCCACCGGCGCGTGGCGGCCGATCCCAACCTCATCGGGGCCGCCCTGGCGGTTCGCAAGGCGGCCGTATGGCCGCCGGGTTTCGATGAATCCTTGCGCGGTTACGCCCTGGGAGAAGACCGGGAGATCGCCTATCGGATGGCCCGCACGCATCTCGTGGGCCGCGCGATGCGCGCCCATGCCGTGCATCATCAGTCGCCGAGCGCGAGACCGGATCCGGCGGCCTTCGGGCACGCCGTGGCGTACAACTACGCCTACATCCTCTGCAAGAACGTGCCGATGGGACTGGGAGAATGGGTTGTCGTCGGGTGGGGGTTGTTCGTGTTGGGCCTGGTTCGCATGGGATTCGCGGTCTCGGGCGAGCCGGGACACCATCTTCGCGAACTCCTCGGCATGGTCCGCGGGAGCGCTTCGTGGATTCGACATTGCCTCGGCCAAGCCGACTGCTGCTCGTGACCAACACCCTGGTCACCGGCGGCGCGGAGCACATGCTCGTCTCGCTCGCTCGCGCCTTCCGCCCGAAGCGCGTCGCGGCCTCGGTGGCGTGCTTGAAAGAGGCCGGGCCGTTGGCCTCGAGCCTGACCGAGTGCGGCATCGCGGTGCATGAGAACCTCCTCCGGCACAAGGCGGACGTCTTCGTGGTCGATCGGCTCCGCGGCATTTTCGACCGCGACCGGATCGACGTGGTCTGCGCGGTCGGTAGTGGGGGGGATCGGATGTTCTGGTCGGCTCTGGCGGCCCGCCGCGCCGGGCGCTCCTGCATGGTCTGGTCGCACATGCACCCCACGCCGCGGCATCCGGACTTCAGCGGACGGCCCGGCACCGTATGCCAACGCCGGCGCCAGTGCTGTGCCGATGCCAGCGGTTTTCAAAAATGTGCGGCGCGACCACGCCGTATGGTCGTCGGTCATATTCTGCCTCCTTGAGCGGCGGTCGGGTTGCCTTTATTGAACAATAATAACCCCGGCCAAGTGTACGTCAAGCCGGCCGCCCCGCTCACATGCCGCC
>CAZOBD010000367.1:1581-1862 GCA_964577665.1 uncultured Hyphomicrobiales bacterium
TGTACGGTGATCGGCTGGTAGATGCGGTTGTTGTCTTCGTCCGGGTCCATCCTGTCGCTGTGGACCTCGGCCCGGCAATGAAACGTTCCGGTATCTGGGATCCGCATCCGGATACGGATGCGGGCGGATTCGTCCGGTAAAAGTCGCTTGAATGTACAGGTGACCGTGCCGTCCCGAGCCAGAAGGCACCCTTCAGGAAGCGTCCCGGGGAGCAGAGGTCCCTGCCGGTTTTCCTTCAGTAATTCTCCCATGGTCGGCGTATAATTGTCCTGACTCCGGGA
>CAZOBD010000368.1:0-1856 GCA_964577665.1 uncultured Hyphomicrobiales bacterium
TGTTAGGGCAATCGGAAAAAGAACTGATGACTGATGAATTTCATTCTGCGGGTTCACATAGCTTAAATTTCGATGCTTCTGCATTACCGCCGGGAATGTATTTCCTGACAATGACGGCAAACGGAAAGAGAATAAGTAAGAAATTGCTTGTTGTGAGGTAGAATCTTTCAGATGTCGGACATCTTCAAGATGTCCGACATCTACACGACTTGAGAATACTTAAATGTAACAGATAAACATCATAATCTTCAATACGGAGAATAAAAATGAAAAAAATAATAAAAATGCTGACGATACTTATCCTTTTCTCCTGCTTTTGCACGGCTCACTTATTGGCAGAAGATGAATATGTCAAGGTGCTGACTCCTCTCGGTCATCAGCCAAATGAACCAACAAACAGCTATCAGGTTCAAAGCAATACTTGGACTGAGGCTCAGATTGAGGGATGCAAGCAGGCATGGATGTACAGCGGCGGAATATACAGGATGACAGGATCAGGGTCTTCCTATACATTTACCAAGAAGAGCAATTATCTTGCCGAGCATACAGTAAACTGCATGGAAATTTCGAGCAACACTATTTTCGCAGGAACGGATAACGGTATTTATATGTCAACGGATTACGGAGATACATGGCTCGATCCGGATGAAGATCAAATAAATAATCTTACAGAAGCTATTGTAAACGTTATTTCAGTCAAGAGCAACACCTTTTTTGCAGGAACTAATGCAGGAATCTATGTCTCTACCAACAGCGGGACAAGCTGGGATTTTGATTTAACCAATAGAGACATTACATGTCTTGCTTTCGGGGATGGAAATGATATATACATTGGCGCAATTAATGCCGGTGTGTATAAATCAACTGATAATGGCGACAACTGGAATACAACAAATTTAACTACCCCAATATATAGCCTCAAATTTGCTTCTGATAATTTATCAGGGAAATTATATGCCGGTACATATCAATTTTTACGGATGAGTACTGATGGAGGCTCTAATTGGGGCTATACATGGGACAATGCTCCTGATAGAGATGAAGTCTTCTCTATATATATCAATGGTAATAATATTTATATTGGCACTGAAAGAGAAGGCTGCTTTCTTTCAACAGATGGAGGTAATTATTGGTCAGAAAAGAGTACCGGATTACCGAGTAATACTATCAGTAATTTTTACAGCGTAAGCTCGATTAACGAATATGATGGGAGACTTTACGCTGCTACTGATAACGGATTATACAAAGCAGATACTCCGCTTAACAATTGGTCTGCCTGCTATGTAAAAGACAACACTTATCAAACAGGGTATCCTGCAGAATCAGGGACAAAGATGGTTTATGTAAATGACAGTCCAAATGACCTGTGGATAGCCTGTTACGGTGAAGAACTGTGGGAAGGAGCAACTGTCTTAGATAATTATCAGGGAATTCTAAGCCCTGAAAATTTCAATAATTTTTATTGCATTACTTATGCTTTTCACCTTAGCGAGGGAGGAGAAAGTGGGATATTTCTGGACTATCCGTATGAATTGAACTATATTCCCTGGGAAAACCCAACAGAATGGGAAATGCAAAATTGGGATTATATTCAGACTACCGATTGGCAAGACCCGCTCTGGGATAAGATAACTTATAACTGGGGTCATGCAGGAATCAAATCACCAAATAATGACCCGAATGCAACTAATGAAGATGATTTGTTAATCGAATCTAAATGGTCTGGTTCCGGTCCGCTTGTAGAACATAAGCTGAAAAAAAATCCGTATTGGTCTGAAAGTGCAACTATCAGGTACTGGACAAGCAGCAAAACTATAACAAGACCTGAGGAAAGCTCAGGCACATTCACAAGCCAG
>CAZOBD010000369.1:0-1826 GCA_964577665.1 uncultured Hyphomicrobiales bacterium
CCAGGGCGCGTATCTTCGAAAAGAAGGGGAGGCGATAGCTGTCAGGATTGACGGTCAAACGAAGATGCGAGTTCCGATCATCACTATACGTAGCATAGTGTGCTTTGGCAAAGTCTTGTTGAGCCCTGCACTTATGGGTTTTTGTGCCGGCCAAAACGTAACTATCAGTTTTTTGACTACCTACGGGAAATTCCTTGCCAGAGTACAAGGAGCTCAGACCGGAAACGTTCTCCTCCGCAGGACGCAATATAGATGGGCTGACGATACCGGCAAGACCGCGTCTATCTGCAGAACTATCGTGGCGTCAAAAATTGCCAATTGTAGATCGGTATTACAAAGGGGAATGCGGGATCACGAAGGCAAGATCGACACAAGAAAAATGGCAGCAACAACGAAGAAACTTAAAGCAAGCATGGATGATGTCATCCACGAATCTGACCCGGATAAAATACGTGGTATTGAGGGAGATTCAGCAAAACAATACTTTGGAATATTTTCGGAGTTAATCCTGCAAGAAGAAGACGATTTTTCCTTCAACACGCGAAGCAGGCGCCCACCTTTGGATCGGGTAAACGCCTTGCTATCGTTTGTCTATACGCTTCTATACCACGATATGCGATCTGCTCTTGAAGTTGTCGGGCTCGACCCCGCTGTAGGCTTTCTGCACAGAGACCGGCCCGGAAGAATGAGCCTGTCTCTTGATTTAATGGAAGAGCACCGGCCATTTTTCGCGGATAGACTCGTCTTGTCTTTGATAAATAGAAAACAGATAGCAAAAGATTCTTTCCGGATCACTGAGTCCGGGGCAGTGCTTCTCAAGGATGAAGCTAGAAAAGTTGTTGTTACTGCATACCAAAACAGAAAGCAAGAGGTGCTTATCCATCCATTTCTCGGTGACAAGATGCACATAGGAGTTCTTTTTCAGAGCCAGGCGATCTTGCTTGCCCGGTACTTGCGCGGCGATATCGACGGCTATCCGGCCTTTATTTGGAAATAGTCATGATGGTTTTAGTAAGTTATGACGTGGCGAAAAATGAAGGAGGAGTCAAAAGACTTCGGAAGGTTGCGAAGACTTGCCAGAATTACGGGCAACGTGTGCAATACTCCGTTTTCGAATGTCTTGTGGACCCGGGACAGTGGGAGGCGTTAAGATCGAAACTTATCTCCCAATCCAATCTAAAATACGATAGCCTGAGGTTTTATTATTTGGGAGCGAATTGGCGAAGAAAGGTAGAACACCATGGAGCGAAAAAGGTGATTGACCCTGAAGAACCCATGATAGTATAACCATCGCGAACATGATATTCACAGGAGCTGCTCCGGCAGATCGCGGCGAGTGTTAATTCCTTTGAACATAATCAACTACCGACTGTAGCCGCATCGGCATAGTCGCCGATATCTACGTTCAAGACAGGTATCGCGCGATCTTTGACATAATTCCTTAATAGGACGATACTTACTACTTATAGGGGTCGCGCCCCGCGCGGGCGCGTGGATTGAAACGCGCATTACGCTGAACCGTCAGCCGATGACAACCGGTCGCGCCCCGCGCGGGCGCGTGGATTGAAACAAGAATATTAACCTCGCCGGCGTCGCGGCCTTCGGGTCGCGCCCCGCGCGGGCGCGTGGATTGAAACGTTATGATCGTGCCCAACATACTAAAAAGATATGGTCGCGCCCCGCGCGGGCGCGTGGATTGAAACCACATATCATGTTTCGCCCTTGGCTTGCCATGCCGGTCGCGCCCCGCGCGGGCGCGTGGATTGAAACTGAAGTGCAGATATACCGGCAACCAACGCGGCAGGTCGCGCCCCGCGCGGGCGCGT
>CAZOBD010000370.1:0-1824 GCA_964577665.1 uncultured Hyphomicrobiales bacterium
CGGAAGTTCCTGTCAAAAAGCAAGCGCAAAGCGCATGGGAAGCGCACCAGCTCTACGTTACGAGCTGTTATAGCATATTTCATTCCCTGGCTACATCAGAGTTTGATGTCTAAAGCTGATAGTATTTCTGATTGTTTTTCTGAAAGTACGTGTGGTTTAACATTGATAGTTTTACTATCATATTTGTAGGTGATATATTGAATTTTATCCAACAATTCAATGGCATGTTTTCTGGTTATATCCAGTCCCTTTATTGCTTCTGTGATATATTTGATAATCATGTAACCCAGCATTGCTATAAATACATGACCTCGTGTTCTGTTTTCTTTCCTGACAAATATCGGTCTTATTTCTTCTATGGTTGTTTTCATTGTTCTGAAGGCAAACTCAACATTGCTTAGGTCTTTATATCTTCTGTGTGCTGTTTCTTTGTCAAGATGCCTTCTGGATACATCTGTCTTTATAACGTAACAACCATCCAATTTACTCTTCTCGACATACCGCTCTTGATTGATCTCCAAGGTTAATTCTCTGTCAGAAGCTTTGATTTCTACTATTGATAACACTTTTAATTGTTCTGCCTTTTCGTATATCTTCTTTCTTGCCACATCCTGACTGGCTCTTTTATGTTCGCTTAGATACTTGTTCTTCTTTTCTATGAACTGCCTTAACTTTGCTATCCTCTCCTGCCTGTTGCGCTCTATCTGATCTGCTATATGATGATTACGCCGCATTATGTACCTTATTCCATCATCGGATTCTACTTCTACAAGGTCGTCATCAAACATGGAAAGCTGTATTAATCCGTCTTTCAAAAGCGTCTGTATCTGCTGTTTGGTGATCGTTGTCAGATAATGCCATTTGTATTCATCTGAACTTAGCTCTTTTATCTGATTGCTCTTTATCATTCCTTTATCACCAACAAAAACGACACGCTCTACACCAAAATTCTTTTTCAGCTTCTCCAACTGCGATGATACTGTTGTCATGTCGCTTGTGCTGCCTTTGAACACTTCTGCTGTCAGAGGATAGCCCTGACTGTCCAGCATCAAACCTATGACTATCTGCTTCTTCCCCTTTTTCTTGTCTCTGTTATATCCGAATTCTGCCAGATCATTGCACTCACCCTCGAAATAAGATGATGTTACATCATAAAGAAATATATCTTTGGCTTTTTTGTCCTTATACCTAAAATCAAATATCTTTTTTTCTATCTTTGTCTGAGCCTTTGCCAGCCAGTCCAGATTCTCATATAGTGAATCTTCGTTGAAGTTCGTAAGCTTTAGCTGCTCTTCGACTGCCTGAAGTGTCTTCCACTCATTTGCAAGATAATTCCTTGAGCCTTGCGCAATGATCCTTCCGGCTATTTGAAACAGTGCGAGCTTAGCTCTTTTGCCCGTGCCGAGCGCCTGCGAAATACCCAGCCTTTTTGAAATCTCTATCACTGTTTTCAAAGCGCCAAAGGACTTGCCGTTTGAAAGCTCAAGGTCAATTGTAGTATTGATCTGATGCCCTTTTAATGATTTCTCAATGATAGTGATGATATGTTTGGGTAATTTAGTCAGGACAGCAAGAGTACGGTGCTTTACTTTCTTTCCTTCACGGTAATTTTCCATGAGAAGCACAGATTCATAGACTTTCCCGTTTTTATATTTTCTATGAGTTCTTTGAATAAACATAAACAAAACTAAAAAATAGAAAAAAATAAATACTACGCTACAAATATATAAAATAATTAATTAATATACAAAATAAATATTAATTATTATCAATATAATACGTAGCCACACTGTTTAAAGTATATTTCTTCTATCCTTATGATTT
>CAZOBD010000371.1:0-1285 GCA_964577665.1 uncultured Hyphomicrobiales bacterium
GTCGGTTCCGCCCGATGCGACGGCCTCCAGGCTGGCCACATACGCCTGATCCTCCGTGATGGAGATCGAGCCGTATCGACCGTTGGGCACGACGATCCGCGGCGACTGCAGGAAGCTGCTACGCCGATCCGCCTGGGTCGCCCGGATGAGGAAGTCCACTTGGATGTTGTCCAGAAAACTCCCCGCGATGGAGATCGCGTCCCCGACGGCGCCACCGAGACTACCGGGCACCGGCGTCTGCTGCGGCGCCGCAATCGGCAGGTGGTCTTGTCCCATGCTGATCGGCGTCCACTGGCTCGAATGCGGCCCCGGCGTCCCCGTGCGCGGTACGTAACCGGCGTTCCGGTAGGGCTGATCGGGAACCGACGAGTTCATCGGGTTCGGACCGGCTACGGTCGGCGCCGTGCCCAAACGCGAGAACTGCCGGGGAACCAAGACCAGGCTGCCCGTCGCCGGATCCACCCATCGTTGGCCGTTCGTGGTCGCGTAGTCGTAGCCCGCGTTGCCGGCGTTGAGGATCACGTCCAGGTCCAGACCGATCTCCTCGAGGAAGTTATTGCTGACGGTGATGAAGATGGCCTCCACGGCCACCTGGAGCTTGGCCTCCTTTCGAAGGTCGTCCAGGAGTTCCTTGATCTGCTGATGGACCTTCGGCGTATTGTAGATCAAGAGGCGACCCTGGAAGGGCCAGATCTTGCCGCTGCCCTCACCGGTCTCCTCCCATGTATCGGGCTCGACCGTCTCCATGATCGTGTCGCGGAGCTCCCAGGCCATGTCCTCCTGGGTCCGGCCCATGCCGCCCATGCCCCCATATCCGCCGCCCCCGTATCCTCCGCCACCGTACCCTCCGCCTCCATACCCGCCACGGCTCATGCCGCCGCCGCCATAGCCTCCCCGGCTCATCCCCCCGCCGCCGTAGCCTCCTCGGCTCATCCCGCCGCCGCGGCTCATCCCACCCCCATAGCCGCCACGGCTCATGCCGCCACCGCCATAGCCACCGCCCATGCCGCCCATCCCGCCGCCATAGCCTCCCATGCCGCCCCCCATCCCGCCGCCCATGCCGCCCATGTCGCCCATCCCGCCGGCGCTGAAGAAGTCGGGCGTGTCTTGCAGCAGGTCCTTCACGTCATACATCTTGGAGACCATGTTCTGCGGGTTGTTGAGCGTTTCGGTGGTGGTGATCCGAATCAGCCCGTCCGTTACGACATAGTCCAATTCCCCGGGCTGGGTTGAAAGACTCCTCAACTATAGATCCATCAAAATTATTGCTTGTTTTGTCGAATGG
>CAZOBD010000371.1:1295-1817 GCA_964577665.1 uncultured Hyphomicrobiales bacterium
TGGGTTGAAAGACTCTCCAGAACCGCATCGAGGATCGTGGAGAACTTCACGTCGTTGAGCTTCTCGACGACGACCGACGTCTCGCGATCGATCTCCAGCTGTTCCAAGGAGCGCCAATCGACGCGGATGTTGACGCCTTGCTGCTCCTTGAGGAACTCGATCGCCTGAATAAACGGCACGTCATCGAAGACGATCTCGGGCAGGGTCTGGTCGAGCTTCTTGTGGACCTCCTCGTTCTTCTCGTCCTCTTCCTCGCCCTCCAGCGTCAGTCGTTCGCTGCGGACCGTAATCTCCCGCCAGTTCTTCGGAAAGCGCATCAGCTCGCGACTCCAGGGGATCATATCCTCTCGGATCTCCGCCAGGACGCGCGCGCTCTCCCGCTTGCGATCATCCTCCCACTGCCGCTGATTGCGGTAGTCGACGATGTCCTCCAGGTCCTCCTTGAGGAATCGCGGTCGTTCCTGCTTTGCAGCGATCACGAGCACTTGCTTGAGCACGTCGACCGCCTCTTCGTAGCGCTTC
>CAZOBD010000372.1:0-1808 GCA_964577665.1 uncultured Hyphomicrobiales bacterium
TGCGGGAATCGCCGATCTGCATCGGCCCCTTGGCTTGGGAGGGATCCCCGCGTTCGGCGGCCTTCGTCGGATCGGACGACTTGCTCGCCAGCTCCCCGGCCGGCGCTTTGCCGTCGAGCTGCCTCTGCATCGCCACATGCACGGGGTCCGTGTCCAGCCCCCACTCCGCCGGAGACCACTCTCCCCGTTGCCACTCGGCCATGCCTTCGACCATGTCGGCCGTTCGCGTGTCGAAGACCTTCAGGTCGGCCTCCACCTTACTGCGTTGCTGCGGCGTGAGGTTCTGCTCGGCGAAGGTCTGGACGTCGCGACGCAGGGTCTGGTAGGTCTTCGTGGCGATGGGACGAAGGACCTTCGACCACCGCGCCACCTGCTCCGGCGTGAAGGGCTTGCCGGCCAATCGCGTGTCGATCAGCTCCTGAAAGACGGGCAGCATGGCCTCGGCGTTTTGAATGAAGAAGACGAACCCTTGTTGCACGAACTTCGCGCGGAGCTTCTTGATCTGCTCATCGTCCAGGCCGTATCGCGCGCGAAAGAGATCGGTGGCCGACTTGATGCGCCCGTAGAACTCCCACGGCGCATGGCTGTTGATGTCGATCAGAAGTCGCTTGAGGAATTGGTCCGCGTCGGTGCTCCAGTCGTTGCGCGCCCAGACGTTCTCGACCATGTCCTTCATGTCGGTCGCGTGCTTCGACCAGTCTCCGGAACGGTAGACCTTGGTGGCCAGCTTCTGGGCCTCGGCGAAGAGCTGCTGACGCTTGCTCGTGACGTGCCGTGCCCGGGTCGTGGCGGACTTCCGACGCGGCGGCACATGGCCGGCCGCCTCCATGCGGATGGCCCGCTTCCCGCCGGCGTTCGTCGGGGGACGCTTGGCCGACATCCCGGAACGAGGCGCCGCCCGGCCCGCTGGCCTTCTATCGCCTTGGGCCGATTGCGCGGGAGACGTCATCAGCAAGCCGGCCACGAGCAGGGAAACGCCTGAAACGCTAGCGACAAGGAATCTCATAGGTGAACACCCGCTGATTTCGAGTGGGTCCGATAGCTCTGATGGATTGTAGGCGCGCCGCCGCCCGGACTCCAGCGTCGCTTCCCATATCCCGTATCGGCTCATCGCCCGCCCCGAGACAAGGGAATCCTACGACCGGACGTGCTCCAGCAGCTGGGTGGCCCGGCTGAGGATCCGGTCCGCCTCGGAGAGCTCCTCCGGACCCCGGAATCCCCACGACACGCCGATGGCCACCATCCCGGCGTTCCTCGCGGTCTCGACGTCGACGGTGGAGTCGCCGACGAGGGCCACCTCCGCCGGAGGCAGCTCCATCGCCCGGGCGATGCCCAACACCGAAGCGGCATCGGGTTTGCGCGGGGCGTCGATCTGGTAGCCCTCCACGGCGACGAACGACCATGCCGCGAAGGTCGTCTCGACGATCTTGACCGCGAACTCGTGCGGCTTGTTGGTGGCCACGCCCACGGGCACGTCTCGCCGGTTCAGCTCGTCGAGGACCTCGGGGATGCCCGGATACGGATAGGTCCGCTCCATCGGAAACTGGTTGTACTCCGCGACGGCGGTCTCGTAGAAGCGATCGAAGCGTTCCCCCTCGTCCTCGCCGAGGGCGGCCTTACAGAGGTTCTTCAGCCCCCAGCCGACCCATTCGGCATAGGCGTCCACGGGACGCGTGGGAGCATCGACGGATTCGAGGGCCCGGTTCACCGCGTAGGCGATGTCGCCCAACGTGTTGGCAAGAGTTCCGTCGAGATCAAAGATCACGCCGCGTACGAGCGGTGGGTCCGTCCTGTCCGGTGTGCTCATG
>CAZOBD010000373.1:0-1732 GCA_964577665.1 uncultured Hyphomicrobiales bacterium
AACACCGATTTTCGCGAGGTGTTTAAGCCTCAGAATTAAACCAAGATTTTATGGCTGTTCCCCCATAAATGCGATGTTTTATCCAGAATGTTTTAGTATAGGTGTGATGGATAAAGGTTTATGACTTTTTAACTAAAATACACTCACCAACGGTAATTGTACCCCTAATTTTGATAAAATCCACATAATTTAAACATTTATTTTCATTTTACCTCGATTTTCTCTTGACAAAACATCCAGTTTCGCGCTATTATAACCATCATAATTATACCAAATGTAACTTCCATGCATGACGAGCTGAAATCTTTTTTTCTTAATCCCCGCTCTGCCAAGCAGCGCCAATACGAGGCCCTGCGAAAGTACATCCTTGAGGAGCGTCCCGCCGCTGAGGTGGCCCATCAATTTGGATTTACTGAAAAAACCCTTTACGCGCTCGCTCATGATTTACGCACTGGCAAACTGGACTTATTTCCTTCTCGCGCGACTGGTCCCAAAGAGCGCCGGGTAACATCGTATGTGCGTGATAAGATTTGCGAATGGAGGAACAGCCAACTCTCCGTTGAGAACATTGTTGAACGGCTGCGCGAGGAAAACATCGAGTTGAGTTCCAGTACAGTGGAGCGGGTGTTGAAGGACGCGGGATTCGGAAAGCTCGCTCGCCGAACCGCGGCTCAGCGGGGGCGTACCAAGAACAATGCCCTCCTGGCGCAATCGTCTCATAACCTTGATTTCAAGACGCTCGAACCCTTCAAAGAAGAATGTCAAGTGGCGGGGCTCTTTGCGTTCCTCCCTTATATCATTGAGTCAGGCATCCTGGATGTGGTCGAGGCCTTGCCGCTTCCCGAATCTGAGATCATTGGCAAACGTCAGGCGTTTTTGAGTTTGCTGGCGTTGAAACTGATGGGGGGAGAACGGATGAGTCATGTCCGACAATACGACCATGACGTGGGATTCGGTATATTCGCCGGACTCAATGTGCTTCGCAAACCAACCTATATGGGGACTTATTCCTGTTTGTTTTCCGCCGGCCTTTGTCAGCACCTGCAAAAAGAAATTCTTTCCCGATTAACCACCTGGGAGCCAGCCCTGTTTTCCGGTCAGACCATTAACCTCGATTTTCATTCGATTCCCCATTTCGGGGATCAATCGGAAATGGAAAAAGTGTGGAGTGGAGCGCGCAACAAAGCGATGAAGGGAGCCAACACCTTTTTCGCCCAGGATGCAGAAAGCAACGTTCTTTTATACGCCAACGCCGATGTGCTTCGCAAAGAGGGCGCAGAGGAAATTTTGAACTTTGTCGTTTATTGGAAAGACATCAAAGGGGTGATTCACGAAACCTTGGTTTTCGATTCCCGCTTGACCACCTATAGAATCTTGGACCAGTTGGACAAAGCGAAGGTAAAATTCATTACCTTACGAACCCGTGGGAAAACGCTGGCGGAACAAACGGCCGCCATGCCGGAGGCGTGTTGGCAGAAAGTCAAACTGCCAATTCCCAAACGAAAACGTCAAACCTTTCTGGCGCATGAAAGTGAAGTCCTCTTGAAGGGATGTTCCACTCCTTTTCGGCAGATCATCATGAAAGATCATGGGCGGGCTGAACCCACGTATGTCATCACCAACAATTTCGAGATGGATTTGGTTGAAATTCTTTTGGTCTATGCCCGCCGCTGGCGGATTGAAAACAAATTGGCCGAACTGGTGGACTTTTTTCATCTCAACGCGCTTTCCT
>CAZOBD010000374.1:0-1700 GCA_964577665.1 uncultured Hyphomicrobiales bacterium
GTCGGCCACCGCGCTGCCGTCCGCCGACGTCACCGACGAGTTCCCCGCGTCGGTCTGATTGGCCGTAAACGTGACATCCTCCGTGTCGGTGACCACGACGGCGTCGGTCGTATCCGTGGCTTGCAGTGTAATCGTCTTGCCGACGGAAGATTTCACCGTAAAGGTGACCACGCCGGCGACGTCCGACGGTCCCGAGGGAGGGCTCATCGTGACACCGGCCGCTCCGCCCGCGATGATCGACAACGTCACGTTGTGGCCTACCACCGGGTTCCCCGCCGCGTTGAGCAACGTGACGGTGACGGTCTCCGTGTCCACGTCGTCGGCCACCGCGCTGCCGTCGGCCGACGTGACACTCGACGTGCCCGCGTCCGTGACATTCGCCGTGAACGTTACGTCTTCCGTGTCGGTGATGGTGGTGCTGTCGGTGGTGTCTTCGGCCTCCAGCGTCACCGTCTTGGCGATCGACGATTTCACTGTGAACGTCACCTGCCCCGAGGCGTCCGTGGTGTCCGAGGCCGGCGCGATCGTGATCCCCGCTGCACCTCCAGCCGATACGCTGAGCGTCACATCGTGACCGAATACCGGATTGCCCAAACTGTTGAGCAGCGTGACCGTGATCGTCTCGGTGTCGGTATTGTCCGCCACGGCGGTCCCATCCGCGGACGTGACCGACGAGCCTCCCGCGTCCGTCAGGTTCACGGTGAAGTTGACGTTCTCCGTATCGCTCACCGTTACCGCATCGGTATCGTCGGTGGCCTCAAAGGTCACGACCTTCGCCGTGTCGGACCGCACCGTGAACGTGACCTGCCCGGAGGCGTCGGAGGGCCCCGACGGCGGACTGATGGTCACCCCCGCCGCCCCGCCGGCCGAGACCGCCAACGACACGTTGTGGCCGACCATCGGATTCCCCGCCGCGTTCAGCAACGTCACGGTAATCGTCTCGGTGTCCACGTCGTCGGCCACGGCGCTGCCGTCCGCCGATGTCACGGAGGAATTGGCCGCGTTGGTGACGTTCGGCGCGAACACGACGTCTTCCGTGTCCGTGACCGTCACCGTATCGCTATCGTCGGTCGCCTCAAACGTCACCGTCTTGGCGATCGAGGACTTGACCGTAAACGTCACTTGCCCCGCCGCATCCGACGGCCCGGAGGGTGGACTGATCGTCACGCCCGCCGCCCCGCCGGCCGACACGGCCAACGACACGGTGTTGCCGACGATCGGATTCCCCGCCGCGTTCAGCAGCGTCACCGTGATCAGCTCCGTATCGACGTCGTCGGCCACCGCGCCGCCGTCGGCGGAGGTGACGCTCGATGTGCCCGCGTCGGTCACGTTGTCCGTGAAGGTTACGTCCTCCGTATCCGTCACGGTCGTGCTGTCTGTCGTGTCCTCCGCCTGCAACGTGACTGTCTTGGCGATCGACGATTTCACCGTGAACGTCACTTGGCCCGACGCGTCCGTCGTGTCCGACGCCGGCGCGATCGTCACGCCTGCCGGGCCTCCGGCCGAGACGCTCAACGTCACATCATGACCGAACACCGGATTGCCAAGACTGTTGATCAGCGTGACGGTGATCGTCTCGGTATCCACGTCGTCGGCGACGGCGGTCCCATCGACGGACGTTACCGACGACGCGCCGACGTCCGTGAGGTTGTCCGTGAACGTCACGTCCTCGGTGTCCGTCACCGTCGTCGTGTCCGTCG
>CAZOBD010000375.1:0-1684 GCA_964577665.1 uncultured Hyphomicrobiales bacterium
TTTCGCATCTCATTCCCAAACTCCGATTTCTTTCGCATCTCATTCCCAAACTCCGATTTGGGAATGTGCTTTTCTTTCAAAACTCTGTTTTGCATTAACTCTCAAACAATCATCCCCTTTGGGTGATTTCACAAATCATGGGCGCTCATCTGTTTATTTTCGATTCCTCCCTGTCCTTCCTTGCAAATAAGCAGGGCTGACATATTCTTTGAAATTTCAATTAATTCTATTATATTTGCCATAAGAAGAGCACTCCGCAAGGAGAGGGAATAATATCGTTGCCATCCCTTTGGGGAGGGTTAGGGTGGGGCCCCCGTATTCAACCGATGACTTAAAGTCGTCGGATGAATTTGCAGTATGGAAGAAAAAGATGTCCAACATCCGGCAGTTGTCCTGAATTCGCTACGCTCATTCAGGACAACGTGTCTGGGGTAAGCGGAGAGTCCGCTCCGCGAACTCTGTACAACATGGGGTAAACACAATAATAAGAATTACTCCGCTTACCCCAGACACGATGTCGGACATCTGAAAATCAAAAATTATCCCCTCCCCAAGAGGGGATTAAGGGGTGTGTTCCTCATACGTGAGATTCCTTGGGCAAGTGCAGAATGACATGATTCAAAAAAAATAAACAGATGAAAAACCGTAAGAGACCCCGCCCCTGCCCTCCCCAAGGGGAGGGAGCAATGTCTTTGAATACCCTCCCTTTGGGGAGAGTTAGGGTGGGGTTTAAAATAAACAGATGAAAGGAGATCATTATGGTACTCGTTGAATTTGCAATGTTTCCGACAGATAAGGGAGAAAGCGTAAGCAAATATGTTTCTCAAGTCTTAGATGAAATCGACAAAAGCGGTATTACCTATCAGCTAACGCCTATGGGAACCATTTTGGAGGGCGACTGGAATCAAGTAATGTCGTTAATCGACCGATGCTTTAAAATACTTGAGCCTCAGGCTAACCGGATATATTCTGTAATGAAGGTTGACTACCGCAGAGGCGATAAATCAAGAATGAAATCTAAGATGGAGAAACTTGACAACATATTGAACAAAAAATTAAATCACGTATAATTTATTAAAAATATTTGCTTATTTTGCAATTAGTAAATATTGCCAAAGAATAATATAGTTGTCTCTATGCCCGAAAAAAAGCCCGGTAAGAAAAAGCATAAGATTCTGATAGTTGACGACAGCGAAATCATACTTGCTAAAGTAAAACAGATGATATCAAACAATATCAGCGCAGAAGTCTGGACTGCCCGCAACTACAAGGAGGCACTCCGCCTTGTGGGAAACCATCTCATAGACATAATATTAATGGATGTTTTTCTGCCCGGCATAGACGGTTTTAAAATAGCTAAGATGCTAAAATATCAGGAGCGCTCCACACACATACCAATCATTTTCATAACCGGTTCCGATCCAAAAAAAGAGCTTATGAACAGAGGCATCGAAGCCGGCGGCATTGATTACCTGACAAAACCTTTTGAAGAACACGAGCTTATCAGTCTTCTTACACTCTATATCAGATTCATTGAGCATGAAAAAGATGTAAACAAAAAAGTACATAATGCCAATCAGAAGCTGATGGAGGAGATAAAAGAGAGACGCAAAGTAGAAAAAGAACTTATCGAATCAAATGCGATGAAGGATAAGTTTTTTTCTATTATTGCCCATGATCTTAA
>CAZOBD010000376.1:0-1676 GCA_964577665.1 uncultured Hyphomicrobiales bacterium
TACTTTCCTTACTAAATCGGAGTTTAGTAAGGAGAGGTAAGTCTTTCTCTATCTCATCCCTCTGGGGAGGATTTAGGCGGGGTCGTTTTTTTTCTTTTTTTTCAAATATTTAATCCCTGACGGGATAAACATCTTTATTGCAATCTTGTTATCTACAAATATTTAATCCCTGACGGGATTTTCCCCTATCTCCACATCCCTTTGGGGAGGATTTAGATGGGGTACTTACAATTTCTGTACCCACTACTCACATACTTACTACTAACATACTCCTGAAGAACACACCCCTTTAATCCCCTCTCGAGAGGGGAATTTTCTTACATCCCCCTTAATTTTAAGGGGGACCGAGGGGGATCTCCTCTCATTCCCAAACTCCGATTTGGGAATGTTTATTTTCAATCGAAACTCCAGTTTCTTGTGATACTTTTCCTTACTAAATCGGAGTTTAGTAAGGAGAGGTAAGTCTTTCTCTATCTCATCCCCTTGGGGAGGATTCAGGAGGGGTCGTCACCCTCATTCCCAAACTCCGATTTGGGAATGTTCATTTTCCATCGAAACAGAGTTTCTTGTTATACTTTCCTTACTAAATCGGAGTTTAGTAAGGAGAGGTTAATTTCTAAATTCGTAATTGGTAATTCTTAATAATAACGATGCAATCTCTCATTATCCTGTATATCCATCCACATAGAAAGCAATCTTAGTTTAATCACCGGCATATTTTATTAATAGTCAGAGTGCGATAGAAGGAAATATTTTGTTCAAGATTTCTGTAAATTATTTTTGTTTACCAAAGAAATTTGAGCTTTGAAGATGCGAGATTGTCTTTTCTATAATCTCAATTAGATTGTCGGCGACTTCTATTGTTTTTTGATATATTTCAGTTATTTCATCTTCAATATATTCATGAGATATTTCATTTCTCAAATCACGTATATCCAGCAAAAATTGAGAATCAGAAATTAATCCTAATTTTTCTGCAAAGTTGCTTCTATCAATAAATGTTTTACAATCCTCTCTATAAATATAGCATATAGATTTAAGAATTTTCTGGGTATAAATGTCCGCGATTCTAGCAAATTTTGAAGTAAGCGAATCGAGTGATTCTTGTTGTTCGAATGATAAATCATTAGAGAAATCAATGGTCTTACACTTTATAAGGGACATTTTAAAACTAATCAAACCTTTGTTTATCAATTGAATATTCTGATAAATTAATTCATATAAGTTGTCTTTTATCATAATAAAATTGAATCTCCCATTATAATATTCTTAAACGGATGATTTTGATTATGTGTAAAATTTACAATATCAATTTTTTGTTGACCCAAAAATTTCTCAATTTCTCTTCTTATATTCCATTTTTCTTTTAAACTTATTTTTTCATCGGTTAATAATAATAAATCAATATCACCACCTTTTTTATCATCAAAAATTCTTGAGCCAAAAAGTCTTAGTTCATAATTTTGGAGGTAAAGATTGAAGGCGTTTTTTATTTGTTGTACTTGAAAATTATTGAGTCGCATGATAATACTGTTTAAATGTTGAAAGTTATTATGTTATTGTGTAAGTATCGTTTTTTCTGTGGTTGAAGGGTATAGACCGTTACAATCAGCAAAATCTGAACTATATGGATATATTTTAATCCCTTTATCAATTATTTCACTTTTTACAAACCA
>CAZOBD010000377.1:0-1669 GCA_964577665.1 uncultured Hyphomicrobiales bacterium
TGGTCTACGTGATCTTGTGGTTCCTTATCCCCAAGCGGGCACGGTTCTGACGGGCCCGTAGCATGGGCATCTTGCCGAGCGTAGCATGGGCATCTTGCCCATGGGTGGGTGCCTATGCGTGGGTGGCCCACCTCTTCAGAGGTGGGGGACACGAATTGGATCGGGTCTTCACGTCCCGCGCAGGAGATGGAAAGGACAACACAATGGCCCTGTTCAAGTCATCGGAAGAGCGTCGCATCGAGCGGGACATGAAGATCCGTCAGGGCATCCGGCGGATCGAGCGGGCGATCCGCGAGCAGGCCAAGTTCACCGATCAGTTCATCGTCAACGCCCGCCGCGCCAAGCAGATCGGCGACGAGTCGCAATACCGCTTCATCCGCAACTCGCTCAAGAAGACCGCCACCATCAAGCGAATGCTCGAACGCCAGCTCCTCGCCGTCAAGAACGCACTGCTGATCAAACGTCAGGCGGAGGCCTCGGCCGACTTCGCCGGCGCAATGGGCACGATGGCGCAGGAGATCGGCCGGCTCTTCGGTGAGACCGACCTGACGCAGACGCAGGTGGACTGGGAGCGGGCGATGGCCCAGTCCGCCAGCATGGAAGAGCGGATGTCCATGTTCCTCGATTCGGTCGAGGACATGGCCTCCCAAGACATCGACATGTCCGCCAGCGAGACCATCGGCGACGACGAGATCGACCGCATGATCGACGCCGAGGAGGCCGCCGAGCACGAGAAGGAAATCGGCCGCCTCGCCGGCCTCCGCGACGAGCTCGCCGAGCTCAAGGGCGAAAAGGAAAAGCAGGACAAGTAACAACAGGGGCTAGGGTCCAAGGGTCTACATGAGCTTGCACGGTTGTGGGGCCGTCCCGAAGACGTGTGCCACTGCTGTGTCAGCAGTGCATGCCTTGGGAATCTTGCAGGGAGCACTGCTGACAGAGCAGTGGCACCCACGACGGATGGCACCCATTCCACGCAAACTCATTTAGGGTCTGGGGAAGCCGGGTTCGGGGCTCAGGACACGTCGACAAGTCCACAAGTGGCAAAAGGGGCAAAAGGGGGACAGGCTACTTTTCTGCCGTCCGGTTTTCCAAACACCGCTGACCGTGCAAACCGGCGCGGCGATCCCGTCAGGCAAAGGGCTACCCGCGGAAAAGTAGCCTGTCCCCCTTTTGCTCGAAATGCAGCACTAGTTCCCCCGATTGTGTGTCGCGTAGACGGCGGATGCGGGTTGGTCCGGGCCGATGTCGAACGGCTTGGCCGCCCGCGCCAGGTCGTTGCCGATGAGATTCACGCCGGACGACCTGTCCATCACACGAAGGAACGCGCTCGCGGCCGGTGCGGTGCAGCCCTGGATCATCGCGCCGCGGACGTTATGCAGCGCCATGACGGCCGGGCCTTCCTTGGCCACGTCGGCCTGCAGGCCATGCACGTCCAGCCGCTGGACGTCGTCGCAGATCAGCGCGGGGCGGGCGTCTTTGCCTTCGAGCTGCAGGACGACGTCGCGGAACGTGAGCCCTTTCACGTGCCGGCAGAAGAAGCCGTACGCCGGCAGCGTGCCGAACATGGTTGACTCGGGATACTTCTTCGGCAGCTCGGGGACCTCGGCCTTGGCAGGATCGGTTCGGGCTCGCTGCAGAAGGAGCAATCAAGGTGGCACCTACGGGTGAT
>CAZOBD010000378.1:0-1665 GCA_964577665.1 uncultured Hyphomicrobiales bacterium
TTACTTAACCACAGCCATCTGCCTTGTCAGGCGGGTGTTTCCGCTGATAAGCGTGTAGTAATATACTCCCGTGGGAAGTCCGTCGGCATTTAGCTCTATGCTGTTCATGCCTGCGCCTGCCGTGCGGGTGATTTCCATTACGGTTCTGCCGTAAAGGTCGCTTATCTGAAGTACTACTCTGCCTGGCTGAGGCGCTGTGTAGTTAATAGTCGTTGTTGTGTTGAAAGGATTAGGCGTGTTTGCCTGCAGCACGTATCCGTTTCTTTCCGTGTCAAAGACGCCGGATATACCGCCTGCCGTTACCGTTACTTCTACTTCATCGCTCATTAATTCGCCGCAGTCGTCAGTTACCATGCAGGAATACATGCCTGCATCGCTGGTCTGTACATCGGCTATTTCAAGGTAATATTCCGTTGCATCGGTGATTTCCGTGCCGTCTTTGTACCACTGGTAAGCCATTGTACCGTAACCGTCGGCGGCTACTGCAATTGTCATGGATTTGCCTGCTTCTACCGTCATCGGCTCAGGCTGTGTGGTGATGGCAGGTCCGGTGTGTACCATCAAACTTGCCGCATCGCTCATCGCTTCGTAATCACCGGCATCTGTGGTGATATGGCATTCGTAGCTGCCTGCATCCATCGGGGTTATGCCCGTGATGTTGAGTTCGGATTTCACTGCGCCGCTTATATTGCCGCCGTCGGCAAGAGGCGCGCCGTCTTTCATCCACTGATACTGAAGCATTACGCCAATTACATTTATATCTGCGTCAACCATGAAGCTCGCATCTGCTCCTTCGCACTGCTCTGCATCGGCAGGCTGTGCCGCGATTTCAATTTCAGGCATTTCTTTGATGTAAACAACTTCTGAGTAATCCTCGCCGCAGTGTCCCCAGACTTTCATGAAGTATTCGTTGTCCATGTCTTCCTGAGTAACGTAGTTTATTGAAAGGATGTTGGAGTGAGCGCCTGCTATCTTGTCGCTGTTTTCCAGTTTGACTGTGTCGCCGCTCGGAAGTATTGCATACCACTGGTATTCGAGCGTGTAAAGAGGTTCCAGGTCGCCGCTGCCGTGTACGTCCAGCGCTTCTGCTTCAAAGCGGGCTACGCCGCCGAGTTCGACCATGACGTCTTTGGGCTGCTTCAATATCTTTGTTTCACGGAGGACGTAAACAACTACCTGATCTGTTTCTACGGGCTGGGCTCCGCCTTCTCCGATGATGCGGCAGCTATAGCGTCCGCTCATGTCGTAGGTCAGTTCGTCGAAGAAAAGAATCGGCTCTACTTGACCCGGGATGTCTATGCCGTCTTTTTTCCACTGGAACTGCATACCGGCGCCGTAGCTGATGGAGGCTTTTACTATCATGCTCATGCCTTGGGTGCCTTCGCACTCTATGAAGCCTTCGGGCATCTGCGTGATGCTTATGCCGGTTACTATTTCATCGGCGCCGGGATAGAAGTTGATATTCCTCGCCTGTCCCTTCATATCGTGGTCTTCTATTGCACCCATGCCGAGGGCATATCCGAATTCAAAATTAGGATTGAACTTTGTCAGACGGAAGTCTGTATTGGACATAAAATGAGCTTCATCTGATACTGAGTTAGCATCAGCGCCGGTGTATGTAGTCCACTGCTCGAGATCGGTCATTGTCGAGCCGTCCATATCTGC
>CAZOBD010000379.1:0-1648 GCA_964577665.1 uncultured Hyphomicrobiales bacterium
GAGAATTTAGAGAAATTGGCATCTTTTGAATTGAACAAAAAAGAGTATGAAATAATGTTATGCCTCAAATGCAATTGGACAAATCGGTAAAATTTCTTAATTTATAAAAAAGGAGAAATTATGCCACAGAAAAAAAGATTTACAGCAGACGAAAAAGTGATGATCCTGCGGGAGCATCTGGAGAACAATAAAGCGATAAGCGAACTGTCTGAGCAGTATGGAGTGCACCCGAACGTGCTGTATTCGTGGAAGAAGGCAATGTATGAGGGAGCGGCAGAAACATTTTCAGGGAAACAGAAAAAGCGGACAAAGCACGCTAAGCCTGAAGAAGCCAGGATAAAGAAACTGGAAGAGACTCTGCGGATACGGGAATCATTAATAACAGACTTAGCCGGCGAACTTATTGAGCTTAAAAAAAAAAGAGTATGGGGAGGACTTAACAAGAAATGGGTGGAGCTGGAGGTGAGGGACGAAGTGGTAGAACAACTCGAGAACATCTGTAACCAAAGTCATATTCCGCTGAATAAACTGATAGGCTTGTCGGGAATAAGCAAAAGCAAGTACTATGAGTGGAAGAAACGAGCGGGAAAGGAGAATCGACACAACGGAAAAATACCAAAGAAGCACTGGCTGACACCCGAAGAGCAACAAGCCATTGTGGATTATGCCAGGTCGTTAATCGGGGCGGGAACTTACTTTATTAAAGAGGGTTACCGCCGCCTGACTTACAAGATGATAGATGAAGACATAGTGTATTGCAGTCCTGCAAGCGTTTACAGGTTGCTGAAGAAAAACTCTTTGTTAAACAGATGGAATACCGAAAAAAAATCATCTAAAGGTGAGGGGTATCATCAGCCGGACAAGCCTCATCAACAGTGGCACACAGACATAAAATATATTAATTTTAAAGGCACATTTCTGTTTTTTATAGGCGTATTGGACGGATATTCAAGATATATAGTACACCATGAACTGCGGGCAAACATGACGGAATATGACGTAGAAATAGCCCTGCAGCGAGCTTTGGAAAAGTATCCGGGAGTAAAACCGAGAATAATAAGCGACAACGGCGGACAGTATATCTCTAAGGAATTCAAGGATTTTATAACGCTGACGGGCTTGCAGCACACGAGAACATCAATAGCTTATCCTCAGTCCAACGGCAAGATAGAGCGCTTTCACCGATCTCTGGAAGAAGAATGCCTCAGAAAGAACAGCATGATAAGCATAAAGGATGCGGAAGCAATAATGGCAAAATATGTAAATCATTATAATAATGAACGCTTACACAGTTCCTTGTACTATCTTACACCGAAAGATTACTTGGAAGACAAAGTCGAAGAAAAACTAAAAGTACGGGAAGATAAACTAAACAAAGCAACAGGAGAGCGTATAAAATATTGGGAGGAAAAGAAAAAAGTTGCATAAGAAAATAGAAATCATTAAGTTAATACAATCGGACGAAGCGGATACCGGCTCTGCCGGAGGGCAACCGGCGAGGAATAATCCGATTGACTGGAATGGTCTCGGGGTTGATATTGTTTCAGCCCCGATTATAAAAACTATTCCGGTCATTTATGCCTCAGAAAACTCATGTATTACATATTTTAATAAGGCTGGTTTGTCCATTTTCCGTTGAAGCAATACA
>CAZOBD010000380.1:0-1610 GCA_964577665.1 uncultured Hyphomicrobiales bacterium
CATTCCGCACTTGATGCGGAATCTCACGGATGAATATCCCCTCCCCAAGAGGGGAATAAGGGATGGGTTCCCACTAACTTGAGATTCCGGCATTCCGCTTCGCTCCCCGGAATGACATCCATGATTACTATTTCAACTCTTATGTCAGACACTTTGAAAGTGTCTGACATCTTGCTAATATAATCATCCCATTTTGTGAATTTCAGTATCATTGGTGTTCTTATGTAAAATTAAAGCCTTTTCCGGTTTTTCTAATGTAAATAATGCTAATACCTTAGCAAGAAATTAATATTTATTTTGTAAAAATTGTAACAAATTGTACTTAATTGTGTTAATAAATATAAATATTCGTTTTAGCAAAATATACTATAATTGACTATATATTTAACTAAAAAAATTTGAATAAATTTTTGCAGAGAATCAGATATACACAGTTAAGTTATTTAAAAATGAAAATAAATTTAAAAAGTTAGCAAAAAACCTATATATATTTAACGAAATGAAAGAATGTTAATATTACTATTTTTTTATCATATTTTTTGCTAAAAAAATTTGGTTGTTTGTACTAAGATTGTTAACTTTAAGTTATGCGAAAAAATTACTGTTTGATGTTTATTAATATATGGAGACAGCTATGAAACAATTACTAAACAAACTTTCCAAATACTCATTACTGCAATTACTTGCCGTAGCTATGTTTATAGGCTTTGCAGCCGCAGAATACGCCAATGCCGATTACTGCCGCTGCGGCTATTCATCCGGCTACAGTAATTACAGCATTACTCAGTTCCGTTTCGGCGGAATCGATGTCAGCTTCGGAAACAGCTCAACTAGATATTTCGACAATACAGCCTATACTACCGATGCTTTGGCGCCCGGACAGAGAGTGAGCTTTTACATCCGCAATAATTACCGCTTAATGTGCAATAGAATCTGGATTGACTGGAACCAGGACGAAGATTTCAATGACAGCGGAGAGCTGGTTTTTAAAGAAGGCTATACAGATTATGGCTATTCTCAGTCTGGAAATATCACTATTCCCAACAATGCTAAAGGCGGTAAAACCAGAATACGGGTTCTTGGAGCCTATTATTACTATTTATGGAGATATTTTCCAAGCAACGGAAACAATCCCTGCTATTACGGCTCTTGGTCAAGATACGGCCAGTGGAGAGATTTCTCAATGATGATTCTCAATCCCAATGACGCAGGTATTACAAGCGTTACCTCACCGGAAGAATTTTTTGACTCGGAAGAGGAACAGGACGTAAAAGCAGTACTTCGCAATTTTGCTGACCATACACTGCAAAGCGTTACGATAAGATGGTCTGTTAACGGCGTAGAGCAGGGAGCAATCCAATGGAACGGCAGCCTTGATAAAAACGAAACTGCCAATATAGACCTTGGCAAACACAAATTTTCACCCGAAGCGCCTTGGGATCCATTCACAGTGGAAGTATGGACAGAGAACCCTCAGGGAGCCAATGCCACGGCGAACCAGTATCCCGACGGCGATCCCGGAAACGACAAGGCAACCTACAAAGTAAAATGTCTCTTAAACGATGCAGGATTCGTCAATGCCGACAAGATGATTCCGATTACTCCCGGCA
>CAZOBD010000381.1:0-1605 GCA_964577665.1 uncultured Hyphomicrobiales bacterium
GTATCTGTCTTTAGCTCCTTTGGACTGTACGATTTTAATCAGCATTCTGTTTGAATCAATGTCATTTATTTTTAAATTGAGGCACTCGCTAAGTCTAAGTCCGCAGGAATAAAGCAGGGATACAATTGCCTTGTGCTTGAGGTTAGAAATATTTTCAAGGATAGATTTTACTTCACTTTTTGAGAGAACATCCGGCAGCTTATGTTCCCGTTTTATCTCCTTTAGAAGTGTGTTATTAAATTCCCTGTTTTCAATCAGCTTCAAATAGAGCCGCACAGCCATCAGAGCCATTCTGACAGTGCTGGAAGAATAGTCTTTCAGACGCATCTCATGGAAATAAGGCAGAAGTGATTTTTCAGAGAAGTCAAATCCCTTAATTCCTATATACTTATTAAGGGCAGAAATATAATTGGAAATGGAAGATTCGCTATAACCCCTTATTCTGAGGACTTTACGAAACAGCTCAATTTTCTCATTTTCCATTCGCAATAATCCTTTTTTTTACATGCTTTACGCAAGTTACTTAAATATTTCGTAAAAAAAAAGTATATTGCGTATAAAAACGAGTTGTCCTGAATTCGCTCCGCTCATTCAGGACAACGTGTCTGGGGTAAGCGGGGAGTCCGCTCCGCGAACTCTGTACAACATGGGGTAAACACAATAATAAGAATTACTCCGCTTACCCCAGACACGTTAGCAGCAATTTAAAACAACCAAACATTTGGAAATATGGATAAATCAACAAAAGAAGCATGGACAGGTGGAAAGAACATGAGTCCAGAAGCAATGGAAAAAAGAAAAGCAATCAACAAGAAAATTCTAAAATTCGGTTGCTTACCAATAGTTCTCCTGTTCGGACTCATAATGATTATTGGGATTTTTTCGGATGATTCCGAAGAAACTAAATCAGCTTCAATCGAACCGACAGAATACAGTGACCCCTTAAAAATTGGCATTGATTCAGTAAAAGCACTTGTCGGTAATCCAGTACCATACGACATGTGGGGAAAATGGGGAACACCAAAAACTCTTGAAGGAACCAATAATCAGTATTGGGTCGTTTACCTTGACTCTGCCAATATTTCTTTTGTTTCAGATAAATCCACAGACAAGGTGTTATTTGCCAGCTTTGAAGAGAGTTCAGCAATGAACTATGTAAAGGATATAGAGAAAAAGAGAAAAGAATTACTCGAAAAGCAATTTAGCAGTTGGGACGGTTCTCACATTGAGCTGACTAAGATTATTAAGAAATCAATGAACGATCCCGACAGTTATGAACACGAGGAGACAGTCTACTGGGATATGGGAGACCATTTAGTCATAAGAACAACATTCAGGGGAAAAAATGCCTTTGGTGGTGTAGTAAAAAATTGGGTAAAAGCCAAAGCTGACATTAATACAGGACAGATAATCGAAGTGATTGAACAAGGACCATAAAGATAAAAAGCTGCTAACATTGTATAAGCGTAATGCGGGCTGACCAGCTAAAAATGAGCATTTTTGCTCCTAATAAACTTTCCGGTGGGCGGACAGTTTATCGCTCCGAAATCCCGCACTACGCTTATACTTGACCGTTGTCCTGAATTCGCTCCGCTCATTCAGGAC
>CAZOBD010000382.1:0-1588 GCA_964577665.1 uncultured Hyphomicrobiales bacterium
AAGATGTCCAACATCTGGCAGATGTTGGACATCTGAAGCGGAAAGTAAAAAAATATACAGATGAAACAACCATGATTTGTGAAAATCACACAAAGGGATGATTATTCGTAGATGGACTCCACTTTAAAAGTGGAGTCCATCTAAAACCCCAGAGTTTTGAAAGAAAAGCACATCCCCAAATCGGAGTTTGGGAATGAGATGCGAAATTATTTAAGCAAGATGTCGGACACCTTAAGTGTGTCCGACATCTGAAAAATAAAATAAGCTATAAAAATTAATTAAATTTCTTTTCATAATCTTCAACTAATATAATCATGTTTTCGTCAAAAAAATGATTGAAATAAATACATTCAATATAAGTTTTTTCAAATATCTGCCGATAAAAAAGATTAGAAATGTTCTCTTGAAAACTTTGGAGGGAGAAGCCATTGAACATGCCGAAATAAATGTCGTACTCTCAGATGTTGACACTATCAAGGATTTAAACAGGAAGTACTTAAACCATGATTATGCAGCAGATGTACTTGCCTTCCCTTTTGAAGAAAATCCTTTGACAGGTGATATTTATATATGTGTAGAGCAGGCAGGACATCAGGCAGAAGAATATGGAGTTTCACTCCGCAATGAACTGATAAGACTGGCAGTTCACGGTGCGCTTCATCTTATAGGATACAGAGACGACAGTGATAAAGAAAAGGAAAAAATGTTCGATAAGCAGGAAAAATATGTTAGAACTGTAATTTAGATTTTTTAATTGAGATTTTTTTGCTATTTTCAAAGTGTTCTGTTATGCACTTTTCAATAGAAGGAATGATATGTACGAAAGAATAGTGGAGATCATAGTTTTTGTGATTTCGGAACTTAGGCAAAACAAAGACTTAAATGACATAGACCTTAGAGAATTAGAGCGGCGCGGATATACTGACGCTGAAATATCAACAGCTTTCAGCTGGCTGGTTGACAGAGTCGAGTTCTCAGATAAATTTATGTTTGACAATCCCCCGTCTGCTCAGTCTTTCAGGATATTACACGAAGCTGAACAGGATTTGTTTACTTCCGAAGCCTGGGGTGAAATAATTCAACTTGCCACGCTCGGACTGATAACCAACGATAATGTTGAAGCATTAATAGACCGCGCTTCAATGACGGGCATAAGACAAATGGACAGTAATCAGCTGAAGACATTTGTAGCTGACAATGTTTTTAATGCACAACTAAATGCCATGCCCGGCAACAGACTGATGCTAAGGGGAAACGATACGATACATTGATTGAAAAAATATGGAGTTAACTATTGTTTTAGTCAAAGAAATTTTTTTAGAAAGGTCCAGTAGCTCAGTTGGATAGAGCACAGGTTTCCTAAACCTGGTGCCGCAGGTTCGAATCCTGCCTGGATCACTAACAAAGTTTACAGCATTTAACACAACTGAACAAATAATCGCCTAATACCGCTTTAAATGAACAATTTAAAGAGGTTTTTTTGGCGCAGTTCCAAAAATTGGGGATTATTCAAATATTTTTTGATGCTTAAATAGAAATAACTTTATATCTTACTTCGGTTACAGATGGACTCCACCTCGAAGGTGGA
>CAZOBD010000383.1:0-1557 GCA_964577665.1 uncultured Hyphomicrobiales bacterium
TTACACCGCTGATCTGTCTATTCCGAACGGTGTAATTCCTATTCCGAACGGTGTAATTCCTATTCCGAATGGTGATCTATCTATTCCGAAAGATATATTTTTTATTCCGAATGAATTAATTTCTTTTCCGAATGGTAAAATAGTTAAAAAAGAAGAATTATATATGGTTAGGAAAAGCACACAAGGAGATAATTGTTCTCCCGACTTCGGGGGTAAAAGCGCATAAGTCTATGATATATATAATAGTCAACATTTGCGAAGGCACTACAAAATTTTAGGTTTTAAATATTCTTCTATGGAGAATTAGTTCAGCGCATAGGGAGCGGCGCTGAGCTTCAGACCCATTGTCTTGTATATTTTTCGGATTAATTTGTAAATATACAAATCGGGTTTTTTCTGTATATGTACAAAAAAGGAAGTTATGCAACATTCATATTAGGCAAAACATACGAAAAAGTAAAATTGATTAAGAGCCGGTGCGGCTTTTCAGGGGGTATTTCTAAAATATCCTCGGAAGCCGGGAAATGTACTTCCAACAAACCCCCTTTCGGGAAACCTTAATCAATTCTTAATAGAAACTTTATTTTTAATTCAAACTAAAAAGTTATATTCATTATTAATTCTTTTTGCATTTTGCAAAGAGACAACATTTTTTAACTTTTTTCGTAGAATTTAAAAAAGATTGAGAAGATATGAAGAAGAATAAAAATAAGCCGGAAGCGAAAAAAATACTTTTTATCTGCGGTTCGCTGAACCAGACGACGATGATGCACGAAATTTCCAAGCATCTCTGCAAAAATCACGACTGCTTTTTTACTCCCTACTATGCCGACGGACTGCTTGATATGCTTATGAAAAGCGGATTGATGGAATGGAACATATTAGGCGGCGAGTTCCGCACCAAGACTATGAATTACCTGCACGAACACAATCTGAAAGTGGATTATTACGGGTTGTCTTATGATTACGACCTTGTTTTCACGGGCAGCGACCTTATCGTTCCGAAAAATATCCGCAACAAAAGGCTGATACTCGTGCAGGAAGGGATGACCAACCCGCGCAACCTCGGTTTTTACCTTGTGAAATATCTGAAGCTGCCGGGCTATATAGGAGATACCGCCGCGACAGGACTTTCCGACGCTTACGATTATTTCTGCGTCGCTTCGGAAGGCTATAGGGACTTTTTTACAGGGAACGGAGTGAATCCCGATAAGATAAAAGTTACGGGAATACCCAATTACGACAACTGCAGGAAATATTACGACAATGATTTTCCTTATAAGAATTTTGTTTTGGCAGGAACATCCGACGCCCGTGAAACAATGATATATGAAAACAGAAAAAAATTCATAGAAAAAGTAACAGAAATCGCCGACGGCAGGCAGATAATTTACAAACTACATCCGAACGAGGTCAAGCAAAGGGCGGTATCGGAAATAGAAAAATGGTCGCCGAAAGGCACATTGGTTTACACCGACGGAAACATCCACGAGATGATTGCAAACTGCGACGTGCTTATAACAAAATTTTCCACAACGGTTTACACGGGCATAGCTC
>CAZOBD010000384.1:0-1547 GCA_964577665.1 uncultured Hyphomicrobiales bacterium
TTGACAAGTCAATAGTATATTTGAATACCGATTTTAGTACTTTAGATTTTTAGGTTATATTCTAATTGCCATTGGAATAAAATCGACAGTATATGGCGCGACGATGATAACGATGGTTATCCTTATGCAGTTCGCTTTAAAAATATCGACTGCCTGGATTCCAATAATTGTGTAGCACTGTTAAGTTTAAACTCCTTCCCTTGGATAGCTAAAACATGTGACGGAGGTATTACATGGGATACTGTTTACACTCCCTGGTGGGATTTTACTTTGCCCCAATTCGTAAAGTGTGATTATGTATCGCATAATTTAATAATTGCTACAGCAGAGCGGGGTCATTATTTAATCTCAAGAGATGACGGCAAAACTTGGGAAAAGGGAAAAGTTGAAACGTATTTTGAAAGAGATCTGATAGAAGTGGACTTTTGCAATGAGCAGTTCGGAGCAATGATCAGCAATTACGACTTATTCATTACTAATGACAGCGGATATACCTGGCAGCGGCAAAAAATGCCATTGAATCAAGAAGAGTTTTATGAGGGAGCGATGGGAATTCAGGTAATCGGAAAAGATACTATTTATTTGCTTACAATTGACACATGCGGATATAGAAAATATAATCTTTTAAAGAGTTTCGATATGGGAAAGACTTGGGACAGAAGCTATATATCCATTTATCAGGAACCCTATATTCGCAATATATCATTTATCAATAAAGATACCGGCTGGGCTGCTGCTTTTGAGCATGCAACCGGGAGCAAATATTATGATATGGTTTTTAAAACAACAAATGCCGGAAAGAGCTGGGAACTTCAGTTGGATACATTTTACCTTAAGAGAGCTCAATACCAGATTCAAAACATTGAATTTAAAAATAAAGACCTCGGACTAATTTGGGGCCATGGTATAAACTTTGGTGGACAACAGACGGAGGCAAAACATGGATCTTTGATAAGAATATTAATGTTGATTTGCTGTCAGAAGGACAACCGGTAGATTACAGTGTAGTCTCAAGAAACTGTATTTACGGAGTTTCTTGGGGGTAATGCCATTTTCAAATATTCTTGCAATCACATTTCTGTTATTGATGAAGATATGATATATGAAGAATTAAAAATCTATCCCAATCCCGCTTCCAGAGGCAAAAATATCAACTTTTCATTCAGCCTTCCATCATAAGGAAAGGCTGAAATTGAAGTATTCGATTCTTATGGAAAAAAAGCTGCGTCTTACAGGGCTTATTTCAAAAGCGGCAAAAACACCATACAGCTTCAGCCCGGCGGCTCTTTTTCCGCCGGAGCATATTACGCTGTCATTAAAAACAGGGGGAAGATACTGCACAGGGAGATGTTTGTTGTGATGTAGGGGATTCTATTCCAAGGATTGAGGCTGTGAGAAAAGGCAGATATGGAATGTGCTTTTCTTTCAAAACTCTGTTTTGCATTAACTCTCAAATAATCATTCCCTTGGGTGTTTTTCCGTAATCATGGATGTTTCATCTGTTTATATTGATCCCTCCCCGGCCCTCCCTTACAGGTAAGGGAGGG
>CAZOBD010000385.1:0-1509 GCA_964577665.1 uncultured Hyphomicrobiales bacterium
AGTAAGCGCGGCCCAGTTCGGCCAGCAACTCGTAGCGGATGACGGTATCCGCCTCAGTTGCGGTATTGCCGGGCGACGGGGCGTCGCCTAGCACAGCCAACCCGCTCTCCAGAATCGTCTGCGCCTCGGCGGGTTTGTCCTGCGCGTTGTAGAGGCGGCCCAGGCCGCGATAGGCCGGGGCGAAGTCCAGATCGGCGGCGATAGCGCGCGCGTACCACTCCCGCGCCTTGTCCGGCTCGCGGAGCCGCCCGTAGACCTCGGCCAGGTTGTAGGCGGCGACGGCGTTATCGGGATGCAGGGCCACGGCGCGCTGGAAGCTGCGCTGGGCCAGGGCGTAGTTCTGCGCTTGCCGGGCGGCGAAGCCCCGGTTGTTGTAGCCCACAGCGAAAGTAGGCAGCGTCAGGCGGAGCGCGAGGACGAGGGCGAACGCCAGCCCGGTCAACGCGGCGAGGGCCTCGGCGCGATGCTGCGGCTTGAGCTTGAGCTTGGGGATGTGTTCCAGCAACGCAGCGCCCACCTCCCGCCCCTGCTTGATCAGCGGGCTGGCGGTGAGCGTGAGCGTGACCAGCGAGCCGAAGACGGAGAGCGTGTCGGGCGCGCCATCCCACAGGCGGGGGAGGATTTGCGCGGTCAGCGCGGCGGTGAGCAGGGTGAACGTGCCGGCGAGCGCGTTCCAGAACAGGTCGGCGGCCTGCGCGCGGCTTTCAGCCTGCTTCGCGCGTGCGACATCAAGATACCACCACCACGCCGACGCGGGCGGATCAAGCGTCTGGCGCCAATTGGGGAGCGCGTCCAGATCGCGGCGCGCCGCTTGCGCTTGGAGTTGGGCATCCAAAGCCACCAGGCGCTGCGCCTGCGCCACCGACAAAAGCTCGACCTTTTGCCGGGCTTCCTCGACAGCATCGCGGGCCAGCAGAACAGCGAGCAAGGTCTGAGAGGCGTCATTCAACGCTGCCAACGCCTGCTCATAGGTATTCAACGCGGTAGAGAATGGAGCTACATCGTTCTCAGGCATATTTTTTCTCCTTTGGGAAACAGTGGCCAGCCCTTACCGCCGCCGCCACACCCACGCGCCGATGAGTGCGACCAGCAACGCCCCCGCGCCGATCCACAGCCAGCGCCGCGAAGGCGACAAGGACGCGACCGCGTCCAGATCCCCGATCAGCGTGCAAGCCGCCCAGTGATACGGGCTGGGTACTCCTCCATCGTATCCAGTTTCGCCTGGTGCTGCGATCACGCCACCTCCAGCACCACGCCCTCCACCGGGGCCCTGGCCTTGAAAGCGTTGGCGTACGCCAGCGAGCCGATCCCCCGACCTACGTGCATCGGGATGACCAACCCGGGTTGACGGGTCATGCTTGGACAAGTATTCTTCATCCTTGCGACGCTCACAAATCATAGCGCGCCCCCTCCTCCCGCAACCAGCGCTGACGCTCCGCGTAATCCGGCAGGACCCGCGCCAGGCGCGCCCAGAATGCGTCATCGTGATTGCCTTTCACCAGGTGCACC
>CAZOBD010000386.1:0-1488 GCA_964577665.1 uncultured Hyphomicrobiales bacterium
AGTAAATTCTGTTTTACAACACTATTGTACTCCCGAACCTTATGTTCCGCCTATGAATGATCTGCAAACAATTTTCAATATGCGTCTTCGTTTCTTAAAAATAAATTTAAAGAAGAATTCATAAGCGCAATATGCCTAAGCTTTTAATTTACAAAGATATATTTATTTTTCTGATTTTTGCTGTGAATATACATGAATCACGCAGGCACGTGCATGTGGCAAAGAAATCAGTCAGGAACTTTTATCCCGCAAAGATATGGCTTGAACCCGAAGTGGAAATTTCAAAACAGGGCGATTTCAAAAAAAATGAACTAAAAGAAATCCTCGAAATCGCCGTTAGATATAAAAATGACCTTTTGAACCAAATTGAGAGATTTTTCAACAACGAAGAAATAGAGGTGATAAGAATATGAAAATAGAAGGATTTTACGACATTAAGCCTGAAATTAATGAAATAAGATTTGATTCGGAGCATAATATTTCTTTTTACTTCAAAGACGGCAGGATTCTAACCGCTCCCGTTTCCGCATTCCCTTCAATCAAAAAACTCAATCGCGAGCAAAGAGAGAAATATCAGATACTCGGCAGCGAAGGCTTTACTTTTGATGATTGCGATGAAGTCTTTGCTGTGGAACAGGTTTTAGGAAATTATGATAATTACAGACATAGCTGAAAGCATTTGGATTAAAGTAAATAATGCAGCAGATGCGGCAGAATAAGACGCGAGAAAAATTTTTTTGAAATATTTTTTGAGGGGGGGGGATTTAAAGCAGATAAACCCCGCCCTGAAGGACGGGGCTATTGGTAAACTATAAAGATTTCATTTCCTCAATGCACATTTCTATCACTTCGCCGAGGTTTTTCATTGCTTCATCGATATTCTTGCCGTAACTGTGGCAGCCTTTGAAAAGGGGACAGCTTACGATAAAAACATTATCTTCGTCCAATTCCACGATAACCGGCAGTGAGATATTTTTGTTTGTTTTCATAATTAATCTTCAAATAGTTACATTCTTTTTAAGAATCAGACTATTATTAATAAAATAAATTGTGTTATACCAAGCTGCTTTCACAACAACTGTTTTTCCCCTATACTAACTCCGATTGCTTTAGTTGAATCTGTCATTGCTCCGGAATTCGTTATTATGAAAGATGATAGAAACGAGTGAGTAGTTCATACTGCAATCTGCTCTTTTGATACTTCACGATAAAAAGGAGTAATAGTAAACATTGATTTATGCGATATATCATCTTTGCTGATTATTATCAAATCAAAAAATATAAGCCTTTTTAATTGAAAAGGGAAGAATTTCTGAATAAGATTACTTTTACGACTTTGAGTTACTTTTCCCGGCAGCAGCACCAGCAGGTCCCAATCTGAATCTTCATTAAAGTCGCCGCGGGCGCGGGAGCCGAAAAGAAAAACTTAAGCTTCAGGCTCTACGCTGAGTATAGCCTGCTTCGCTTCTGAAAGCATCTGCCTTGCTT
>CAZOBD010000387.1:0-1485 GCA_964577665.1 uncultured Hyphomicrobiales bacterium
TGCTCCTAATGACATTGATTTCTCGAATAATCATTCCCTTGTGTATTTTCCCAAAATCATATATGTTTTATCTGTTTATTTTCATCTTAAAACAGTAATTTGATCAAATAAATTATTTAAGAATTTGACGAAACTGATTTTTAAAAATTACAAAACCTGACAAGAATTAACAAAAATATTTTTATTTCAATTATTTTGCATGGAATAAGAAATTTTTGTATTTTTTATAAATATTAATGATGTCCGACATCTTCAAGATGTTGGACATCTGAATCGGAAAGTAAAAAATAAACAGATGAATAAGAACACTCTTTTAAAACAGTATCAAAAGCAGACAGAGATTTTCCGAAAGTATTTCCGGTTATCTATGGAAAGAAGCGGGGAGGAAGATATACATCAACTGCGGGTTTCCGTGAAGAAACTTAGAGCTTTGCTCTCTTTGATTGAAAAAATCACCGGAGGCAGCTACAACAAAAAGAAGCATTTTGCTCTGTTTAAAGACTTTTTTTTAATATCTGGCAGAGTGCGGGAAACTCAAATAAATCTCGATATGCTCAGACGATTCGGAAATAAGTATATTACGGAACATTTCAGGCAGTATTCGGAAAAAAATCTTAGCGCTTTCATTTATAAAATGCTCCGCCGCCTGCGTTTTTTTGATTTATCGGCATTTGAAAGACTCAACTCAGAAATGGTAAAGAAAACAGCAGGGATAAAAGATGATGAAATCAAAAAAGCAGCATATCATTATCTTAGAGAACTGCTTGTGCAAATTAATATTATGAAGACATACATAGCCGGCGACGAACAATTACACGACATCAGAAAAAAATTAAGAACATCCGAAGAGATTCTTACAATTGTTAAAAATGATAATAACCCTGAAATGACTGATAAACTGAAAAATCAAATAAAATTAATAAGAGAGCAAATTGGAAAATGGCACGATTACGATGTTTTTATCTTATCACTTAAAAATTATGCAGGCAAAGAGGAAAACAAATCTGTATCCTCAAACATACTGAAAACAGCTAATCAGGTGAAAAGCCGGAACAGTCAACGTAAAAAGAGAATTATTGAAATGCTCGATGATTTCAACCTTGAGAAAATACTTGCCGGCGATTTCTTTCCTGTTTGAGTGCTGCCTGTTAATTTGTTTCTAAAAGTAATCAATAAGCTGTCAAAAACAGATTAGTAAGCAAAATGAATGAATCAGAATGTATAACACACAGTTTAGGATGTTAGAAGTATGAAACCTCCATGATTTGGGAAAATCACCCAAGGGGATGATTGTTTGAGAGTTAATCCAAAACAGAGTTTTGAAAGAAAAGCACATTCCCAAATCGGAGTTTGGGAATGAGATGCGAATGAATAACCGTAAGAGACCCCACCCCGGCCCTCCCCAAGGGGAGGGAGCAATATCGTTGAATTTCCCTCCCTTTTGGAGGGTTAGGGTGGGGCTTAATGAATAACCGTAAGAGACCC
>CAZOBD010000388.1:0-1484 GCA_964577665.1 uncultured Hyphomicrobiales bacterium
CAATCGTTCTTGGGATTGATGACGCTACTTTTGAATTGAAATCGGGTAATAATCATACTTATTTAATCGGGGTTACTTGCCAAGGTACCCGAATGGTTAAGGTTCAAAAAGCAAGAATTAAAATTGATGGAAACGATAGCACTACAAAATTAGTTCAATTGGTACGGAAAAACGAGGACCTCATTCAATATGTCCTTACACATACTATAACCTTCGGTGGTTTTAATTTAATGGATATGAAAAAGCTATATAAGCAAACATTAAAGCCAACTATCGCGGTCACTGAGAGAGAGGTCGACCTTGAATCCGTCGAGTTTGCGCTTAAGAAGAAATATCCCCATATCTACAAAAAGAAACTTGAAAAAATAATTAATGCTGGCAACCTATATCAAACAGAAGTCGGGACAGCAGCGGGCTACTCCACTGTTTATTATCATAAAATTGGAGTATCTGTTTCTGAAGCTGAAGAATTATTGTTGAAGTGTAGCATCGATTCTAAACTACCAGAACCTATTAGAATGGCACATCTCATTGGCCGGCTTTTTAAAGATTGAGAACTTTATAAAAAAAGAAAATAAAATAACGATTATTAAGAGATAAATTCGTACTCTAAAATTTTCCGAAGTTTTGCTTGTTGTTCAGAGCGAAGGGCACTGATCCCGTAAGTCTTGACACCTAAACGCTTTTCTACCTTCTCGGGCGGAAGGGAACCTTCGAGGTCTTGCTTATTTGCGAGTGCTATTATTTTGGAGCCTAAGTGCTTCGAGAACCGCTCTATAAGTTCTTTAGTTTCCCGCACATTTTCATCCGTAGAATCGCATACCAAAACAGTAAGACAAATTAGAAATAGTCATTACTTAATATTTCCCATCATCAAAATCAATAAAACTTATTTTTTATGATTTTTCTTTGGAATTACCTTTGAGAGATAAATGCTGTTTTTCATCTCTTCGGAAATAGAGTCCCACTTAATATAGCCCTGCTCGTTGCTGTACCGGATAAGGTCAATGAAGCCCATGTCTCTAAAAAACTTCGCGTTTTCCTCAAGTAGATCCCAAAACTTTTTATCTTTTTCTTTATCCATGCTGCTTACCGCAAAGAAATAACTACCCGGGGGTTCTCCCAAAAACATCTCCTTCAAGCCGTTAATTTGTTGCTCCCTAAAGTCCTTAAATTCTTGTAGTTCCGCCGCGCTGCGTATTAAAACGGGGGCATAACAACTGCAAGAAAAGCAGAATAGGGCGCGCCCCGGCTCGGGCTCGATACGGACGTTATCCCACGTAAACGGGTGCTCTATAACAAAATCGGTCCATACCGTACAACGATTTTTATCAATATAATCGAAAGCTTTAATGTAAGCCTGGAGTGAATTGAAAAACCAGTAGAAATAGGTGTTTTCAAGGCGCAAATACTCTTGCTTTAGCTCTAGGGGAAGGTTGCGATAGATCTTCCAATCCTCATCGCTCGCAAGGTCCGAAGCATTT
>CAZOBD010000389.1:0-1453 GCA_964577665.1 uncultured Hyphomicrobiales bacterium
GGCAAGCGCCTCTGGACGGGGGCGAGCTACGCCGGGGCCGGCGTCGCCAACCCGGCCGATGTGTTCGTGATCGACGATCTCGTATGGATGGGCGTCGAGGGCAAGGAGAACCTGCCCCTGAGCTGGAAGCACGCGGTCACGCAGCGGCAAGGGTACGATCCGCTGAGCGGCGAGGTCGTCCGCGAGGTCTCCGTGCCGAAGCTAACCAGCCCGGGCCATCACTACCGATGCTATCGCAGCAAGGCGACGCAGCGGTATCTGCTGCTGCCCAAGCGGGGCGTGGAGTTTCTGGACCTCCGCGGGAAGGAGCACATGCGGCATGACTGGCTGCGGGCGCCGTGCATCTACGGCGTTCTGCCCGCGAATGGCATGCTCTACGTCGCGCCCCATCAGTGCGTGTGCTATCAGGGCGTGTTGCTGTCGAGCTTCAACGCGCTGACGGCCAAGCGCGGATCGCAGAGCGAGGAAGCCGGCGCTCCCGAAAAGAAGGAGCGGCTCGTCAAAGGCCCGGCGTACGGAAAGATCGGCAAGACGGAAGGCAAGGCGCAAAACAGCAATGACTGGCCGATGCACCGCCACGATCCGCGGCGGAGCGGCAGTACGAAGGCGAAGGTCCCGACCAACCCGGGACGAACGTGGGAGGCGGAGTTGGGCGGCGCGATCACGCCGCCGGTGGTGGCCGGCGGAAGGCTGCTCGTGGCCGCGAAGGACGCACATACGGTCCACGCGCTCGATGCGAGCGATGGAAGGAAACTCTGGAGCTACACGGCCGGCGCTCGCGTGGACTCGCCGCCGACCGTGCACGGCGATCTCGTCCTATTCGGCTCGGCCGACGGCTGGGTGTACTGTCTGCGGGCCTCGGACGGCGCCGAGGTCTGGCGGTTCCGGGCCGCCCCGCGTGATCGACGGGTCGGCGCCTACGGACAGGTGGAATCGGCCTGGCCCGTGCACGGGAGCGTGCTCGTCCAGGATGACGTGACGGTCAAGCCGCCGCGACCGGTGGTGTACTTCACAGCCGGGCGGTCGTCGTATCTCGACGGTGGAATCTACGTGTATGGTCTGGATCCACGGACGGGAGAGGTCCTGCACACGAACCGTCTGGACGGTCCCTGGCCCGACCCGTTCAAGGATACCGGCGGGGCGGGATACATCGACGGGGCCAAGACCACCATCCTGGTCAGCGACGGGTCGGACCTGTACCTGCACCAGGAGAGGTTCCGGAGCGATTTGAAGCGGGTGCCGGCGCCCATGCAGAACAAGAGCAAGGAAGGCGGCGGATGGCGGGTCTACGACGCGGCCGTCAGGCGAGGCTCGAGCGGCGAGCGGCTGATCGCCACGCGCGGGTTCCTCGACGATTCGTACAACGAGGGGACGTACTGGACCTACGGCGGCCGATGGCCCGGCTGGGACCGGAAGATGGGGAGGGTGCCCGCCTACGGCCAGCTCCTGGTCT
>CAZOBD010000390.1:0-1446 GCA_964577665.1 uncultured Hyphomicrobiales bacterium
CCACTCCTGTCCAAGACAGCCCCTGTAGAAATATGAGTTGAAGCCCTTTCCGGGGCTGGTTCAGACTTAGGGTGAGAGACCAAGCAGGACCAACCGGAAGAAAGAAAGGGCTTCCCGATGACCGTACGCCACGCGAGTCTGTTCAGTCAACTCCTTCAACACTTCCCTCGCACGGAATTCGCCCGTCTGGTGATGCGCCACGAGGCCGAACGCGGCGCCAAGGGCTTCACGTGCTGGGCGCAGTTGACCGCGATGCTGTTTTGCCACCTGGCCCGGGCCGATTCGCTGCGCGAGATCTGCTACGGCATGGCCTGTTGCCTGGGCCGCCTGAGCCACCTGGGCCTGCGCCGCGCCCCGAGCCGCTCGACGCTGTCGTACGCCAACGCGCATCGCCCCGCGGCGCTGTTCGAAGACCTGTTTTGGGCCACGGCCGATCGCCTGCGTCGCCACGGCGGCTTGGGGCAGCGCAAGAAGCGCTTCCGCTTCAAGAACAAGTTGCTGAGCCTGGACTCGACGACGATCTCGCTGTGTTTGTCGCTGTTCCCGTGGGCGTCGTTTCGCCGCGCCAAGGGCGGCGTGAAGGTCCATGTGTTGCTCGACCACGACGACTACATGCCCTCCTGGGTGCTCGTCGGCCCGGCCCGGCGCCACGACCGCACCGCCGCCCGGCGCCTGACGCTCAATCCCGGCTCGATCGTCGCCTTCGACCGCGCCTACAACGACTACGCGCTGTTTGCTGAGTGGACGCGCCAAGGCGTCTACTTCGTGACGCGCATGAAGTCCAACGCCGACTACCAGATCGTCGAGGAGCGCGAAGTGCCCCAGCGCGGCAACGTGCTGAGCGACCAGACGATCCGCTTCGTCGGCCCGGCGGCCTGTCGGCGCTGTCCCCACCTCCTGCGCCGCGTCGTGGTATGGGACGCCGAGAACGAGCGCGAGATCGTCCTGTTGACCAATCACCTGAAGTTCGGCGCCACGACCATCGCCGCGATCTACCGCGACCGCTGGGAGATCGAACTGTTCTTCAAGGCCCTCAAGCAGAACCTCAAGATCAAGACCTTCATAGGTACGAGTGAAAACGCCCTGCGCATCCAGATCTGGACGGCACTGATCGCCCTGCTGCTCCTGCGCTGGCTGGCCCACCTCTCGCGCTCGGGCTGGTCGCTGTCGACGCTCGCCGCCATGCTGCGCCTGAACCTGTTCACCTACGGCGACCTGCGCGACTGGCTGCGCGCGCCTTTTGGACAGCCGACCGGCCCTCCAGCGCCCGAAATCGGCGTCCAACTGGAGCTTCCGCTGCCCGGTCTTGGACAGTCGACACGAACCTGACTAACGAAAAGTAGGACCTCAACCGCCCGGGAGGCCGTTTCAACGCCCCAAAACACTCAAAACCTCAGCTTTTTCGCTTGACTCCTCAGGCAGTCAGGTTATCTTGGACAGCAGTGA
>CAZOBD010000391.1:0-1437 GCA_964577665.1 uncultured Hyphomicrobiales bacterium
TTATTAGCTCAGATGGAGTCCATCTTGAAGATGGACTCCATCTATCAATTTTTATTTTAATATACTCCGACGCAGGATTAGGATATATTACCATACCTTTTTTATTTTCCGGTATGTTTTCTTCTACTACATCGGTAGCCCAATTTGAGCATTTCCAAATATGCCGGCTGTCTCTTTCTATTCCGATAATGTCACCATTAGAAAGCAGTGCAATATCAGAAAAAGCCGAGACAGGACCGGTAACCCTTTCTGCATACGCAGAATCACGAATCCAGGTAATACCGCCGTCGCTCGTTCTTAGCAATTTATAAAAGGGTCCAAGCGCGGCGCCATGCATTCTGTTCCTGAAATATATTTGATTTAATCCGTAAGAATCACCTAAAAAAAGCGAGTCAAATCTTGTTATCCATGAATCGCCGCCGTCAGTGGTTTCTACTATGAAGTCTTTCCTGAATCCGTTGCCGAGATTTATATTCCCTACCAGAAAACCGTTTAAACTGTTAAAGAAATACATTTTTTGAACATAAGACGGAACTTTTTCTTTTTTTCTATGCCATGTTTCTCCATTATCTGTTGTTTGTACAATATATATATCATAGTTATATTTATCATCTTTATGAGCGAAGATTGCTAGTATCTTAATTTTTCCCGGCTTATCTATCCACAAATCAAAAATACCGTCAAATATTAATGTGTCAGGAGGATTCTCTACAATAACGTCTTTTTTTTGCCATTTTATTCCACCGTCTGTTGTAATATAGATATATTTTGTATCAAATACGATATCTTTAGTATGAAAAACACCATAATTTTTATTGTAAAATTGAATATCCGCTAAAACATGAACAGAATCAATAACCAATTTTTCCCATGTGAAGCCCTTGTCGGTAGAACGAAAATAGTTCCCATTAAGACAACCCATAATGCATAAAGAAGTATCAGGATAGGCAATACAATAGGGTTTAATTACCTCAGTATCCTTAAGAGTATTAATCCATGTCAAACCGCCATCAGTGGTAATATTAGCCCATGTATTTGCCGGAGACAGACCATAATTTGCTACCGCTATGCAATGTAAGTCATCGGCGCAATCAATATCAACATATCTCGTATTAGCATCAGCAATTAATGTATCAACTAATTTCCATTCTCCGGAATTAGCTTTTATATCATTTAGAGTTAACAAGATTAATAAAAATAGCATATAAAAATACTTCATTTTCTCCTCCAAAATTATATAATATTCATCCGATGACTTCGAGTCATCGGATGAATTGGTTCTGTCAGCACACATTCGCCGATAGAATTGAAGATTATTAGCTCAGATGGAGTCCATCTTGAAGATGGGCTCCATCTATCAATTTTTATACATCTTAACAAAAATCTTCACATCCGTGCCGCATTTCACGAAATAGGCGCCTGCAGGCAAACCTTCGA
>CAZOBD010000392.1:0-1434 GCA_964577665.1 uncultured Hyphomicrobiales bacterium
CCGCTTACCCCAGACACGTTGTCCTGAATGAGCGGAGCGAATTCAGGACAACGTTCCGCGTGTATATGCTGTTGCGAAGCAATGGCATATACACGCTGTTACCTGCAGTACTTTCTTTTTTTCGATATTCATATACCTTTGTCGATTGCCAATAGGTAGGAGTATGGATTATTTCGCAAATTATCCTTTTTATCAACATTGTATGAAACCAATGACGAAATAATAGAGACCCCCGCGCCTGCTAATAAAGCTTGTGGTAATGATAGACCTAATAGCGTCATTGGAATTGCTGTTGCGCTTGTTGAGAAAAAAGAAATTTTCATAAAATTATCCGCAGTCCACTTAACTCCTGCACCGTCTAATGATTTTTTTAAGTTGTTGTATGCTGGTAAAAACTCATCATTATAGATATCTTCAACTTGTTGCTTAAAGGCTTCAATTGGGGTGTCTTTAGGAATATCTTTAGTCAGTTTAGCAATATTGGTTCTGAATAAGCCAAGTTCATCACGATTACGTTTTTTGAAATTGATAACATCCTCCAAGTTTGAATCCTTTGAGACCTTAATTCCTTGAATTATCAAATTTGTCAAAAGACCTTGAGCAAGGTTAATATATTTTTCATTTCTGTGATGATGATGGAATTCATAATCTCTTCCCTTAATAGCGATTTGGTTGTCAAGCCTTACTAAATCTGAGAGATTTGAAGTCAGAGAATTATCTGTTAAAAGAGCAATTGATCTTTGTTCACATATTTTATTCGCAAGAAGTGTCATATAAAATAATGCAAAATTACCATCAACACGAAACCAACCATCCTCAGTCATACTTCTACGGAGTTGATGTTGAATCTCATAAGGTAGTTTTTCAGGGTGAATGTCAAAAAAGCGAATTACGTCTCTTGGGAGCTTATCCCGATGAATCACCGAATTTGTACCTTGACCTTGGGTCAGAAGTTGAAATCCTTCATTTGTATTCAAATAATTTAAAGTGTCAACCGTCAGCTCCTCAATTAAATCAATGTCTGGGTTTACAGGCATAGGCTTCAAAATTCCTTCGTCTGCCAAATACAGTGTCGCATTCTCTTGGTAAGGGTGAGCAATTGAAGATGGAACAATTGTGTTTATCTCATCCCAGAATAAAACAGCGTTTTTCAACCAGTCTTCATTTCTGATGTCAATTGTTGGGTAGAATAATGCTTTAGTAAATCCCATATCTTATTTCCTTCCTTTGTCAGTTAGTTTGTCTTGTCTGTTTTAGTATTGCAGGTAACGTGTCTGGGGTAAGCGGAGTAATTCTTATTATTGTGTTTACCCCATGTTGTACAGAGTTCGCGGAGCGGACTCTCCGCTTACCCCAGACACGTTGTCCTGAATGAGCGTAGCGAATTCAGGACAACTCGTTTTTATACGCAATATACTTTTTTTTTACGAAATA
>CAZOBD010000393.1:0-1428 GCA_964577665.1 uncultured Hyphomicrobiales bacterium
GGCTGACGGACCTCGGGGTGCATCAGATGGGCACGATTCAGTGGCTGATGGGCGTGAACGGCCCGACGTCCGCGGTGGCCGTCGGCGGGAAGTTCGCCGTCGAGCCCTGGGACTACTGGGATACGCCCGACACGTTGAACGTCCTGTTCGAGTATCCCGGCTGGACGTGCGAGTTCGTGGTCCGCGACGCCAGTGCATACGCGCCGGAGGGCGCTCGATGGGGCAACGTGTTTCACGGCACCAAGGCGTCGATGTACATCGATCGCGGCGGGTACGAGATCATCCCCGACGGGAAGGGCAAGGACAGGGTCGTTGTCGGCACGCCCCGCAAGAGCGGCGACATGCCCGTCAAGCTCAGCGGCGCGCACATCCGCAACTTCCTCGATTGCATGCGAACGCGCAAGCAGCCCGTCGCGCATCCGGAGGAGGGCAACCGCGCGACGATCCCGCCGCACCTGGGCAACATCGCCTTCAAGGTCGGTCGCAAGATCCAGTGGGATCCCGAGAAGCAGATCATCGTCGGCGACGCCGAGGCGAGTACGCTCATGACAAAGGAGTACCGCAAGCCGTACGTCCTGCCGGAGGTGTAGGGCGCAGCCAGGCGCGCGCTGGCAAGCCATGCGGTGTGAGGCGAACCGCTCACCGCGACGGCACGGGCTTCGGCTCGAGGTCGACCTTCGAGATCCCCTCGGCGTAGAGCAGCTTGCCCGTGTAGCCGTCGTGGAATCGCACGACGACCTGCGGCGAGTCGTAGGCCACCCACCGAACGCCCGTGCCCTTGGGCTTGGCCGACGGAAACACGTTGTTCACCTGCACGATCGTGTAGTACAGCGACCAGAGCCGACTGTAGTGCACGTCGTCGGGGAAGCCGGCCATCCACTTGATCTTGATCTGCCGGCCCTCGCTATCGAACCAGCCGGCGAAGGGCGGTTTGCCGGCCGTCGCCCGCGGGTGGCACTTCGAGTTGATCGGGGCCGTCAGGAACTCCCACACGTTGTCGGTGATCTGCACCGCGAAGGAGTTGTGCAGGTCGCCCGTCAGGAGGATTACCGGCTTGCCGACCCCGTCCAGCGCGTTGAGCAGCTTCTCGCGCTCGACGACGTAGCCGGGGAATCCGTCTTCCTTCGGGCTGCGACCGGTCGGCGGCCGCTTGGCGACGTGGAAGTTCGTGTGGTAGATCGTCCAGGCCACGGAGGAGACCACGAAGATAAAGTCGGCGTCGGTCTTGCGGACGCCGTCGAGCAGCCACTCTGACTGCGCCTCACCGAGGACGAAGCGGTCCGGGTCATGGGCCTTGTCGGGCACGTAGCGGGTCCGCTCGCCGCGCGTGTCCAACACGAAGAGGTGGCAGTTGGCGACCTTCCAGTCGAAGTAGTGATGCGTGCCGATGCCCGCAAATATGCTCCCTGAAGTCGCATACGTGAAACT
>CAZOBD010000394.1:0-1419 GCA_964577665.1 uncultured Hyphomicrobiales bacterium
GGGGAGGATCTTTGATCTCGTCCTCACCGACATCGAGATGCCGAACATGGACGGCTATGAGCTGACGCGCAAGATCCGCGCCAGCGAATCGCACAAGGACCTACCCATCATCGCCGTGACGTCCCTCGCCGCGGACGAAGACTGCCAGAAGGGATACAAGGCCGGCGTCGATGACTACCAGATCAAGCTGGATCGTGAGCAGCTCAAGCAATCGATCACGCAGGTCCTCAAGACGCGAGGTGCTTCCGTGCCGCCCGTCCATTCGGTGGCGACGGAAGCGGGGAGCTAACGATGAGCGTGGCCACGGAAGCCGCAAGCCATAGCAGCACCGAGGAGCAGGAATTCGCGACCTTCTATTTGGGCGATTTGCTGACGGGTGTCGACATCCGTCAGATCCAGGAGATCGACCGGCACCTCGAGTTGACCGCGATACCCCACGCCCCGCCGTGGGTCCGCGGCGTCACGAACCTCCGGGGCGAGGTAGTGACCGTGCTGGATCTGCGCACGGTTCTTCAGTTGGAGACCTCCGAGATCACCGAGCAAAGCCGTAACGTGATCGTGGATTCCCAGGGGGAGCAGATCGGGCTGTTGGTCGACCGCGTGGCGGACGTGGTGACGGTTCGGACCGATGAGATCGAGCCGCCCCCCGCCAACATCGGCGGGATCGACAGCCGATTCTTCCGGGGCGTATACAAGCTGAACTCGGAGCTGCTGGTGCTCCTGAATGTGGAAGAGGCGCTTGCCGTGGACGACAAACACGGTCAATGACCGCCGTTCCGGCTTCGGACGATCGGGGACGGGAAGATCGCACACGCCCGGCGCCGATCGCAGGAAGAACTGTCCTAAGGAAGAGATGCCGATGAAAGCGCAGACGAAACTGGTGGGTGGGTTCTTGTTGGTCGCCGCCGTCTTCGTGATCGGAGGCTCCGTCACGATCGCCCGGCTCGTATCGATCCGACAGGACGCCACGGCTGAACAGGCCATGGCCGACGCGGCAACCGAGGCGAGACTCCAACGGGTGTCCGAGCGGCTGTCTCAGACCGTCGCGGTATCGGCCGGCGTGCTGGTCGTCGGGACCCTCCTGGCCGGCGTGTTGGGCTACGGCCTGAGCCGGAAGGCCGCCGGCAACGACAAGGCGATTGCGGAATTCCTCGCACGACTCCAAGAGGAGCCGTGCGATGTGCGGAGCCGCCTGCGCGTCGAGTCCGAAGACCCCGGGGACGGGCTCCCCGCGCAGTTGAATCGGCTTCTGGACAGGACGCAGCGCGCGCTGCAGCAGGCGCAAGACAGCTACGAGTCGCTGACGGATGTCTCCACGAAGCTGTCGGCTTCGACGCTGCAGGTCACGAACGGCGCACAGGACACGAACGAGAAGTCGAGCATCGCCTCGAGCAGCATTCAGCAGATGAACGAGAAGAT
>CAZOBD010000395.1:0-1409 GCA_964577665.1 uncultured Hyphomicrobiales bacterium
TGCCACCCAGCCGGGCGCCCGGCGCACGCTCGCCTGCTGATAGAGCGTGTGAAACAGGTTTGCGTGGGCCACCACCCCGGGGGCTCGATCGAAGACGGGCGTGCCTACGAAATCCGCGACGGCCGTCGCCGTGTAGCCGACGAAGCACACCTTGTCCGAGACGACGGGGCGAAGCTCCTCGAAGCGCTGCGCGGCTTGGGCCCGCAGCCGTTCCGCACGCTCGAGTTCGCGGGCGATCCGCGCGATCGTCTCGAACTCACGCCGCTCCTCTTCGCTCTCGGGCTTCAGGCCCCGAATCTGCCGGGCGTATTCTCGGACGGTCCCGACGGCGCGCTCTTCGATTTCCTCCGTGCGGCGGCGGATTTCCTTCAGCTCGTGCGCAAGCTCTCTTCTTCGCGGGTCACCGGGGGCCAAGGTCCTCAAGCGATTCGAACGTCGGTCCCGCGAGCGGGCGAGTTGCACGTAGGCATCGTAGGCGGCCTTGGCGCCGCGTGCGGTGGTGAACCGAACCGCCTCCGCGCGGGCGTGTCGTTCGGCCCGGTCGGCGGCCTCCCGATTCAACGGGATTTCGAGCACGCGGCCTACGGCCAGATGGTCGAAGGCGGTGTGCCAGCGTCCGTCGGGGCCGGCATACCAGTTCAAGAGGAACCGGCCTTGCTCGTCGAGGGGAATGGCAAGATCGACGTCTTCCGAGGAGTCTGGCCAGCGTGCTCCCTTCAGCAGGAGTCGTGAAGCGCCCATTCCCTGAATGTCCGACGCCTCGACTGCCAACGTGTCGCACAGCACCTCGAACGCGAGCTGCCGGATGACGCGCCCACGAAATCTTGCCACGAGCGGGATCTCGCGGAGCACACCGTCGGGGCTGTCTGCCTCAAAGGTGACGAATCCACAGCCCTTGGCCGCCCTGGCCAAGGAGGCGATCGGAGGCGTGAGGGCCCGCGCGGCCGGAAAGCGGCGTTCGCTCGCTGCCGGCACCGGAGGCGCCTCCGCGATCGAGGCTCGGATGGCCGTCTCCGTTGCGTAGGCGGCTTCGATGTCACGGACGTCCAACGGATCCCGCGGCGAAGACGGGAGAATCCGCTCGATCACCTCCTCGCAGGGGAGTTCCGGCTCGCGATCCAGCTCCAGTCGGACCAGGCGTTGGGCCACGTCGCGCTTGAGCCCGGCGAGGATCTGCCCGATCTTCTTCTCGTCGAGGTCCGTCCGTTGGGCGAGGGTCGTGGCTTTCGCCGCGAAATCCGATTCCAACACCAGACCCAGGTGCGTTCGGCGTCCGGCCCGCCACTGGGCCGGGGAAAGCCCCTCGGGACTCTCGTTGTCGCGTTCGAGCGCTTCCGCGATGAGCTTATCCGTCGGTCGGTCGGGCTGCTCGGCATCCAACGCGCGGATCCGTTCGACATGCTCTCGCT
>CAZOBD010000396.1:0-1404 GCA_964577665.1 uncultured Hyphomicrobiales bacterium
ATCGAAAAAGGGGGTTGGGGGATCGAATTTTGAATTAAATAACTAATTTTTGTTTAAATATAAGAAAGAGATTTTTATCATGTATTATCTAAAACCATTTCTATTTGCTTTAATTATCATTTCTCTATTTTTTTCATCAAATTATGCCTTAGCGTTTGGAACAACACACCAAGTAAGCACTCAAGAAGAATTAAATAAATTGCTTGATGGGGATGACAGTAACGGAGAACTTGGCAGCGACGGGTTTGCGGGAATTATTGAATTTCAAAAAGGCGGCGATACTGACTATGAAGTAAGCGGTGATCAAGCACAAAGATTATTAGATAATGTTAGAATAGTAAGGAATGCTGAAGACGCTAATGCCAGACTCACTTTAAAGGATACACGCTCCGATGAAGTCAGTTCTAGTATAAGATTTCTCTGTAGAGTAATATTTAATAATAGTCAAGTGAATTTTGGCGGCTCTTCAAGCAGTACTTTCAAAAACACTACTGGTTTGGGAAATAACAGCCAGATTAAGCTTACTGGAAGTGCAGAAATACATTTAGACGGCAATTCTACTTTTGTCCAATCCACTCTCGATGCGCAGGATAATACTAAGGTAAATGTAAATGATAAAGCAGTTTTTTCTGATAATGGCGCCGGCTTAAACCTTTCAGGAAATGCAACCGTTACAAATAACGGCACTATACAATTATATGGCGGCGCTATAAACCATTCCGGAAATGGGGGAATTTACAATGCCAGCGGTAATTATACAACCCAAGATGTAGGCAGCGGGCAGACCGCTTCGTTTCCCTTCAAAGATGCAAATAATAAATCCACTCCATTTTCATATAAAAATCTAAACGATTCAAAGGTTGAAGTAAATGTTAAGCCTATTCCCCCTAAAAAATCAACGAACCCATTAGATACGAAGTTTGATATGAATTTAACAAAGGAGGGGGGGACTGTATTAAATCCTCAAGAAGAAGCACAAAGGATGGGAGAATTATTGTTTGGTCCCTACAAGGAATCTGAAGTGCAGGATGGTGATGGCTGGTTCTACGGCGGGGAACATCAGGCTTTTGTAGAAAAAGACGGAACACCTGGTCTGAACCCATTGGAGACTTTTGTTTATGAGAGAACCATTCAAAATGCTAAAGAGATATATTATATGGTTAAGAATTACCAAGGCAGCTCGACATTCTCAATTGGCTCAGGTACATCTACTTACATTGGCACAATACCGATTTTGCCGACGTGGCTGATGGCAGCGCTGATTGTTATGGTCGTTGCGCTAAGCAGTTGGTTTATAATAAGAAGATTTTAAGAGATCCCTCCCCTGCCCTCCCTTATAAATAAGGGGAGGGGGACAAGAGGATGTTTTTTGAGTGTTTTGGGAATATCCCTCCCCTGCCCTCC
>CAZOBD010000397.1:0-1400 GCA_964577665.1 uncultured Hyphomicrobiales bacterium
CCAGTTCATTGCTTTAATTTCCATGCCGGTTACGGAGAATATGCTGAGTTTGAAGCTGCCCTTTTCTTCACTTTGGATAGTTATATTCAGGCTCTCTTTTGCTGGGTTAGGCTGTATAAACATACTGGTCTGTTCAAAATTCTGAACGCCGCGGAGAGGTTGAGCACAAACGCCACTTATTTCTAATAAACCGTCTTGCTTTTCTGCTGTGATGTTAGTATCGTTTACTTCAAATTTTTCGATGATTAAAGGATATTCTTTTTTTGTGCCGAGGAGAGACATGCCGCAGATATTGGCTAAAATCTTTTCTTCATTTTGATTTAAGCTGATAACGCCGCTTAGGTTAATTATTCTGTCTTGATTTTGAATAAATCCCTGATATGGAGATTTCGGATAAAACGCTTCTGCTTCAAATCTTACGGATGCGTCATAATCAAATGATACGGGATTGTTTCCTTCTAAATGCTTTATTTTAAGAGGCAGGCAGAGTGTATCGCCGGGTGTTGTTTTTCTTTCGGGCAGCAACACTAAAATCTTGCTTTTTTCTATACTTTCATCGGTACATCTGCCGCTTACTTTAAATGATGGTTCTGATTCGCAAGGCTCTGATATTGTAATATGTACAGTGTTTTCTTGTAATCCTTCGGTATCTGGGGTATAAGAAAGAGTAAATACTATTGTTTCTAAGGATTTAAGTACATAAGGTATAGATTGAGAAGCTGATAAAGAAAATTCATTTAATTGATTTTCAAATTTAATTTCAAAAACAGTTATCGGAAATTCATTTTGATTTGTAAATTCTATAGTATGAGTAAGTTCCGTGCCACATTCAATAGTTCCGAAATCATAATCGCTTATTTCAGGAATTTCCATATCAATTTCGGTTACGAAAACGGAATCTTTTGCCGTACAGCCCGAAGCGTCCCATGCCTGAACGCTGTATCTTCCAGCCGTATTTACCGTTATGCTCCTGCCCGTTTCGCCGTTTGACCATAAATATTTAATAAAATTGCCCTCTGCCGTTAAAACTGTCGTTTCACCTAAACAAAATGTCGTGCTTCCGCTTATCTCTATCGGCGGTGCGTCGTAAACATCAATGTAAATGCTTGCCGAATCGGTACAGCCGTGTTCATTTGTTACTGTAACTTTATATTCACCCGCATCATAAACGACTATATCTCTTGTAGTTGCGCCATTATCCCAAAGATATGTCATGCCTTCCAACTCGGTTGTTAAGGTTGCGCTGCCCCCTTCACAGAAACTATCAGAACTTGCTGTTATTTCAGCTTCAGGTTTTGGATATACAGTGATTTCAATGCTTGCCGTGTCCGAGCATCCTGCCGAAGAAGTTGCAATAACGCTGTAAGTACCGCTCTCTTTTGCAAATATGTTCTTTCTGA
>CAZOBD010000398.1:0-1393 GCA_964577665.1 uncultured Hyphomicrobiales bacterium
GGTTCTTGTCCCATCTGCGGGGAGTAGTGGGTGTGGACAACGGCGTGTTCCGGTAGTGTGTGTTTGCTGAGAACTCCACGACCGGGAGGTGAACGCCGTTGTCCAAGGACGATCATAGCAGAATTCTGGGAGAGTGGGAGAGTTATCGAATCGGGAGCTGTCAGCGCTTCGAGGCAGGGAGAAATGGCCCGCGCCCGGAAGTGTGGATCGAGCTGCTGGCCGAGCCGGTGGGCGAGATGGAGTGCAGCGGATGTGGCGCCAGGACGGATCGGTTGCACGACGTGGCCGAGCGTTGGGTTCGCGATCTGCCGATTCTGGGTGCTCAGACGTATCTGCTGGTGTGGCGCCGTCGGGTCCATTGTCCCCGCTGCGGACCGAAGTTGGAGGCGCTGGCCTGGCTGGAGCCCTACGACCGGATCACTCGGCGCCTGGCCGAGAGTGTGGGCCGGATGTGCAAGATTCTGCCGATCAAGCACGTGGCCGAGTACTACGGACTGGACCGCAAGACGGTCAAACGCCTGGACAAGCGCTACCTGGAGCGCACGCTGGGGCCAGTGGATCTTTCGGGTGTCGAGCAGATCGTGATGGACGAGTTTGCCATCCAGAAGGGCCACCGCTACGCCACGGTCGTGGTGGAAGCCCGCAGCAAGCGCGTCCTGTGGGTGGGCCGCGGGCGCGGCCGTGAGGATGTGCGGCCGTTCTTTGAGGCGCTGGGCCCGGCTGGATGCGAGCGCATTGAGGCGGCGGCGATGGACATGCATGCGGCCTACGAGGAGGAAGTGCGAAGCCATTGCCCGAAGGCGCAGATCGTCTACGATCTGTTCCATGTGGTGGCGAAGTATGGGCGTGAGGTGGTCGACCGCGTGCGTGTGGACGAGGCCAATCGCCTGCGCGACGACAAACCGGCGCGCAAGGTCGTCAAGGGCTCGCGCTGGCTCCTGCTGCGCAACCGCCACAACATCCGGCGCAAGAAGGACCGGGTGCGCCTAAGTGAGTTACTCAAGGCCAACCGCGCCCTGGCCACGGTCTACGTACTCAAGGAGGATCTCAAGCACCTGTGGGACTACAAGTCCCCGAGCGCCGCGCGACGCTTCTGGCAGGGGTGGTACGACCGGGCCATGCGCAGCGGGATTGAGCCACTCAAGAAGTTCGCCAGGAACCTGAGCGGACGCATTGAGGGCGTGCTGTCTCACTGTCGCTACCCCCTGCACACCTCGCTGCTCGAAGGGATCAACAACAAGATCAAAGTCATCAAACGCATGGCCTACGGCTTCCGAGACGATGCGTACTTCTTCATGAAAATCCGAGCCGCATTCCCCGGAAATGGGCCTTGAACCTTTTTTTTTTGCGGCGATGTAGTCCGCCGTGATCTCCGCGATCACCTCGTCCTTGC
>CAZOBD010000399.1:0-1389 GCA_964577665.1 uncultured Hyphomicrobiales bacterium
TTCCCTCCCTTTGGGGAGGGTTAGGGTGGGGCTAAAAATAAACAGATGAAACAAATGAAAAAGAAAATTGGAATAATAGGAGCCACAGGCTACACAGGCTCGGAACTTGTAAGGATTCTAACGCATCATCCCGAAGCGGAAATTTCCGTAATTACTTCGGAGAGCAGAGCCGGAGAAAAATTTTCCGATGTGCATCCTTTTTTCAAAGGAATTGCAGACCAGAAACTTTATTCGGCGGAGAATGTCAAAAATTACGATCTTGACCTTGCCTTTCTGGCTCTGCCGCACGGCGTGTCTATGAAATTTGCAAAAACTTTTAAAGATATGTCTTTTAAAATCGTTGACTTATCCGGTGATTTTCGTCTTGATACGGCAGAATTATATGAAGAATGGTACGGAATAGATCATGTTTTTCCCGAAGGCATAGAAAAAGCGGTTTTCGGTCTTCCGGAGCTTTTTGCGGATGAAATAAAAGCCTCGTGGCTCGCTGCAAATCCCGGATGCTATCCGACAAGCGCCATTTTGGGAGCGGCTCCTCTCCTTTCCGACGGACTTGTTGACCCCTTGCATATTATTGTCGATTCAAAGTCTGGAACAACCGGCGCAGGCGTAAGAGCCAAAACAGCTACGCATTTTTCAAATGTTAATGATAATTTCAAAGCATACAAGCTGAAAAATCACAGGCATACTATCGAAATCCAGAGGATTCTCGACAGAATATCCGGAAGAGATACAATAGTCCAGTTTACACCACATCTGCTGCCCGTTGACCGGGGTATATTATCGACGATTTACGCCAAACCTCTTAGAAATACCGATGATGATTCACTGAGAGAAAGGTACGAAGAATTTTATAAAAATGCTCCATTTGTGAGAGTGCGCGAAACTCCGCCCGCTGTGAAAGACGTCAGGGCTTCAAACTATTGCGATATATATGCTGCTTTCGACAACCGTACCGGAATGATTATAGTTGTCAGCGTTATAGACAATCTCGTAAAAGGCGCTGCAGGGCAGGCTGTTCAAAATATGAATCTTATGCTGGGATTTGATGAAAAAACGGGGCTTGGTTATGTGCCCGTTAATCCATAGAAAATGATTTTTTAAGAATGTCATTTCGGATGAAAGCAAAGCAGAATGAAGGAGTCTCACGTTATGGGGATATTCATCCGAGAGATTCCTTGGAAAAGTAAGGAAAAAAGTAAAAGGATAAGGGAAAAGATGTCCAACATCTCTCAGATGTTGGACATCTGAAGCGGAAAGTAAAGGATACGCAGATGAAACAGCCATGATTTGGGTAAAATCACGCAAGGGGATGATTATTTGAGAGTTAATGTAAAACAGAGTTTTGAAAGAAAAGCACATTCCCAAATCGGAGTTTGGGAATGAGAT
>CAZOBD010000400.1:0-1385 GCA_964577665.1 uncultured Hyphomicrobiales bacterium
CCTTGTCCTTGTCCTTGTCCTTTGCCTTGTCCTGTGTTTTTCATAATTAATTCCTTTCTTTTTGTAATTCTAAAAACAATATACAGTTACTGTTAAAACAGCCTTATTTAGGCAAACGAGACAGTCCGTACATATTGTTTTAGAATTTATAATGTTACGTTCTCAATTCAAAAGTTAACTCAAATCCCCCTTCCCCCGTAATGAGTAACTTTATAGGGGATAATACTCTAAAACCTTCAAGATACGGGGAAAGGAGAAATTTTTCAATGCGGAATCACTCCTCTTTTTCGAGTTTCCGCACTTTTTCCTGCAGTCCCGAAAGCATATCTTTTATGCTCTTCAGTTCTCTGCTGACGAGAGATTCTGCCTGCGGCTCTTCTCCGTAATTACCTCTTCCGTAACCTCCGGTTCTGTATCCGTAGCCTCTTCCGAGTCCTCTGCCGAAGCCTCTTCCAAGTCCTCTGCCAAAACCGTATCCGGCATTCTGGTAACCCGGCACGTCGTATCCGGCGCAGAAACCTCTTCTTCCGCCTGTCATCGGACCTTCTCCGAGGGGTCCTCTTCTATCTCCTCCCGGCATTTTTACCTCCTTTTTTATTTCTATTGACGCAGCATCTGCCGTGACCGAAGCCGCCGGCAAGGTTCACAAGATTTTCCGAGCCGCACTGCGGACATTGGGCAAACTCGGCGTCAATATTTATATTGAACATATACCCGCAATTAAGACATTTGATTGTATTTCTCCTGAAATGTATGTTTCCGCCTTCAATTGCGAGTACTTTTCCGTTAATTAAAAAATCAGATGTTTTTTGTCTTGCTTTTTCCACGAGACGCGTAAATGTAGATCGTGAAACTTCCATCTCTTCCGCAGCTTCTTCGTGTGAAAGACCCTCAAAATCTGCCAGCCTGAGCGCTTCATACTCATCAAGAGTCAGCAGCACTTTATCCAGCATTCTCTTTCCGGTGCCCACCGGTTTGTATTCGCTGAAAATCGGCGGACGGTGGACAATCCTTTCTTTTTTAGGTCTGGGCATCTGTTTTTTTATTATTTCAAAATTGTTTCATTACAAATATAATGAACATACGTGCAAAATGCAAATTTATTTTTAATTTTTTTTCGATGTTTCAATATTTTTATTCGAATCTACTTTTTTGGTTTGCAGCTTTTAGGATCTTCGCCGTTTTAATAGGCATTTTTTCAATCTTTTTAGTTTATAAGCCCTGCTTTGAAATACCAAGTTGCTTTCAAAACAATAATTTTCATCCTATCCAAACTCTGTTTGACTGCAAGCGAAACGGAGTTTCGTTTGAAAAATACATTTCCAAATCTTAGTTCGGGAATGAGATGCGAGTTACGAAGTTTGGGAATGAGTCTTAAGTTTTTC
>CAZOBD010000401.1:0-1378 GCA_964577665.1 uncultured Hyphomicrobiales bacterium
CTTATTACGCGATCACCAAAGCCGTCAAGCGAATTCCGCTATATTGTGTCCCCCACGCCGCGCATACGGCGGAACAACAGCTGTGACCCGGCCGGGGGTTCGCCTGCCGCGCGGTCTGCCAGTGGCATGCGGCCCGATGACCGCCGCCCTGCGCCAGCTCGGATTTGACCGGGTATTCGACACGGCCTTCACGGCAGACCTGACAATCATGGAAGAGGCCTCCGAACTGGTCGATCGAATCACAAGCGGCAAGACGCTGCCGATGATGACCAGTTGCTCGCCAGGTTGGATCAAATACGTCGAGCAGTTCTACCCCGATTTCCTCGACAACCTCTCCACGTGCAAGAGCCCGCAGCAGATGATGGGGGCCATCGTCAAAAGCTATTTCGCTCAGCGCGAGGGCCTGAATCCAAACCAGGTCTTCAGCGTGTCGATCATGCCGTGCACCGCGAAGAAGTTCGAGGCGGAGCGCCCGGAAATGATGCGAAATGGGACACCCGACGTGGATGCGGTGTTGATCACCCGCGAGCTGGCAAGGATCATCCGGATGCGGGGTGTCGACCTCTGCGCTCTGACTCCTGAGGACGCGGACACGCCCTTCGGTGAGCGAAGCACCGCCGGCAAGCTGTTCGGCGGCACCGGAGGGGTGGCCGAGGCGGCCATCCGCACGGCCCACTTCTTGATCACCGGCAGAGAGCTGAAGAACCTGAACGTGGAAGCGGCACGGGGGCTGAAAGGCGTCAAGGAAGCTCGCCTCCACATCGACGGGCTGGAAGTGGGGGTCGCGATTGTCAGCGGCCTGGCCAACGCCGGTCGGTTGCTGGAGGAACTCCGTCGCGGTCGCAACGACCTTCATTTCATCGAGGTGATGACGTGCCCGGGCGGCTGTATCGCCGGTGGGGGACAGCCGTCGGGAACCAACCTGGAGGCAATACGGGCTCGGATGCAGTGGCTGTACACGATCGATGAGAACGAGCCGCTGCGAACGTCGCACCGTAATGAGTCGGTCCGGCGGCTGTATGAGGAGTTTCTCGGTCATCCGCTGGGCGAGAGAAGCCATGCGTTGCTGCACACGCACTACGCCAGACGAGAGGTGCTGGTCTGATCGATACGGAAGGTTAAGGCATGTCCACAAAGGTCCTTGTTGTTGACGATGACGTTGATTTTCTCTCGGAACTGAAGGAACGCCTTGAGGGCCGCGGCTACGAGGTCGTCACCGCGGAGGGGCGGGGCCGGCGACGCCATGTGGATGGCACGGATACGGTGATCAGGTTCGGGCGGTGATGGGCGGCACGGAGTCGTCCTGTGCCCCTGCGGGTGCACTGGGTATCCAAAATGTGACCGTTCCACCGGCGGCGCTGCGCTGGCCCGTGGCTAC
>CAZOBD010000402.1:0-1373 GCA_964577665.1 uncultured Hyphomicrobiales bacterium
AACTGCGACGTGCTTATAACAAAATTTTCCACAACGGTTTACACGGGCATAGCTCTCGGCAAAGAAGTTTACTCCGATTTTGATTTAGACCAGCTCCGCGAGCTTTCGCCTATACAGAACGGCGGCACATCTGCTAAAAATATTGCCGAAGAAGCTGAAGACCTTTTAAGTCAAAACCACGTGGAGAAAAAAAAGACTTTCAAAACCCGGAGAATCAGAACCGGCAATAAGCTGAAAATAGCATTGACTCCGCAAAAAATACAGTCGTTCGGAAGAAAAAAGAAAAATTTTAAATCGCAATGAAATTAGTAATAGTTGTTCAGGCAAGAACAGGCTCGACAAGACTACCCCGTAAAATATTAAAGCCGATACTCGGCAAATCCCTGCTCTACCGCCAGATGGAACGCATATTAGCAGCAGAAGAACAGTTCGACTGCGTCGTTGCCACCACCACTGACAGTGAGGATGATGCCGTTGTCGATATTTGCGAAAGGAATGATTTCGAATTCTTCCGCGGGCATCCGACAGATTTGCTCGACCGCCACTACCGAGCCGCAAAAGAATTCAATGCGGATACCGTCGCAAAAATTCCTTCTGACTGTCCGCTTATTGACCCGCGCATTATCGATAAAGTTATACGCTTTTACAGAGAAAATCAGGATAAATATGATTTTGTAAGCAATCTTCATCCGGCTGGCTATCCCGACGGAAACGATGTGGAAATAATGCCGATGGAAGTTCTGAAAAAAGCATGGCTGGAAGCAAAAAAAGAGCATGAACGCGAGCATACCACACCGTATATATGGGACAATACGGATAAGTTCAGAATCGGTAATGTTGAGTGGGAAACAGGTCTGGATTATTCCATGAGCCACAGGTTTACAATAGACTATCAGGAAGATTATGAGTTTATTAAAAGGATATATGAGGAGCTTTATCCGAAAAATCCAATATTTTCTCTTGAGGATATATTAAATTTGCTAAAGGAAAAACCGGAAATTTATAAAATAAACGAAAAGTACGCAGGAGTAAACTGGTACAGAAACAATCTAGATGAATTAAAGACGGTTGATATTAGCAAAACGAGAGTTCTTTGAAATATTTTAAGAATCTTCTATAATGTCATTCTGAACTTGTTTCAGAATCTCGCGTTAGGGGAACACATCCCTTAATCCCCTCTTGTGGAGGGGATGCACAGTATGAAGGAAAAAGATGTCCAACATCTGCCAGATGTTGGACATCTGAATCGGATAGTAAAAAATAAACAGATGAAACGGAGATGATTCGGAAAAATCACCCAAGAGAATGATTATTTTAAAGTTAATGCAAAACAGAGTTTTGAAAGAAAAGCACATTCCCAAATCGGAGTTTGG
>CAZOBD010000403.1:0-1369 GCA_964577665.1 uncultured Hyphomicrobiales bacterium
GGACTTTTCCAAATTTTAGTTGAAATTTTAGGTTCCTTTCTTTGTTTCTTTTTTCAAGGCTTCCTGCAAAATACGCAGTTTGTCATTTTGATAAACTCTTCTCATACGCTGTTCTACTTGCATCAACGCTGCTGCTACCCATCGCTGGCGCTGATCCGAGGTCTTCCAGTATTTCACCCTGCCGATGTATTTTCTAAGCTGGCTGTTCAGGTTTTCTATTATATTTGTTGTAGAAAAACTGCTGCCCAGTTCTGCTTTCAAACCCAAGCGGTGGATGGTTAGCGTCTCTTCCAGTCCTTCCTGTAAAGACCTTGCAGCATTGATGTTTATCCGCTTCAGCTCTTCCGATATCGCAATGAGTTTTGTTTTGGCTGCATAGTACTCCTCAGTGGCATAAGCTTCATTCAGCTTCTTTTTGTATGTTTCTGCATCGTTTTTATTTAGATAGCTGAGTACATTTTCGCGTTTATGCCATTGACATCGCTGGATTACTGCTTCATTACCAAAGACTTCGACCACTGCTTTATGCAAGCCTTTTGAACCGTCTATTACGCATAACAAGCCGTCTTTAAATGTAAAGCCTCTGCCTATTATATCACTTAACAGCTGCTTGACGCTGAGGTGATTCTCCGTTGTCGTCTGTACAAAACCCAAGGGGATTTTTTCTCCATCCTCGCTTATGCCAAGGGCTATGACTATTTGCTCGCCCGCTAGATGTTTGCCGTCTATCATCAGCGCAAGGTAATTCCTGCCCCTTAAGTCTCTTTCGGCGAACTCTTTCAATGCCTCACGGCTTGCCTCTATAAAATGATTGCTTACACTTGAGCGGCTTAGACCGAAGCCATCCATAAAATATTTGACTACTCCGCCATAATCCGAGGTGCTTAAGCCCAGCAAGATACTCTTTAACAGCTGTTTCTCATCTGGTTCAGAACGGTGTAAGTGATCGTAACTCTCAAGGCTTACATTCTTCCCGTTGGCATTATCATATACCCTCGGCACCTTTATCGGAACCCTTTCCTTACCTATCACTACACTGCCGGGATTACTGCCCCAGCGGCTATACTGACCATTGTGAGGCTTGTCTCGCGAATATTTTTCTCCTGTCAAAGAACTCACTTCATCTTGAAGTAACTGATTTATAAATAATTGTGTTACTTTCAGATAGTGTTGTATTATTGCTAACTGTGTTGCTCTGTCTTCTGACAGCAATTCATTAATTGTTTTGATATTCTCAATATTTTCACTTATTTTAGCCATGAGGTTCCTTTCTGTTAGTTAATGAATTTGGCTTTTTATTAAATTAACAAATTTAACAAGGAACCTCTTTTTTTTTATTGTCTTTTTCAACTAAAACAAAGATAACACC
>CAZOBD010000404.1:0-1366 GCA_964577665.1 uncultured Hyphomicrobiales bacterium
GTGATTTTACCTAATCATGGTCGTTTCATCTGTTTATTTTCTTTCATAAAGTGTTTTATATTAAAAAAATATTTCATAAATTCCATTTGATAAATTGCAAAAAAGCGGCGAAACAATGCAAAAAAGACTTGAAATCGACTTTATACCCAAAAACGAGCAGCATTCGGATTACGACTGGGCAAATATAAGTCTCGACGGGGACAGGGTGGGCAAAGCGCGGTGCAAAATAGATAATGACCGGCTGATAATCTATTCCATCAATGTTTTTCCCGAGTTTGAGGGCCGCGGCATAGGGAAAGAGTTCGTCGAAAGAGCAAAAGAGCGCTGGGGCACGATTGTCGCCGACCGCGTCCGCGTTACCGCAATAGGCTTTTGGGAGAAAGTGGGCTTCAAAAAACAAAACGACAGCGAATGGCTTTACAGAAAAGAGTAATTATTGACATTTGACGATTTATTTTATATTTTTAATTCGTTGCAAAAATAATTATAAAAATGAAAAAGGATAATCGACATGGAAAAAATATTAATAGTCGGCTGTAAAAAAACAATGAACGACGTATGTATCGGCTGCTCGCGCTGCATGGTGGGGTTCAACCGCCGCGAAGGCGCTTTCGAGGCTTACAAAGACACCGGCGCCGAGCTTATGGGCATTTTAAACTGCGGCGACTGCCCCGGCGCATCCGTTGTAACTCGTCTTGCTCAGGTAAAATTGTGGAATATGCCTATGAACGAAAAGCCCACAAAGGTACATATTGCTCCCTGCCTGATGGATCACTGTCCCTATGCCGACGAGATAATCACAAAGATTGTAAACAAAGCAGGCTGTGAAGTTGTGGAAGGTACACATCCTTACATGCCTAATGATATTTTTGCTTAATTAAAAAAGCGGGCATTATCTCAGAATTTCTTTGAGAATAGAATATTTTTTATTCTCTTGCTATGGGTATTTTAATCCTTACATTAGTGCCTTTGCCGGGGGCGCTGTTTATATTAAATTCGCCGCTGTGCAGGTCGAGCAGTTTCACAGCTATGGTTAAACCCAAGCCTGAGCCCTGCTGCTCGTAAACTTTACGCTCGAACTGCATGTAGGCGTCTATTTGCTTTATCTGTTCATTGTCCATGCCCCTGCCGCCGTCTTGAACTTCTATTACCAGATATGCTTCTTGAATATAAGAATTGACTCTGATAAAAGTTCCTTTTTCAGAATATTTCAGCGCATTATCAATTATCTCTTCGATTATTTTACTGAAGTATTCCTCCGACATGGTTATAGGTGCGTCCTCAAGGTTGACTATCATATCGGAATTTCTTCCCTGAGCCGTGGAAAGCATATAGACTTTATGGTTAATAATTTCATTTACAGAGT
>CAZOBD010000405.1:0-1359 GCA_964577665.1 uncultured Hyphomicrobiales bacterium
GAACACACCCCTAAATCCCATAAGCGTTAACTTAAGATTTGCAAATTATAATTATTTTGATTATATTTGCAAATGGAATACACACAATATATTAACGACTGGCATCTGCTAACAAAATTCTTTCCTGATGGATGGGAAGACATGGCATATAGCTTAGGAGCTATTAAGCGCTCTCGCAAAATCAAATCGCCGGAAGATTTATTGCGAGTGTTGTTAATTCATTTGGCAGATAATTGTTCTTTGAAAGAAACTGTCGCTAGGGCAAAGCAAGGCGATCTCCTTGATATTAGCAGTGTTGCATTGATGAAAAGATTGATTAGCTCTTCGGAATGGTTTAGATGGATGAGTAATCAGTTGCTTTCATTAAGGGGAATTGTATTATATCCCCCACATCAATACCAGAAATACAATATTAAAAGTGTGGATGCCTCTATTATATCTGAACCTGGAAGTACTGGAACAGATTGGCGGCTCCATTATTCCATAGAATTGTTTGGATTAAAATGTGATCAATTTTTTTTGACACGGAAAAATGTTGGAGAAAGTTTTAAAAACTTTAACATAAATAAAAATGATCTATTTATAGGGGACAGGGCTTATGGCAGGTTCGCAGGTATGAAGCATATTCAATCCCAAAACGGTTTTTTTTTAACAAGATTTATGAATAAAGCATATTCTATATATGACCGTAATGGTAATAACTATAAATTAATAGATAAAATAAGTGATTTAGAGATAGGTAGAGTTTTAGAACTCGATTCAGAAATAAAAACAAACAATAATGAATCTTTGCAAGTAAGAATTATTGTAATGAAAAAGAGTAAGGAAAAAGCGCATGAAGCAACTAAAAAAGCTATCCAAGAACAAAAAAAGAAGCAAAGGAAGATAAATCCGATAACGATTAAGTACCATGAATATATCATTTTGTTAACGAATTTACCTAAGAATATTATATCTGAAGATATTTTAGAATTATATAGATTGAGGTGGCAGATTGAAATAACATTCAAACATTTAAAAAGCATTTTCGGCCTAGGGCATTTGCCGAAGGAGGGTATTGAATCAGCAAGGGCTTGGCTTCACGGAAAGATTTTTGTTGCATTATTAACACAAGCCATTATAGATGAAGGCTTGCTTTTTTCCCCATGGGGATACCCCATTAGAAGAGAATATATCACAGAATAGATGCCTGTGGAGAGAACACAGTTTCGGATTGCATCTAATTTCAAAAGTAATATGCCCTCAATATGGGCTAAGAGATTGTCTTGAAAATTGGAGTGCTATATCTAAGAGTTTACAGGATTCTCCTAAGCAAAGGAAGAATCAGCTTGTTAAATTTTGCTTAAGTTAACGCTTATG
>CAZOBD010000406.1:0-1353 GCA_964577665.1 uncultured Hyphomicrobiales bacterium
TGGCTGCACACCCAGCGACTGCGCCTGCGGCGGGCATGCGACGTCGAGCAGGAAGCCCTGCTTGATGCCATAGTCCTGCTGCCGCCTCCCCACATGACCGGGATCTGAATGCCGGATAAGAAGAAGTCCAAGTCGAGAACCAAGAAGACCCTCTTCGCGCTGCTGCTCCTGGCAGCGGGATCCGCCGGCGTCGGTTGGTGGAGCCTTGGGAGCGGATCAGAGCGTTCGGACAACCCGGCAACGGCCCAGGTCGTCCGCAGGGACTTCGCTCTGACGGTTCTGGCAACCGGCGCGGTGCGTGCCCAGGTGGGAGCCGAGGTCAAGGTGGGCGCCCGGATCAGTGGCAGAGTCGAGCGCCTCCACGTCGACATCGGCGACACCGTCAAGAAGGGACAGGAACTGGCAACGCTAGAGAAGGACGAGCTTCAGGCACAGGTGGCGCTCTGCGAGGCGGAGCTCTCCGAGGCCGAGGCCCGTCTGACGGCAATCCGAAGCGAACGCCCGGAAGAGATCGCTCGTGCCGACGGACCGATGCCTCGAGGGCAGTACATGTGTTGCACTTGAAACACGGAATCAAGTTGCTCTTGGTGTTCTACGCCCTCGCGCTCGGCGGTTGCGCGAACCTCGATCCCTGGCGCGAATACGACCGACTGCCCGCATCACGGTCAAAGCCGTTCGAAGCAGAGGGTCTCGAACGTGACTACTCGGAGACAATTCCCTCGGACGCGAAGCACGAGTTGTCGGGGAGCACTTTGTCGTTGGCCGAGTGTGTCGCCATTGCCTTGGAGCACAACCCCTCGACAAGCTCCGCATGGCAGGCAATCCGGGCGGCCGCGGCTGGTGCGGGAGAAGCCAAGGCTGAGTATCTACCCCAGGTGGGCTTCACTTCCGGCGCCAGGCGTAGCGACGTTCCTGAGTTGTATCCAAAATCCGCAGGAACCGGCAGCGCATCCATCCCCGGCGGTACAGGTGCTGCGGCGGGTTCGGGTACCCTGGCCTCCAGCGTCGCGCAGAGCGTGGTCTCCAGCGTATCCAGAAGCATCGCCTCGCGCTTGACGCAAAATCTTCTGGACTCGTCCGGTGGTGTGGAGAGGCCCGGACCAAGGAACCGTTACGACGCCACATTCGGCGCGCGCTGCTGGTCGGTGCAGAACCACAGGATGTTGGGCCGTCGCGGGCTGGCCATGGCGTCGCCTCCCTAGCGCCGGCCGGCCCGGCCGGCCAGGTTGTGGATGTGGACGTGGGCGCCGGCGCGAGGCTGCTCGCGCCCCTCGAGGTCGGCGACCATGCGGTGATCGGGGCCGGCGCCGTCGTCACCCGCGACGTGCCGCCGGGCCGGACGGCCGTGGGCAT
>CAZOBD010000407.1:0-1339 GCA_964577665.1 uncultured Hyphomicrobiales bacterium
CAATATTATTAAGATGAGCTAGTTTCACCTCCTTTAATAAGTTTAGTTTTGAAAACGAACCTTTCCATCAGACATCTCCACTTGGAATCCAGCGAAGCTAAGCACTTTTCTACCCCTCGCTTAAATAATCTTCTCGTCCAACGATGGACCGTGTAGCGGCGCTCGTTTTTATCTAAGGTCTTATATAAAGCATCTCTATTGATTAATCGCATGATGGAGGTCATAGAAATCGTGTCTAACACGCCGATGCGCTCGAGGGGAGTTTGATCGGGACCATAGTTGATATCGGCACCCCCTACCACATGCGGAGCATATAGCAGGTTATGATAATACGAGGCGGGTACTCCTTGGTGTTCCATAAAAAACCACGAGTCTTTTTGGCCTTGTCTTTTTCGAATAGGGCGTTTCAAACAATTATTAAAATCTTCCAGGTCATTGTTCGTTCGCGGTACATATTTATCATCATAGGCGATGTAAAGCTCGCGCTCATACCTTCGAAATCGTTTTTCCAAGATCTCATAGATCTCTCCTGGGGTGCCCTCGGATTTGAGCGAGTTCAGGAACTCCTCGATTTCCCCTTTAATTTCCGCCCCGCTTTTATCCTCTTGTGCCAAGATGAACCTGACCTCTTGAAAGACCTCAAATCGCCGCTCCAAGTCGAGTATCATATCGGAAAGTTGGGAGTCGCCCACTATATTGCGGATTATCCCCTCTAAACCCTCAAGAGCCTCAATTAAACATCCAAGGTCATGGAAGATGCGGCTTACCAAGCCCCGTACCCCCGTAAGCCTCGCGGATACGGTTGGAAGCACCCGGGAAAGCCCGCGATAGAGCTCCGCGTATTTAAGGTGGAAGGGAAACACGTCTTTAGAGGAGCGGGATAATAAGGACTCGGAGAGCGAGAACAGGTCGAGTATCTCCTCGGTGAGCGCCTTAAGGATAGGAGGGAACTCAAAAGCGGCGAATCGTTCGCCAAGGGCGAGTTTTAACGCCCTTACCCGTTTTAAAGTGCCTTTTCGATCGAGTTTTTTTTTACCGTTTTATGGAGCTCCCCCATTAAATCCTTTCCCATGTTGTTTAAAAAATGCCGCTGACAATATTGATACGGAATATCGCTGAAATAGTTCCGCATAGCGGCTATAAGTCCCGTCTGACCATCTCCTACCATTTTATCGGCTTTTCCGAATTTTATGAAGACGGTTTTTATGAAATCCCGGATGGTCTCGGCATCATGTTCATCAAGAAGCGCCGCCCCTAACACGGTTCCGCTGATCACATCTCGGATAACAAACAGAGTCCTGCTCCTATTGGAGGTAAGACCGTCAATTGCGTATATTCG
>CAZOBD010000408.1:0-1335 GCA_964577665.1 uncultured Hyphomicrobiales bacterium
GTCCATGCAGCTGGGCAGGCGAAAGCCGTGTTCGACGAGGACCTCCTTGCGGCTGCGGTCGCCGCCGTACATCGCGTGGATTTGGGGAATGGTCACGTGCGACTCGTCGACGATCAGCAGGTACTCATCGGGGAAGTAGTCCATGAGCGTGTACGGCTCGGCCCCGCGGGGTGTGCCGTTGAGGTGCCGCGCGTAGTTCTCAATGCCGGAGCAATAGCCGACCTCGAGGATCATTTCGATGTCGTACTTGGTTCGTGCGGCCAGGCGTTGGGCCTCAAGCAGCTTGCCCTGCCGCTTGAGCTTCCACAGATGTTGCTCCAGCTCCTCGCGGATGGAGGCGACGGCGCTTTCGATGCGGTCCTCCGGCATCATGTAGTGCACGGCCGGATAGACGAACAGGCGCGTCTCCTCGCTCAGGGTATCGCCCGTGACGGGATGCACCAGCTCGAGGCGTTCGATCTCATCGCCGAACATCTCGATGCGGTAGCCCACCTCGTCGTAGCTGGGGTGGATTTCGATGACGTCGCCGCGGACGCGGAAGGCCCCGCGCTTCAGGTCGGTGTCGTTGCGCTCGTACTGCAACGTGACGAGCTTGCTCAGGAGCTGGTCGCGCTCGATGGTCTCGCCCACCTGCAGGCCGACGACGCTGGCCTTGTAGTCCTCCGGCGACCCGAGCCCGAAGATGCACGAGACGCTGGCGACGATGACCACGTCCTGCCGGGAGATCAGCGAGCTGGTCGCGCTGAGCCGCAGTCGATCCAGGTCGTCGTTGCGGGAGGCGTCCTTCTCGATGTAGATGTCGCGCTGGGGGATGTATGCCTCGGGCTGGTAGTAGTCGTAGTAGCTGACGAAGTACTCCACGGCGTTGTTCGGCAGCAGCTCTCGGAACTCCTCGTAGAGTTGGGCGGCGAGGGTCTTGTTGTGGCTGATCACGAGCGTCGGCAGCCCGAGCTGCTCGATGACGTGGGCCATGGCGAACGTCTTGCCCGAGCCCGTCACGCCCAGCAGGCATTGCGCGGATTTCCCGCCTCGGTATCCCTCGACCAGCGCGCCGATTGCCTGCGGTTGATCGCCCTGGGGTCTTAGCTCACTGACGATCTGGAAGTCGCTCATCGAATGCCTCCGTGCCTTCCATAGGATAAACGGCAACCCTTCATTATAGCCGCTGGCGGGGCCATCCGTGAAACGCGTGAGCGAGGTGCCCTCGCCTCGAGTGCATGACCAATGAGGCGGACAGGCGCGAGTCCCTGTTTGACCGTGCGTGGGATCGCGCCGAAGCAGGGGGGTATCGAAGGCTCGGCGGCACCAGGGAGCGCGGCGAATCGTGAAACGATT
>CAZOBD010000409.1:0-1330 GCA_964577665.1 uncultured Hyphomicrobiales bacterium
ATTCGCCGATAGAATTGAAGATTATTAGCTCAGATGGAGTCCATCTTAAAGATGGACTCCATCTATCAATTTTTATTTTAATATACTCCGACGCAGGATTAGGATATATTACCATACCTTTTTTATTTTCCGGTATGTTTTCTTCTACTACATCGGTAGCCCAATTTGAGCATTTCCAAATATGCCGGCTGTCTCTTTCTATTCCGATAATGTCACCATTAGAAAGCAGTGCAATATCAGAAAAAGCCGAGACAGGACCGGTAACCCTTTCTGCATACGCAGAATCACGAATCCAGGTAATACCGCCGTCGCTTGTTCTCAGCAATTTGTAAAAAGGACCCAAAGCGGCTCCATGCATTCTGTCACGAAAATATATCTGTGTTAATCCATAAGAATCGCCTTTAAAAACCGAATCGAATCTAGGTATCCAGGAGTCTCCGCCGTCAGTAGTTTCAACTATATGATCTCTATATACCCCATCTATGCCTGTGCCAGGCCTTCCGACAAGAAAGCCGTTTAAAGAATCAAAGAAAAACATTTTCTCAGTTTTATCCGGAATCCAAGCTTCTTTTCTTACCCATGTTTCGCCGTTATCTGTAGTTTCAGTTATAAAATCACCCCAGAATTCTTTAGTTTCCTTATATCTGAACCTCGTAAGTAGTTTTATTCTTCCCGGTCTGTCAATCCATAAATCGAAAATTGCGTGTAAATATACTGAATCAGGTATATTGGGAACTTTTATTTCTTTTTTTTGCCAATTAAGTCCTCCATCAGTAGTAAAAAAAATATCGTAATATTGAAATACACCATAATCTTTATTATAAAAATGGATATCAGCCAAAACACCAATTGAATCCATAACAAATTTTTCCCAGGTAAACCCTTTGTCTGTAGAACGAAAATAAATCCCATCAAAACAGCCTATTATGCACAAGGATGTATCGGGATAAGCAATACAATAAGGCTCAATTACCTCTGTATCTTTCAATGTAGCTGTCCATGTTATCCCCCCGTCAGTGGTAATATTTGCCCATGTATGTGCGGGTATGCCGCCGTAATTTGCCACCGCTATACAATGCAAATCATCAGCACATTCTATGTCAACATATCCCATTGTCATGTTGTTTGAAATTAAAGTATCAACAACTCGCCATTCCCCTGCTTGTGCTTTTAAATTATTTTGTGTATTTAACAAAAATAAAAAAAATATATAATAATATTTCATCCTTTTCTCCGATTAATTATGTTACATTAATAAGATGTCCGACATTTCTGAAATGTCGGACATCTCACCGAATTAATCTGTTTATACTTTTCAAAAATGAGTTTA
>CAZOBD010000410.1:0-1321 GCA_964577665.1 uncultured Hyphomicrobiales bacterium
GCGGCCTGAATCCGCTGCGCTTGCCCCTGCGTGATCCCTCCACAGAGCAGGATGTCCACGTCGAGTTCACGTAGCCGCTCCGCGCGCTTCAGGGATCCCACTCGGGAGAGATCGACCGGCACGGCCTTTATCCGGCCGTCGCCGTCTTCCTCAAAGACCAGCACTTGCTGGCACGTATCGAAGACCGGCGAAACGCGGTTCTGAAATGAAGGCACGGCCAGCCTCATCACGCACTCATCCTTCACAAGTAATCCAGTAGCAGAACCCATGCCAAAACATATCGGACATGAGTAAGACGCGCTAATTATTCCCTACCAGATGGTTATGCCAATGCTAGCGCACGTTGCAGGCTGAATCGGCTGCCAAGAGTATCTCACCGTGCAACCATATCCCAGGACACTATGTTGCACTATGCAATCAATCGGATGGTATCCTGCATTAGGAAACATGTCAAACGCCATCCTGGCCTCCGCCGGTGGGTCTGAACCGCCCGTTCATCCCAAAGCCTTGCCATGCCCGAGACGTTCTCAAGCCGAAGCACGTTCGCAACCGAAACATAAGTGTTGTGTCGCAACTCATTCGATGGGTGTCAAGCCGACGGGTGGCTCACCTCTTCAGAAGGTGGGGAACACGAACTGGCAGCCAATTCGCGTCCCCCACGGCTAAAGCCATGGGCCACCCACCCATCAGTTGACGAGCGACAGAGCAATAGCCGCGTCCGCACGCAGGATATTGAAACCTCTGCCCGGCATTGCTACGATACGCTGAGCTTGACAGGCCCCATCGTCTAGTGGTTAGGACACCGGATTTTCGATCCGGCAACGCGGGTTCGAGTCCCGCTGGGGTCAGTTGGGGGGCAAGGGGTTAGAAGAGTAGACATCCTTGAGAGCCTCCCCGGTAGCAGGAGCGTGGCAGCGTCAGCCAACCCCGCACGTCTGGGCTACCCACCATCCCGCCTGACCTGTGTCGGGCCCAGGAGAGAGCCTGCGGCAGGATCGGATGCCGACAGGAGCCCATTTCGCTGTCAGCATAGACCGAGGACAATCTCGAACGGCCCCTGCGGTGACGAAGGAAACTCCCCGGACAACGGTTTTCGCGGTGAAGTACTCCTACTGGGGCTGTGACCAAACCGACATGTCAGTCACCTTGTGAACCAGCGCCGATTCGGTCGAAATCCTTAGCTGCCCCTCAAAGGACTATTGCCTCAGCCGAAACAACGGCTAGAATGATGACTGGAGGACGAATATGGTCAACCGGTCAGCAACAGCGGCGAACGGGGCGGTCGACGTCCGCCAGCAGATACTGGACGAGGCGTCTAGAC
>CAZOBD010000411.1:0-1300 GCA_964577665.1 uncultured Hyphomicrobiales bacterium
CGCCTGGTCAAGCAGAGGCCGTCAACGCCGCTGTCCCATGTGTTGAGATACCGGCTCGGCGCAGAGTTCGACAGTTTCGGCGCCGTCGACATCGGGCCGGCGTGCAATCAGTCGGCCGGGCCGGTGTTGAGCCTGCTGCACGTGTCCGGTTGGCCGGAGACCGCGGAGATCACCGCGCACGGCGTGCCGTTTCGCCTGCGAGGCGAAGAGCACGCGCTGGCGGCGACGGGCGTGGAGGCCGACACCACGCTGACGATCCCGGTTGGCCGACGAACGAGCCAGGTCTTCCTCCTCGTGCTGGCCGTGCTGCAGGGCGACCAGGCGGCCGTCTACGGCGGCGGTGTCTTCCGGAGGATCGAGGACGTCGACCGTTTTCGCCTGCGGCTTAGGTATGCCGACGGTACCGTCGACGAGTGCCTCCCGGGCAACGTGACGACGGGTCAGTTCGAGATCGTCGCCGGCCCGCAGATGCTCTGCGCGGACGCGGATCCTGGCAAGATGCTGCAGTCGGTCGACGTATGCGACGGCACGAGTCGGGGCGGCTTCGCCGTAGCGGCCGTGACCTGCCGGACCGGGGGTGATCCGCTCTTCCCGCGCTTCGATGAGTCCGCACCACCGAAGGTCGTCCGGCGCTGGTCAAGCCGACCGGCTGCCGGGGCGGCTGGGGTGGCTATCGAGGACGGCAAGAAGGTCGTGCTTGAAAACGCGCTTGTCCGTTTGGAGTTGGAGTCGGCGTTATCACCGCGCATTCGAACGCTTCGGGATCGGGTCGCCGAACGGGAGCTCATCTCACCCGAGGAGTCTGCCCCGTTGCTGTCGTTCACAACGGATGGGAAGGCGGTCCCAACGGAGCGCATTCGGTGCGTCGAGGCCAAGGCGGTCGGCCCGTCGGCGGACGTTGCCGGAATCGTCTACGAGCTGGAGGACCATCCGGGCCTTCGGGTGGAGCTCGAAGTCGGGTTCGCGGCAAATGGTGCTGTCCGCTATCGAGGCCGTTTGCGGAATACCGGCGAGCGCACGCACCGTTTGGGGTTGACGTATCCCAGCGTGGGTCCGTATCGCCTCGGCGAGGACCCGGCCGGCGACGGGTATGTCTTTCCCGCCCGCGCGCCGTATCTCGGCAGCGACAACGTCGCGCTCGAGCAGCGTTACAGCGGGACATTCGGGGTGCAGTACATGGCGACGGTCAATCCGTCAGCCGGACGAGGTTTGCACCTGCGAACGGAGGACACGACCTGCATCGAGGGGAGCTACGCCCTGCGGAAGGACCAGGCGGGTCTGCTGCTGGCGATTCGTTATC
>CAZOBD010000412.1:0-1297 GCA_964577665.1 uncultured Hyphomicrobiales bacterium
CCATCGCTGGGAGGGCCAGCGCCTCACCGACGCGGATTGGAGGCCGATGGGCATCGCGATGGAGTCGGACCCGAAGCTCGGTGAGGACGCCGGCGGCTTGCAGGCCCCGCACGTCGTCCGCCACGAGGGGCTGTATTGGATGGCCTACGGCGATTGGAATCGCATCTGCTTTGCGACGAGCCAGGACGGCAAGACGTTCCGCCGCGTCATCCAGGCCAACGGCAAGACCGGCCTCTTCGGCGAAGGGCCCGGCGCGAACACCCGCGACCCGATGCTCATCAAGATCAATGGGCTGTGGCACTGCTATTACACGGCGTTGCCGCATCGTCGGGGCTACGGTTTCTGTCGGACGTCGCCCGACCTGCGGACGTGGAGCCCCTCGTGCGTGGTGAGCTACGGCGGGCACCTCGGCCCGCACCCGTGGTGGAACGAGTGTCCGCACGTCGTCGAGGTGCGGCCCAGGGAGTTCGTGTACTTCCGAAACCAGTTCTACGGCCGCGGCATGAAGAACTGGGTGTACTACTCGCGGAACCCGCTCGACTTCGGTATCGACCACGACGACGACCTGGTCTGCTCCCTGCGGGTGGCCGCCCCGGAGATCATCCACCACGAGGGAAAGCACTACATCGCGTCGCTGACGGGGGAGCTGGACGGCATCCGGATCGCGAGGCTCCGCTGGATGCGGATGGGCGATGCGGCCAAGCCGGTCTTCGACTTCGACGACGCCGGCGTCCGCAAGCAGTGGCGGCTCGTCGCGGGCGACATCGAGAGTGTCTTCACGCAGCCGAGCCGGGACTACTTCGCCCCGCCGCAGAAACACTTCATCGGCACGGCCGAGCTGGGCGGCGGCAAGTTCGACGACGGTCGCACCGGCGTGATCGAATCGCCCGCGTTCACGCTGGCGTGCGATGCGTACTACGTCTTCGTCTCCGGCGGCTCGAACGCCGAGAAGGTGTACGTTGCGATCGTCGAGGCCGAGGGTGCTGAGCGGTCGGACGCCAAGCCAAAGGAGATCGTCCGGTTCACGGGCGGCAACTCGAACACCTTCCGCCGGCGGCTCTTCGAGACGGACGAGCACCAGGGCAAGCGGGTCCGCATCCGCGTGGTCGATCGCGCCATCGATTCGTGGGGGCACATCAACTTCGGCGGCATCCTCGAGCGGGGCAAACCCGTGCCGATGAAGTAGCAAAAGGGGGACAGGCTACTTTTCTGCGTCCTCTGTCTTCACGTGTCGCGACGCCATGATGCAGATTGCACTGATTGGGCGAGCTAAGAAAGACTTCAAAGAAAAGTAGCC
>CAZOBD010000413.1:0-1278 GCA_964577665.1 uncultured Hyphomicrobiales bacterium
ATAAGACAAGTATACAACACTATTTACGATGCGCCAGAAAAAAATGTCGCACCCATGACCAGCGTACTAGGGAAAAGAATGGGAAACTGTGTATTCGTCGCGAGCGCCATGGTCGTAGCGCTCGTGCTGCCCACCGCGGCGTGGGCGGAGCATGTCGCCGGTGTCGTCTTCCTCGACGCGAACGCGAACGGCAAGCTCGATCCCGGCGAGAAAGGCATCCAACACGTTGCCGTAACAGACACGCTCTCGTTCGTGATGACCGACGCGAACGGTCGCTATGCGATCGACGCGAAGGCCGACCCGCTGCGGCGCACGGGCGCGCGGCCCCTCGTGGCGATCAGCATCCCCACTGGGCATTGGCCGACCGGGGCGTGGTTCTTCCGCATCACGGACGTCGAGGACGAATCGAAAGTGCACTTCGGACTCCGCCGCGATCTACAGGAGGTTCCGTTTACGTTCGTCCACGGGACGGACAGCCACGTCCCGAGGGGCGACACGGAGGACTGCAAGCTCTTCTCCGTGTTCAAGCAGACCTTGGCACGACAGGCGGACAGGTTCCAGTTCTGTGTGCTGACCGGTGACCTGGTGAACCTGCCCGACAGCGATTCGCAGGCGAGAGGCCTGGCCGACTTCGCACTGTTCGGTTCGTACATCGCAGACTTCCCGATTGCGCTCTTCTGCACGCCGGGCAACCACGACGCCTGCGGGATCAAGGGAAAGGGGGCGGAGTCATGGGACAAGAACCACGCCATGCATGGCTACGGGGCGTACACGCATTACGTGGGTCCGCTGCGATGGTCGTTCACCTACGCCAGCGTGCATCTGGTCGGGCTCGACTTCAACACCCGAACCGGTGGTCAATGGCGAACCGGCGCCTTGCCGGAGCACGCGGCCAAGTGGCTCAAGGCCGACCTGAAGCTCGCGCCGAAGGGATCGCGGATCTTCCTCTTCATCCACCATGCGTCAGCCCTGGGTAGCTGCCAGGACCTGCTGAAGCGGTATCGCGTGGAACGGATCTTCGATGGTCATCACCACTCGGTTAGCGATCGCCGGTTCGCGAAAGACGACGAGTTCGAAGGCATTCCGGCGCACATGGGCGGCTCATTGTCCTCGATCAAGGCCAGGCCCGTGGGCTATCGCGTCGTTACCGTGAGCGTCGACGGCGTCGAGCCGGTGTACACGGCTCTCCTTCCCGCAAAGGCAAAGGCGGCTCCCTAGTACCGTGTCTCACAAGTAGCACGACCACGGCAATGTCCATGCGTGCCACGGTTGTTGCCC
>CAZOBD010000414.1:0-1267 GCA_964577665.1 uncultured Hyphomicrobiales bacterium
CGGTGTATGTAGTCCACTGCTCGAGATCGGTCATTGTCGAGCCGTCCATATCTGCCAGATAGTTACCGTCTGTGAAAATATTGTTTTCATCACAGAGCATATTCATTCCGTTGGGTGCTATTACGGAGAGCGCTTCGCCTGTTCCCATATTATAGAACATATTTCTCTGCAGTGTAGTACCGTTTGCAGGATCGGTTATTTTAACTGCAGGCATACCGCCTTTTACCACAAAGGAGTTATAATATGCTCTTACTGCTGCACTGCCGCCGTTGAGAGGTTCGTCGGGATAGCCTTCGCCTCCCTGATACATATTGTCAATGTTAAGCGCAATGCTGCCGTTTCCGCCGACCATATTATCACCGAGCAGGGCTGATGACATAACTATCATAATGCCGTTTTTAGGTCCGTTTACGATGATATGATTTTCACGGATAGTGGCATTAGAGTACATACCGAGATAAATTCCGTTTGCATCTGCAGCATCAAGTTCATTTTTGTTTACGGCAGATGCCTGTCCGCCGGTGCCGAGAAGCGTTATTGCGCCGCGTTCAATATATTCGTCGGAATTAATATTGACTGCGTTTTCACTTACATTGGCATTAGCAACGCCGTAGGCATAGATGCCGTGGGCATCGTTGCCGCGGATTGTATTTCCGGTTATTACAGCGCTTCCGCCCATGTCATGTTTTACCATAATGCCTGCTTCATCGACCGTTACATCCGGTGTCATGTCCGAACCTTGGACTCCTGTGATAATGTTATCGGTTATTTGTGTGCCATTTACGGAATAAATACCGTGAGTGAAGCTGGAACCTGTAATACGGTTATTGTTGATAACAGAATTACCGATGTTTGCAGCCATTACGCCCATGCGGGTCATGTTGCGGATGGAATTGCCCATAACGGTAAGGTTATTCCCTTGGTAGCCGTCGGGTACGTTTAAAAATACTCCGTAGCTGCCGCCGTTCAGGCTGCTGTTCATTACTTTTATGTCGCTTGCCTGATGAGCAGAATAAATCAGAGCATTCTCATCTTTAGGGTCTGCTGCGGTTGAACCGTAAAGGACACAATTATCTACAGTTATGCCGCTGCAAGGATCCATCATATAAATTATTCTGCTGTAATCGGCATTCATTGATTTCATAGTAAGGTTTCTAAAGGTTACGTTATTGTAGCCGTTCAGCTTGAAAAGAAAGTTGCTGTTGTCGTCTGTTGCCGTATTTTGAATGATAACGTCATTGCGTGAGCCTGACATTGATTCAAAAGT
>CAZOBD010000415.1:0-1247 GCA_964577665.1 uncultured Hyphomicrobiales bacterium
TGTTTTAATCGAACTATTTTAGTATTGAAATTTTGACAAGACCGAAAAGCCAGGAGAAAATACAGGAAGTTTTAATCGAACTATTTTAGTATTGAAATTTAAATATTTATGCTCTTATCCAACTTTGGTACACGTTTTAATCGAACTATTTTAGTATTGAAATGATAATCCTCAGCCCGGACGGAGTAGGCGCGGTTGAAAGTTTTAATCGAACTATTTTAGTATTGAAATAAGTAGTAAATTTTATTACCTACAACGGCTGGCGGGTTTTAATCGAACTATTTTAGTATTGAAATATTCTCCTGCAAGCCGCAAAGTTTTTAAGTGTTTTGTTTTAATCGAACTATTTTAGTATTGAAATCCCCATTTGTCGGGATGATGGTTGCTAATAACTAATGTTTTAATCGAACTATTTTAGTATTGAAATCGTAAAGCCCCCTAACTGCATCCTGATACTCAGGAGTTTTAATCGAACTATTTTAGTATTGAAATCTATTGCCACGATAATAGCGGGTTTCCTGTATTTCGAGTTTTAATCGAACTATTTTAGTATTGAAATTTCTCCGTTTTATTTACATCCAGCATACTTTCAGCAGTTTTAATCGAACTATTTTAGTATTGAAATTCAATGCTCGGACTCAAATTCATAATTCTTTCTCCGTTTTAATCGAACTATTTTAGTATTGAAATACGGAAGATATTATCCCTTATGTGAAGTCCGTTGCAGTTTTAATCGAACTATTTTAGTATTGAAATTCCGTCAGAGAAACTTCAATGCTGTAGCAGTTATGAGGTTTTAATCGAACTATTTTAGTATTGAAATCGCACATGCGGAGCAGGGAAGATAAAATCCGTATAAGTTTTAATCGAACTATTTTAGTATTGAAATTCGACAGTGATTCCTCCTGACTGCTGGACGGAGGAAAGGTTTTAATCGAACTATTTTAGTATTGAAATCCCGAAGGGAATATAAATGTACTATCCGCTTCTTTTGGTTTTAATCGAACTATTTTAGTATTGAAATCTCAAAATCTTTGAGATTCATCGCTGTTGCAGAAGCGTTTTAATCGAACTATTTTAGTATTGAAATCCGATTCCTGCATTGCGGCGTTTGCCAATATGAGTGGTTTTAATCGAACTATTTTAGTATTGAAATATAGAATCGGGACTGTCGGAAGAGGTCGTCCATGCTGTTTTAATCGAACTATTTTAGTATTGAAATTTGAATTTTCAAAGCAGGCAAACCT
>CAZOBD010000416.1:0-1241 GCA_964577665.1 uncultured Hyphomicrobiales bacterium
AAGGTCTGGGGTCAGGGGGAGTTTCCCTTCTATTACGTTCAACTCGCGCCGTTCCAGTACAAGGGAGACCCCCTTGCGCTGCCGATGATGTGGGAGGCGCAGACCGCGGCGCTGTCGATTCCCAACACGGGCATGGCCGTCACCGTCGACATCGTGCACGACCTCAAGGACATCCATCCGATCAACAAGCAGGACGTCGGCAAACGGTTGGCACGTTGGGCGCTGGCCAAGACGTATGGCAAGAAGGACCTAGTCTACTCCGGTCCGCTCTACAAGTCGATGGCCGTCGAGGGCAACAAGATACGCGTGCGCTTCGATCACGTCGGGGGCGGACTGATCGCGGCCGGCGACAAGCCGCTATCCTGCTTCCAGATCGCCGGCGCCGACAAGAAGTTCGTCCCGGCCCAAGCCAAGAAAGACGGAAACAGCGTCCTGGTCTGGAGCGACGAGGTCGCCCAGCCGGTGGCCGTCCGATTCGCGTGGGATCAGGTGGCCCAGCCCAATCTGAAGAACAAGGAAGGACTCCCGGCGTCTCCCTTCCGAACCGATCGGTGGTAGGTGATCTGCACTAGTGCTGCATTTCAGAAGTATCGCGACTACGTGCCCGAGCCGCGGCATTCATGCCGCGCGGCCGCGCCGGATGAATCCGGCGGCTCGGGCAGCGACAGTGTAGTGTGCGGTCCTGTCCATAGTCGCACGATTTGTGAAACGCGGTACTAGGCCTTCGTTCTTTGCTCCGGGGGGGCTTCTCGTTCGGCCTCACCCGCGTAGTGATCTCGATCACCGGATACAGCAAAGGACGCCTCCGGCAGCGCGATCGGGTTAGGGGCTTGAGCGAAGCGCAACAGGTGGCGATGCTTTGTCGTCGAACCTAAGGCAATGGGTGATGGAGCTTGCCCGGATAGCGAACGACCAACCGAAAGATGCTGTTCAAGAAGAAGCTGACTACGCGATTGGCCACCAGCGGCCCCAGATGTCTCGTCGCATGGTACTGGTACCACGTTACGCGTTCCTTCACAAAGCCGATAGGTTCCAGCAGCTTCATCCACGTCTGCGGGCTCTGGTGCTTGTGCCATTCGATCTTCGGCATGAGGGGACTTCTTAGTCCGATCATCGGAAAGAAGTTGTAGCGCGAAGCGTCGATGATAATCATTCGTGCATTGGGATTGAGCATAGATGCAATCGACCGAACTGAGTCTCTGCTTGACTCCGGTTGATAAGTTTGGTATATGTTAGGTATT
>CAZOBD010000417.1:0-1230 GCA_964577665.1 uncultured Hyphomicrobiales bacterium
CATGAGATTGCTTCGTCGCTGGTGCTCCTCGCAATGACGATTTAGCTGAATAGCAGGAGATTGCTTCGTCGCTGGCGCTCCTCGCAATGACAAATTTTAGATTTGTTTTGATAACAAAAAAATGAAAAAAATGAAAAACCTATTCTCTTTGGAAGGAAAAACAGCCGTTGTTACCGGGGCGCTGGGGCTTATTGGGAAAGAGCACTGCAGGGCGCTTTCGGAAGCCGGTGCAAATACAGCAGTCTGTGATATTGACTTGAAAAAAGCAGCCGAATTTGCTCAAACTCTTCCGGGTAAAGCCGCCGGTTACGGTTTCGACATAACCGATAAACCCGCCGTTGAAAAAGCAAGAGATTCGATACTGCATGAGTTCTCTTCCATTGATATTTTAGTTAATAACGCTGCGATAAACGATATGGTGGAAAATCCCGCCTCAGCCGCCGAAATGTCAAAATTTGAAAATTATCCGTTAGATTTGTTCCGTAGAGTGATTGATGTAAACGTTACCGGAATGTTTATATGCTCGCAGGTGTTCGGTTCGGTTATGGCAAGGCAGGGAAAAGGAAGTATCATAAACGTTGCTTCTACTTACGGTATGGTAGGACCCGACCAGAATATTTACCAGATGCCAGACGGTACGCAGCCTTTTTATAAGAGTCCCTCGTATCCGACGGCAAAGGGAGCCGTAATTAATTTCACCCGCTACCTTGCCGCATACTGGGGTAAAAACGGAGTGCGGGTAAACACTCTATCTCCCGGAGGCGTCGAAAACAAGCAGGTTGACTATTTTATTGAAAATTATTCGGCAAAAACTCCTCTGAGCAGAATGGCTGCTCCGACTGATTACAAGGGCGCTGTTGTGTTTCTGGCAAGTGAGGCTTCTTCTTATATGACAGGAGCGAATCTCGTTGTTGACGGAGGCTGGACGGCGGTTTGATTTTAGAGATCCCCTTGCCGGCTTATAAATAAGGGGGAACTATTATTTTCTCCCTTATTGATAAGGGAGGATTAAGGAGGTATCGGGTAATGCTTAAAATATTAGAATTACTGAGTGTTATACATTTACATGAAACATCCATGATTAGGAAAATCAACCAAGGGGAAGATTATTTTTAGTAGATTTGCCATATATTGAAGAAAAATATTGAAAAAAAGTAATGTAAATTAAAACCCGGAAGAGACCCCACCCCTGCCCTCCCCAAGGGGAGGGAGCAAGATCATTGAATTCCC
>CAZOBD010000418.1:0-1227 GCA_964577665.1 uncultured Hyphomicrobiales bacterium
CAATCCGATGGAAGCGAGCCTCTCGCACGCCACGGTGGAGCGTTACATGGCATTGTTCGCCGAGAACCGACTGGCCGACGAGGTCTTCCATCGGGTCACCTCGGCGTTGATCGAGGCGTTGGAATTGGATGTGTCGCGTCAGCGGCTGGATTCGACGCACATTTTCTCGGACATGGCCACGTTCGGCCGGACGAAGCTGATGGGTGTGGTCATCAAGCGGTTCCTCACACAACTCAAGCGTCATCACGCCGAGTCGTATGAAGGGCTGCCGGGCGAAGTGCGTGATCGGTATGCCCCGTCGCAGGGCAAGCTGTTTGCGGACGTGAAGGGTCCTCGCAAGGAACTGCGACAGACGGTGGCCGAGGATCTGCTGTTCCTGGTCAACCGGTTCGGCGACGATGTGTCGGTTGCGAATCGGAGCAGCTATAAGGCGATGGCGCGTGTTCTGGCCGAGCAGTGTGAGGTGACCGAAGCGCGGGTGGAGGTGAAGGCCAAAACGGGCGGGGACGTGATGCAGAACCCGTCGGACCCGGATGCGACGTATGACGGGCACAAGGGTCCGGGTCATCAGGCGCAGATTTGCGAGACGTGCGGCGAGGATAACGACGTGCAGTTGATCACGGGGGTGGATACCGAGCCGGCGCACGCCTCGGATCAGGAGGCGGTGGATCCGATGCTGGATCAGTTGGAGGCGTATGATCGCACGCCGGAGGAGCTGTATGCGGACGGGGGCTATGGGCGTGACGAGAATGTGGTGCATGCCGAGCAGCGGGGCGTCGACCTGCAGAGCCCGACAAGCGGGATGTCACCGCAGGATACAGACGCCCTGACGGTGGATGATTTCGTGATCGACGAGGAGACCGACATCGTCGAGCGTTGCCCGAATGGGTGCGAGCCGACGTCGAGCCGGCACGATGCGGAGCGGGGCGAGACGACGACGGAGATGGCCTCCTCGGATTGTGGGTCTTGCGAGTTTCGATCGCAGTGCCCGGTGAAGCAGGTGGGCGGCAAGTTCGTGCTTCGCCATACGCCGGTGCAGCGTCGTCTTGCGTCGCGTCGTGCCGAGCAGGCGACGGATGCGTTCCGGAAGCAGTATGCGATTCGGTCGGGTGGCGAGTCGGTCAACAGCGGCCTGAAGCGTCGGACGGGGATGGGACGCCTGCGGACCCGCGGCTCGCCGCGTGTTCGGTTGGCGGTGCTGCTTCGGTGTGCGGGTTGGAACCTATT
>CAZOBD010000419.1:0-1215 GCA_964577665.1 uncultured Hyphomicrobiales bacterium
TATCCTGATGGATGTGGTATCTCCTTGCCGATAGGAGCATTGGGCTCTTGTGACAAGGAGGTGGGCGAATGCGGAAACGGTATCGGGTGACATTGACGCGGCAGGAACGGGAGCAGTTGGAGGCCCAGTTGCGGCGAGGTCGGGTGTTGGCGTCGGCGCAGCGTCACGCCCGGATTCTGTTGAAGGCCGACGAGGGGCCGCGGGGACCGGCGCTGACGGATGACCAGGTGGCCGGGGCGGTCGAGTGCGGCCGGGCGACGGTGGAGCGTGTCCGCAAGCGGTTCGTCGAGGAGGGGCTGGAGGCGGCGTTGCGTCCGCGGCCGACGACGCGGACGTACCTGCGCAAGCTGGACGGTCGGGCCGAGGCGCACCTGATCGCTCTGGCCTGTGGCGATCCGCCGGAAGGCCACGCTCGCTGGAGTCTGCGGCTGCTGGCCGAGGGCGTGGTGGCCCTGGGGCTGGTCGAGGAGGTGTCGTACGAGACAATCCGCCGGACGCTCAAAAAAACGAGCTCAAGCCTTGGCTGAAGACGTGCTGGTGCATCCCGCCGAAGGCCAACGCCGAGTTCGTGGCCTGCATGGAAGACGTCCTGGCGGTGTACCATCGACCGCTGGAGGCGCGTCGCCCGGTGGTCTGCATGGACGAGACGAACCGGCAGTTGATCGGCGAGGTCCGCCCGGTGACGTCCGCCCGGCCGGGTCGTGGGACCCGCTACGACGTCGAGTACGTTCGTCGGGGCACGGCGAACCTGTTTGTGGCCTTCGAGCCGCTGGCCGGCTGGCGTGAGGTGGCCGTCACCACGCGACGAACGCGAGCCGACTGGGCCGAGTTCATGCGGGCGTTGCTTGACGGCCGTTACCGCGACGCCGAGCGGGTGGTGCTGGTGATGGACCAGTTGAACACGCACGGCGTGGCCAGCTTCTACGAAGCGTTCGCTCCGGCGGAAGCCCGGCGACTGGCCGAGCGACTGGAGATCCACCATACGCCGAAGCACGGCTCGTGGCTGAACATGGCGGAGATCGAGTTGAGTGTGCTGCAGCGTCAGTGCCTGGACCGCCGCATCGCCGAGGTCGAGACGCTGGGCCGCGAAACGAAGGCATGGACCCGCCGCCGCAACGAGGCCAAGGCCCGCATCGACTGGCGTCTGACGACCGAGGACGCAAGGATCAAACTGAGGAAACTGTACCCATCACTCGACGAGTGACAGAGTACTAG
>CAZOBD010000420.1:0-1210 GCA_964577665.1 uncultured Hyphomicrobiales bacterium
ACGTTAATATTAATAGAAAAAAATAAAAATTAGAGTTTAAATTTGATTAAAACGTTTCACCGTGTTATTCTTCGGCTTCTACCTTTTTAGCTTCGGCTTCTGCAGCTTCTTCGAGTTCAAGGAATGTATCCTCTAAGACGTCCAGATATTCCACCAACACGTTGTCTGACTTCGATTTCTGTACGTACTGCTTCTTGATCACGTTGAGCAGATATTTGGGGAAGATGCTCTTGACCACGAAATCGGTCAGAAGGGCGTAATACTCGTTCCCCTGCTCGTCTTGAAAGACTTGGATCATCTTATTGTCCCACAGCAGCCGCAGCACGTCGTCGAGGTCTTCAACTCCCTTTTTCTTGAGCTTCTCCAGATCGTTCTTGGTCACAATCGCCGTGCGGAGTAGTTTCAAGGTCTCATAGGTCTGGGGGTTGGTAAACAGCTCGATAACGCCCAAGTTATCCTCGTCGCTTAACCGATAATCGGAAAAATACTTCTTGCACTCGGCCTGGTAATCGCTGACCAATCGAGATGGTAATCCGTGGTCCGCGGGGTCGTCCAAGAGATTAGTGGGCGGCCGTCGGAGCATCAAAATATCGTTCACCAGGAAGATCAAAGAGGAGGGCATCCCTTTGACCGATGCCTCCTTGACGATCCCCCTTCTAATGAGCTCCACGAATACGCTTTCTAAATCGATGAACCCCTGCTTGTACTTATCCTTGAGCCACACCGCTAATTCCGAGCGAGAGACCACGCCCTCATCGCGAAGGCGCTTGATGATCATTCGCTTGATCTCGTCCTCATAGGTCATGGCAAGCCGCTGCTCCTCGTTGAGGGTCGGATAAACCGAGAGCCGTTGGAAGAGCGACGGAACCATGTCCTTGTACGCGTCATTTTCCAGGTTCTGCAGCACCGTCCGGGCGACATTAGAGATACCCCCTTCGTAGGCGTCGGGGTCGTCGTCCACGTTCAAGAGTAGCAGGATGTAATAGCCCGACTCGGGCCCCGTGTAATACGAGGCGATGTTGAGTGAGCCCACCATGAGGCTGATCATGCCCGCCTCGCCGCTATACTCGTGGGTGCTGTAGACTTGCATCAAGGTCTTGTCGGTGATATTGATCTCCTCGGGATACTTAGCCAGGATCTCGGTGCCCACGCGCTCGTTCCAGCGCATAATGACCAATCCAACGGGCATTTTACTGGGCACCTCCTCCCG
>CAZOBD010000421.1:0-1190 GCA_964577665.1 uncultured Hyphomicrobiales bacterium
TGCAGGAAGGACAGATATAACGCGAAGGAGTCCATAACCTCCTCGCTCTTGAAATCATAACTCGTCTTCCTCATGACCACGAAGGGGCGGAGTTCTCTTTCGGCGGCGTTATTGTCCGGGGGGATCCCGGGATGGGTGAGGTAGGTGAACAGGTAATCCTCGTAGCGCCGGAAGCGCTTAATAATTCGCTTAATGTCGGGGTCCGGTTCCCCCTCTGACTCTATCTTTTTTATTAGCGCCCGCAACCGGCGTTTGGCATCCTCCTCCGTCGCACGGACGCCCTTTTTTGCCTTATAACTAAGCGGGTCGGTTTCGGGACCCCACGCCCGCTTGAAAAACTCGTACAAGAGGAGGGCATGTTTCTTTTTTCGCCGTTCATGTTCCATCTTTTCCGCCGCCTCTTCCCGCTCCGCCTCGGAGAGCGGTTCGGGTTCCTTTTTCGGACGCCCGCGCCCCCGTTTCTTCTTTTTCCCGTCCCGCTCCGCCTTCTTATGCTCCTCGTCCTCTTTGAGTCGCTTTTTGATCTCCTTAATGGACTTCGCGCTTTTCATGACCAGTTTCTTTAGGTCCTTGACCAAGTGTGCCAGGCATTTCTGCTGCTCCTCCGTGAGGTTATTATAGGCGCCCCAAAAATCCGAGATCAACACGCCCTCGAAGTTCTCAAAAAACTCCTCGATCGCCTCGTGTCCCCTCGAAGCATGGGGGATAAAAAGGGTAAATACGGTGGTGGTGATGACCCACAGCCACCAATTTTTACCGTTCATGGGTAAGCCCGTCTCATCGGCATGGACGTATTTCGCCTCTTTTAACTTGTGGACGCATTCGACATAAAATTCCTCCAGGTGTGCTCCGTATTTTTTAAACCAATCAACGATGGTCGTCCGTGAGATTAAAAAGTTAAAACGGGGGATCCAGCGGGTAAATTCGTCCAAGATCTTTGAATAGGACTGTTTGGACCCGATCCTGGCTTGCATCACGGTGGCAATAAACCCAAAACCAAAATGACAGTTCTTTAAGGCTCCAAAATCCATGTTAACCACCTTTCCGCATTTCTTACACCGGTAACGGTGGATGACGTATTTGGTGATTACCAATTGCCTGTTGTGCTTTCCGATCACCAGGTCCAGCATAACATGGTCAAAAGTCCCTCCCGCCTCCCCCAAGAGGTCGCTGCCGGCACCGCAATTCGG
>CAZOBD010000422.1:0-1188 GCA_964577665.1 uncultured Hyphomicrobiales bacterium
ACGCGCTCGAACCCCGACCCGTTGACGACGGCTATGCCGCCGCGTCGGGTCCCCAGATGGGAGTGATAATCCGTGCCGTAGAAAACGTCCTTGACGCAATCGTCCGTGGACACCGACCCGAAGAGACCGCCCATGGATCTACCCTCCGTGCGTGCTGAGCGTGTGCCTGTGCCGAACCATAACCGCAAGGGGGACGAGATCGCCCCCGGCCCATTCCGCGAAACTAGCTAGGCCCGCCCCACCGGTCAAGCCGAACGCGCGTAACCGACTGGCAGCGGCGAGACCGATACGCGGCCGACCTGAAGGAGGCTTGCGTGATCGACTATGGCCATCTCAAGCGATGGATCGACCGCTGCTACCATCCTGCCGAAAGCCTCAGGAAGGCTTTGGCTCGCTAGGCTGCTTTCAAGAAAGGTTGAACAGTGCGTCAGAAGAAACCTCTATCTGGGTGGCCCATGGCTTTAGCCGTGGGGGTCCATCGCTCGCGCATAGGGAGCGCGAATCTCCGGCCGAATTCGTGTCCCCCACCTCTGAAGAGGTGGGCCACCCAAGCTTCGCTAACTGTCCAAGCATTCTTGCAGGTAGCTTAGCACTACAGCGCAAGGTAGTGGCTTCTGGGCGTGAGCCCCCCTCTTGTGCTGCCCAAAACGCGGATCAAGTCGGCGCTTTGGTCGACCTTCCGCTGTAGTCGTAGTTACTGGTGCAAGGGCTGGGGGGCGAGGGTTCCACACTTCGGGGGATCCTATGCGTCGTGCCCCTTCGCCCGCGAACGCCTGCAAGAGCAATCTTGGCAAAGAAAAGCCCGATGCAACAGGATCGAGACACACGGGCGGCGTATCGCAACCGATCGTTGCCTGCCGCTTCACCTCCTGGAGAGGCTTTTCGCTGCATCGAGCGGCTCGATCCGTTGGAGCCAGCCATTGCGAGCGCGATGTCGGCGTTCTTCTTGGCACATCCGCACCGATGAAGTCAGCCGGTAAGGGCGCATTCACCGTTGAAGTTAGGGAATGCTACTGATGTACGGGGATCGAAATGGCAATACACGAGAGGTATCACGCGGCAACAGTCGTCCAGGTCGTCAGCATGAGCCGCTCGTCCCCCAGGCTTCATCGTGAAGCCGCTCGTGATTTTGGGATAGTCAGACAATCTTTCAGGGGCATAAGAGATGTCCAAGTCAGTACTTACAGC
>CAZOBD010000423.1:0-1184 GCA_964577665.1 uncultured Hyphomicrobiales bacterium
ACCCCGTCCACCGTCTTGCACTTGAGCACGTCCATGCCCATCGTCTGCTTCAGGTCCCGCAGGTCGGTCTCGATCCGCCAGCGACGCTCGTACTGCTCGGCCAGCTCCTCGGCCGGGTAGTCCAGCGGATGCAGCAGCGTGGTGACCAGCGTCACCGAGCGGGTGCGGAAGCCCTTGCGGTAGACGCGATAGTGCAGCTCCCGCAGCGTCATCATCGCCGGCAGGGCCGCGTACTGCTCGGCGGTCATCCAGTCCGGCCGCTGAGCGGGCTTGAACCAGCGGACGAGCTGATCGTGCCGGCCCAGCCGCCCCAGCCACTGCGACCGCGGCGCCCCCCGGCGTTTGCCTTTGGGCAACTGCCGGGCGTGCTTGCGACGGGATCGGAAGCTGACGATCCGCCGCTGGTGGGCGCGGATGATCCCGTGCAGTTGATGCTGTAAAAGCAGGGCGAAATGCGCATAGGAGCAGGCGGCGCGGTCGTAGACCAGCACGTCGCCGGGCTCCAGCGTCTGGTAAAGCGAGGCGAGCTGGCTCGCTTCGTGGGTGCGGTGCGGCCGGGCCAGCATCTGGGTGATCAACCCCGCCGCGTCGGTGAGCAGCAGCATCATCGCCACCGGGAACCCGCAGCCCCGCTGCTGCCCACCCGGCTGGCCGAAGTGCTGCTGCAGCTCGGGCGTATCGGGCATGGAGCCGCTCGAGCCGTCGCTGAGGTACACCCGGCGCCCCCGCCAGCGCAACTCCGCCTCCGCCTCGTGCTGGCGCTGCAGCCGCCGCGCCAGCCGCTCGCTCAGCCGCTGAACCAGCCCCAGCGGCAGCCGGCGACGCGCCTTGCAGTACGCGGTGGGCGTGGCGTCCATCCCCGCCAGATGACGCAGGTGACTGATCGCGGTGTTGCCGTGAAGCACCTGCGTGAGGAACAGCAGCAGCGTGGTCAGCCGATCCAGCTTCCGACGCCGAAGCTTGCCCGTCCCCTCCCGGTTCGCCTCCCGCTCCAGCCACGATTCGATCCAGCGGGGCAGATCGTCCTTGACCTGCGCCAGCGCCCGACGGATATTGGTGACCATCCATGGTCTCCTTGTGATGAGGTTGTTTGCACACCACCATCATCGCAGGAGACCTTTTAATGCGCAAGCGACCGCAAGTGCCTATGCTGCAATAGGTTATGGCTTAAGTTCATGGCATTC
>CAZOBD010000424.1:0-1184 GCA_964577665.1 uncultured Hyphomicrobiales bacterium
TTAGTACGGCAGCGCTAGATTTGCTCAAGATTCCCCGCCAGCAGCGCCGATGCAGTCTTCCAACGACAACCCGTTGGAGGATCGAGCATGGATGCCCAACAACTGGCCTCCCTGGAACCGGCGATGAACGCGTTCATCGAGGTATTTCGTAAGTGCTTTCACGAACCGACGTTCAAGCACTTCCGGACGTACCTTCTGGGCCTGATGGAAGACCTGCCCCGCAAGAACGTCGAGGCCATCGCCCTCGCCGCCGGCACGGCCGTGCGGACGTTGCAGGAGTTCCTCTCGCAACTGCGGTGGAAGCATGACCGTGTGCACGAACTCTACCAGCACCTGGTCGCGGACCGCCACGGCTGCGAGGACGCCATCGGGGTGATCGACTCCAGCGGGCACCCCAAGCAGGGGGACAAGACACCCGGGGTGCAGCGGCAGTACTGCGGCGAAAGCGGCAAGATCGACAACTGCGTGGTCGGGACACATCTGCTGTACACCGACAACGACCCCACGAATCCGTTCAGCTGCATGCTTGACAGCGAGTTGTACTTGCCCAAGAGCTGGGAGGACGATGCCGCGCGGCGGAAGGAAGCGGGCATCCCGGACGACGTGCACCATCAGCCGGAGTGGGAGTTGGGCATCAATCTGCTGCTGGAGGCCCTGTCCAACGGGATTCGCTTCTCCTGGGTGACCTTTGACGAGAGCTTCGGCAAGGTGCCGGCGTTCTGGTTCGGCCTGGACCGGCTGGGCCTGCGAAGCGTGGGCGAGGTGCCGGCCAACTTCCGCTGTTGGCCGACGGAGCCCAAGTACGACAGCCTGCAAGGTCCGTTCGCGTCGAAGAAGGTCCGCAACGTGGTGCGATTCAGCCCCGCGTTCCGCGAGCAGGACTGGCGGCGGGTGAAGGTGAAAGAGACCACGCGGGGCAAGCAGGTGTGGCAGGTCAAGGCGGCGCGGGTGCAGTTGGTGGCGACGGAGGACAGCGGTCGAACGCGGCCGACGGATCGGCGGTATTGGCTACTCGTGGCCAAGAACGCGAAGACGGGAGAGGTGAAGTACTACGTGTCGAATGCCTCGGCCAACACGGGCGTGGCGAAGATCCTTCGTGCGGCGATGGCCCGTTGGCACGTGGAGCAGTGGTTCGAGCGGTCGAAGCAATTGGTGGCCTTCGGGGCCTTCGAGGTTCGCAAGTA
>CAZOBD010000425.1:0-1166 GCA_964577665.1 uncultured Hyphomicrobiales bacterium
CAGGTGACCCCGTCGGATGCCGCGAACTGCATGCGCCACGCCGGCTATACGCTACGGGTGAAATGAAGCTGCTCTAGATCTGAGGGTCGCTCAGCCAGCTTGTGGTCTTGGCTGACCGGTTTCTGATTTTCCTACCAAAGACTCCGTCCCAATCTCCTTACTGAGATCTGCGCGTCTCACCTCTCCAGGCTCAGTAGGTTGAGCACCTCATTCGCTACTACGGGTACTGCTCGAACAATGCCCGCGGCCTCGGGGCAGCGATACCCCGGCCCGGGCCGACCGCCGCCGCTGGGCCATGCTCATCAAGCACATCTACCAGGCGGACCCGCTGCGACGTCTGAAGTGCGGCGGGACGATGAAGATCATCGCCTTCGTCGAGGGCCACCAGGCGGACCCCATCCGAAAGATTTTCGAGCACTGCGCCCTCTGGCACGACCCGCCGCCTAGTGCACCGCCGCCATCCCGGGCTGGACGGTCGAGCCCTACGTCGGACGCTGCTATCACCCACGAGGTCGATCCCGACTTCCTGGAACACCTGCGTCGTGAGGCAATCGACCAGCCCGAACTGCCCTGGGAGTCATGAAGCGAAGCGCAATATGCTCAGTTTCGTTCTTGAACGGGTCGGGATCGGGGAGTATACTCCGCCCATGTTGCCCGAGGACGGTCCACGAGCCAGGGGCGTGCTAGTACTGCGTTTCAGAAATGCCGCGACTACCTGCCCGAGCCGCGGCATTGATGCCGCGCGGCCGCGCCGGATTAATCCGGCGGGTCGGGCAACAACCGTGGCACGCATGGACATTGCCATAGTCGTGCTACTTGTGAAACAGGGTACTAGAATGATCCGGCGAAATGGGCTAAAGGCGTCTGGCCGGCGGTGTGAATGGGCACGATGGAGGGGCAACGTGAGTCTCGAAGCGACCCCCGCCCCCCAAACCCTCCACCCACAGGCCTGCGCTGCCGCCCAACTCGGAATCAGATTTCCTATCAGTTAGTTTTGCCACACAACGCTTTGGGTCTATCGGAAGGTCCGATAGACCACTTCAGTCAGATAGTAGTAGCTCTCTCGATCGCTGCACATCGGAGAAGCAAGGAGAGTCAGATGATTAAACCGCATGGTTCCGACACGTTGAACCCGCTCTATGTGGCGGATGATGCGAAGCGCGCCG
>CAZOBD010000426.1:0-1161 GCA_964577665.1 uncultured Hyphomicrobiales bacterium
TGAATGGTAAAAATCGTGGCGGGAACAGGTGCCCAACGCCGCCCTAACGACGGAGAAGGGCCTCAAAGTACAAGCCGGGTTGTGCGCAAGCCGCGGGTCGACCGTGAAATCGCCGGCCGCGTTGGATGCAGTCGCAATTGGGGGCAATGGATGGGGCGCGTTCGGAGCGGCCAGCCCGTTACGTCTTCTCTTCCTCTTCCTTATTCTCTTCCGACACGGGGCTGGTCGCGATGTCGGCCCAGGTGCGTTTGCCGTCGGCGCCGATGTGCGGGGCCGACCAGCTCACCGGTTTGACGAGCTGCTGCTGGATCTTCTTCTCGATGTGGCTGCCGCGGAGGTTCGGCTCGTCGTTCCAGCGGATCTGGTGCCACGTGCAGTACTTCAGGAAGAAGTGCGCCATGTGCGTCAGCGGGATGTAGGCGATGAGCAGACAGCCCAAGACGATCGTCGCGGCGAGGAGGCCGCTCGGCCCGCGCTTGAGGTTGAACGTGATCAGCCCGACCACGAACGCGCGGAGGTCGGCGAACGCACGGGCCTCCGACGAGACGGCCGCCAGCGCCAGCCCGATCACGACGACGAAGAACGCCAGGTTGAAGATGTGCGAGACCTTCGTATAGTCGCGAACGTCCTCCTCGGTCAGCCGCCAGACCAACAACGCCAACGCGCCGAGCCCCGCCAACAAAAAGCCCACCCAGCCGACGACCACCGTCGCGCCGGCAATGAATGCACCGAATCCGCCGGCCTCGGCGGAGACCTCCACCCCCGCGGCCTGCAGGATCGCGCCAAGCACGAGCAGCGCGAGGAAGCCCACGAGCACATAGAGCCCGAGATGAAACGGCCACGATCGATACCACAGCGGCCTGTTGTTCTCCCAGACGCCCTTGAGCAGCAGGATCTCCTCGCCCATACCGACGATCTCGCCGATGCGGCTCTTGGGTCGCGGCTTGGTCCACCAGTCCAGCTCCTCGAAATACGATCCGCCGTAGTGGGCGCGGCCCTTCTCATGGGCGACGGGGTAGATCTCCCACCGCAGGTGGATGGGCATGCTCAGCGCGCGATAGCCGCGGTAGAGCACGGCACCGACGAAGACGGCGATGCAAACGTACGCGATCAGGTAGACGGCCATGAAGCAACCTCACTTGCAGATTCCCTGCGATTTCG
>CAZOBD010000427.1:0-1160 GCA_964577665.1 uncultured Hyphomicrobiales bacterium
TGGCACGGCCGCCCTCGGCCGTGAGCCCCGAAGGCACGCCGCCCCAGATCTCAAGCTTCCCCAGTCGAGGGCGACTGGGCCACACGCAATGTGGCACGGCCGCCCTCGGCCGTGAGCCCCGAAGGCACGCCGCCCCAGATCTCAAGCTTCCCCAGTCGAGGGCGACTGGGACACACGCAATGTGGCACGGCCGCCCTCGGCCGCGTGCTCCGGTCAGGCCAAATCCGCCATCTTCATCAGATGATCGGCGACGACATCGGCCGCGTCCGGACGTCCGATCTTCTTCGCCGCCGTCGCCATCTTGTCCAGTCGCTCCGAATAGCCCATCAGACCGGACAGCATCGGCCGGAGCTGCTCGGCATTGGCCTTTGGGTCGATACGATCCTCCAAGACGATGGCCGCCTCGGCGTCGGCCAGCACCTTGGCGTTTTCCGCCTGGTGCATGTCACGATGATACGGATAGGGAAGCAGGACCGACGGCCGACCCACGGCCGTGAGCTCGGCCAGGGTCGAGGCACCCGCTCGAGAGAGGACCAGGTCGGACGCGACGATCGCCTCGGCCATCTTGTCCGTGAACGGCAAGACTACCGCGTGCTCATACCGCCCCTGGTACGCCGCGCGGATCCGGTCATAGTCCAGGTGGCCCGTCAGATGGAGGATCTGCCAGTTCTCGCACTTCTCGGCGAGATCATCGAGGATCTCGCAGACCGCCTGATTGATCGTTCGGGCGCCCTGCGACGCCCCCGTCACGAGCAATGTGCTTCGATCCGGGTCCAGCCCGAGTGCACTCCGTGCGGTCCTAACGTCGCACTCGAGAAAGCTGCCGCGCACGGGACATCCGGTTGCTACAACGAGCGAGACGTTCGGAAACTGCCGCGCCGAGGTGTTTTCAAGCAGAAGGCGGCATACGAGATACCGCGCCAGGTGTCGGTTCGCCCGTCCGGGGCTGGCATCGGGATTGTTCAACGCCGTCGGAACACCCAGCGGATGCGCGGCGTGGATGGCCGGTCCCGCAAGACTCTTCGCATCGACGAACCACTTGAAGAATGGTGCCTCTGAATCGTCGAGCACGCTGGTCCACGGCTTGTACCAGGCGAGTTCGCCGGCCATCTTCTCCCAGAACGCCAGCGGGTCGGCGGCGGCTTCTTCACGCAACGCTT
>CAZOBD010000428.1:0-1153 GCA_964577665.1 uncultured Hyphomicrobiales bacterium
ACATTACGTTTTTTCAATATTTCGCATCTCATTCCCAAACTCCGATTTGGGAATGTGCTTTTCTTTCAAAACTCTGTTTTGCATTAACTCTCAAATAATCATCCCCTTAAGTATTTTTCCCTAATCATGTATGTTTCATCTGTTATTTCAAAAAAAACGAACCCAAAACTACTTTTCCTTATGTTTTTCAGCCGGTATGTACTGATCTAAAGTGTAATCAATTATAGTAAAATGAAAGCCGGGTCTTATGCCGCTGTCGGGAGTTTCTATGGTCAGTTTTTGCTCAATATTTGCGTGATAATGGACAGGTATTGAATGCTCTTTGTGAAAAAAAACCATACCGTGTGATGTATTTACTGTTTTTGTTCTGATTTTAGTATCTTCGGTTAAAAGTGCCACCGCGCCCTGAGCTGTTCTGATGTATTGAAATCGATTGCATTCATATCGGAGTGTATCTTTCGGTTTCATAGCACGGAAAAGCGTGTTTTGATTAACCACAGGCACCGGAAAACCGTTTTCGGGCAGTTCAATTTCCGAAGAATAGCTCCACGACTCGTCAATTACTTTGCAGTCATTTTTAAAAGGAAAAATTAGATTTGGCTGAAAAGGACCTCCGGGCGACATAGCCGCTTTCAGAGTATCATCAACACCAATAGAATATCTTTTGCCGACCGAATCTATTTCAAACCAAACTTTCCTGCCGGTCCAGGGCGAATCGGTTCTTTGAATGCCGGTCATGTCTCCGCGGGACTCCTCTCCAATGTAGTTAACCAATTCTTGAGAGATGAAATAATGTCCATTTTCGCTTACGGAGTCGCAGACAATGCGTATCAGCTCGTATCTGGTTTTCAAAAGAGGTGTGCCGAAGTCTATTACAATGCTGTCCTGAGCTGTTAAGCGGTAAGTTATGGTATCGCCGGGTTGAAATTTGTAATGAAAGCAGACCGTGTCTTTTTTCTTTGGTACATAGATGTCTTCATCCACTTGAGAGAAAAGGGGGATAGTGGTCAGGATTAATAGAAAAAGTATTAATAATCTCATTATTTTTTTTGATGATTTTGATGTAAAAGTTAAAAAAATTGCAACATGTATTTATCATTTACGAAATTGAAACAAGGGTATTTTAGGCAGCAGCATCAAAATGTTATTTAAT
>CAZOBD010000429.1:0-1151 GCA_964577665.1 uncultured Hyphomicrobiales bacterium
AGATGGACTCCACTTTTGAAGTGGAGTCCATCTGAAGCCAGGTGCAGTCCATCTGGATGCTCAGAAAGGAATTGAAATAATAGAGAAAAAGATGGACTCCACTTTTGAAGTGGAGTCCATCTGAAGCCAGGTGCAGTCCATCTGGATGCTCAGAAAGGAATTGAAATAATAGAGAAAAAGATGGACTCCACTTTTGAAGTGGAGTCCATCTGAAGCCAGGTGCAGTCCATCTGATGACAACAAAACATTTTTTAAAATAAATAAAGGAAAACACAAATGAAAAAAACAACAATTTTCTTACTCATGACTCTCTTTTTCCTAACAAGCAGCACGCTCTACCCACAGGAAAAAGACGCAAAACAAACTAAAATACTGAACAGCTCCGTGAAGTACAAGAATTTGCAAAACAGTGACACACTCTGCCCGGGAAGCGTTTTCACAATAGAATGGGAGGGAGTGGATCCCGGCGACACCGTAAAAATAGAGTACAGCACAAACGGCGGTACGGACTGGCTTTTAATAGAAGAAAAAGCTACCGGCTTAAGCTATGACTGGACAGTTCCTAACACCCCGAGCAAAAACTGCAGGGCGAGGGTGTCGATAGAGGTTGATGATGTAAAAAACATCACAGTTACCTACCCCAATGGCGGCGAAACCTTTGAATTTAATGAAGAAGTGGAAATAACCTGGACATCTTCGGGAATAGACAGCATAAAAATACAATTTTCAAAAGATGACGGAGATACATGGGCTTTGGTTCAAAATGCCGTAGATGCTAATACCGGTACTTATAAGTGGCTTGCAGCAAATTATCCATCGGATAGCTGTTTAATTAAAATAACAGATATACAGGATGAAAATACTTACGACCAAAGCGATGCCTTTTTTGAAATAATCATAGCTCATGCCGATACAGTTAAAATCTGCGATCAGGTGTGGGCAACGAGAAATCTCGATGTTACACATTACAGAAACGGCGACCCTATAACCCACGCACAGACAGCACAGGAATGGCAGGATGCCGCCGATAACGATGAAGGCGCATGGTGCTATTACGATAATGACCCTGCAAACGGGGAAATTTACGGAAAACTATACAACTGGTATGCGGTAAACGACCCGCGTGGCTTGGCTCCTGAGGGCTGGCATGT
>CAZOBD010000430.1:0-1120 GCA_964577665.1 uncultured Hyphomicrobiales bacterium
GTAACTGAAAGGGCTTTGCTGTGAGATTCCCCCTCGCTCCCCCTTAAAATTAAGGAGGATGTGAAGAACAAATGAGATCCACCTCGCTCCCCCTTATTAATAATTTGGATGATGAGATAGTGGAAAATCCCGTCAGGGATTAAATATTTGTAGAAAAGAGAACCCCACCTGAATCCTCCCCAGGGGGAGGAGATTAGAAATTCCCCTCTCGAGAGGGGATTAAAGGGGTGTGTTCCTCTCCTTACTAAACTCCGATTTAGTAAGGAAAGTATCAAGGGAAACTCTGTTTCGATTGAAAATTAACATTCCCAAGCACAGCTTAGGAATGAGGGAAATGCTGAGAGCTGAAAGCTATGAATCAATTGAATAAAACATATTATTAAACGTTAATTATATAACAGGTCAATAAATACGGAGAAAAGAGTGTTAGCAATTAACGGAATATATGAAAATGGAAAAATCAATCCCTTGCAGGATGTCCCAGTTGATAAGAAATATATCGTCAGGATAACTTTTATAGAACCTTTCGATGATTGTAGTAGCGAACATATTGATAATTTACTGATGGCAGCAGAAAGCTCGATGGATTTTTGGAATAACGAAATTGATGATGAAATCTGGAATAATTTATAATACAGGCGAAATTGTGCTAATTCCTATTCCTTTTACAGATCTTAGTAGTTCAAAAAAAAGACCTTGTATCGTTATTTCTGGAAATGATTACAACCGATTAACTGAAGATTTAATAGTGATGGCTATTACTTCAAAACTCAGCAATAAAAAATATACTGTTGGGATTGGGAATAATGATATGCTCAATGGAGCACTTCCCGCAATTTCACAAATAAGAGTAGATAAGATATATACTATTTCTCAGAATATTGTCAAAAGAAGATTGGGTTTAGTTAATATTGAAGTGATAGACAAAACTATAAGTGTTTTTAATGAGATTATCAGTAACTAACTTAATTTGAATAAAATATCAAACAATAGAATTCCCCGCTTCGTAATCAATACTCCCAACATATTTCTGGAGAGGGTGTTATGGGGTGTGTTTTTCAGGGGTAACGGGTATAGGGTATATAGAAAAGAGAACCCCACCTAAATCCTCCCCAGAGGG
>CAZOBD010000431.1:0-1114 GCA_964577665.1 uncultured Hyphomicrobiales bacterium
AACCTTGTGAACTTTTCCCTATTTTGCGCCCTTGATGGGGGGGTCCCCTTCCTTCACTTGGTATATCCCGGAAACGTGAGCGATTCAACACACTTCAAGACAGCTCTAAAAAAGCTCAAGGCGTGTATAAAAGAGGTGGCTCTGTCTCCCTCTAAAATCACGCTCACCTTTGATAAGGGGAACCTTTCAAAAGACGCCTTTGAGGTCATCGATGAGGGTGGCTTCGAGTTCATTGCTTCCGTACGCCCTTCCACTCAAAAAGACATTCTCGGTATCCCAGCCGAAGAATTCTCCATGGAATCATTGCCCAACGGAAAAAATATCGGCGTAAAAGAGTTTAAGCGCGAGATTTACGGGAAGGAGCGCCGAATTATCGCCGGATACAATCCAAATCGGGCGAGAATGGCTGCAAAGCATTTTAAAATTAAGTTAGACAAAAAAATCGAGCGGATCGAGAGCTTCTTTAAGACTCGACTTAATACCTCGCGCTGGTCAGAACAAAAGCAAGTGCGCGATAAATGCCTTAAGGTTCTCGGGACGACCCGATTTAAAAATACGGTGCGAATAGAAATCGGCGGTGAACCCGGGAAATTGTCCCTTTCGGTGTCTGAAGATAAAAAGGCGCTCCAGAAGTACGAACAGACCTTGGGAAAATCATTCTTAATGACAAATCGGTACGACCTCACACCGTTGGAAGTTGTATGGGCGTATCGTCAGCAATATATGGTGGAACACGCCTTTAAGCTCTTAAAGAACCCCATGTTCTTAAGCATTCGCCCGATGTATGCGTACACGGACCCCAGTATAAGGGGGCATTGTTTTATTTGCTTTATCGGTCTCTTACTCTTATCTCTATTGGTTCGAGACCTGATTCACCTCGATATTCCTATGAGCATTCCAAAACTCATTGACCACCTGGGAAAGATTCGCATTACTCGGATTTACATCCCGGGCAAAAAGAAAGCCATCGAGAAGGTAGATACAATGAGCAGCAAGACAGAAAAGCTCTATAGAGCTCTTAGTTTAGACCAATATCTCTAACACCGGTTCCTTTCCCTCTTTTTTTTGGTGTGATCCCCCTTTCCTAACTACCCCTCTTAAACAGCGTCATTTC
>CAZOBD010000432.1:0-1113 GCA_964577665.1 uncultured Hyphomicrobiales bacterium
AGTTGTTTTCTATAAGAAGAATGAAAATATCTATATCCAAGTCTTTGATTGTCATGCTCTTCCGGTTTTTCGGTCAGAGATTATTTAATGGAAAATAGAGATAATGTGCGCAGATAAAAAAAAAGCCCGATATAAAAATACCGGGCTTAAAAAAAACTCACTATTTTAAAATTATGCTGTTTCCTCCGCGGGAGCTTCCTCCGCAGGAGCTTCGGCAGCAGTTCCTTCGGCTTCTTTTTTCTCAGCCTCTTCCTTTGCTTTTTCCGCATCAATCTTTTTTTGTTTGCGGCGGTCTTTCAGCCGGTAGTATCTTTCGAGAGAATTCTGCTTGTGCTGTTTTACGGCTTCTTCTATTTCCACCTGATTTTTTCCTTTCAGTTTCAAATGCTTGCGGAGGAGAATGCCCTCATAGCCGAGGATTTTACTGACAACCTCTGTGGGTTGAGCGCCTACTTCAAGCCAGTAAACGGCTCTGTCATGGTCAATCTGCAGGGTGTTGGGATGGTTGTTAGGATTGAAAAAACCGACACTTTCAATAAATGCGCCGTCGCGTTTCTGTCGCTGGTCAACAGCTACAATGTCATACACGGGATAGTGTCTTCTGCCTTTACGTCTTAAGCGTAATCTTACCATTTTTAAAACCTTATTTTTATGAACAATAAATATAATCTGTCATTTTTTTTACTGAGTATCAAGTATCAAGAACATTTAAGTTTCATCTGTTTATTTTGATCCCTCCCCGACCCTCCCTTACAGGTAAGGGAGGGAGCAGCCCCCTTATTTATAAGGGGGTTGGAGGATCTCTTCTTAAAATAATCATCCCCTTGTGTGTTTTTTCCTAATCATGGACGTTTCATCTGTTTATTTTTTTTACCTTTGAAAATCGTTTGGCTGTCATTCCGCACTTGTTGCGGAATCTCAAGTTAGGAGATCTTCATTCGTGAGATTCTGAAACAAGTTCAGAATGACATTTCAAATCTCATTCCCAAACTCCGATTTGTTAGCTCAAATTCATCCGATGACTACCAGGCATCGGATGAATGATACTCTGGGACTTATCATCTCATTCCCAAACTCCGATTTGGGAATGTGCTTTTCTTTCAAAACTCTGTT
>CAZOBD010000433.1:0-1102 GCA_964577665.1 uncultured Hyphomicrobiales bacterium
AAATCCACCAAGGTGCTGTACGTCTTGTTGCACAGTGCGGCGAAGACCCCGACTTCGAAAAGGGAAAGATCGAGCTGCGCGTCCACAACAACTCGGCCCGGGCCAAGACGATTCAACTCGCGACGGAGTTCCCCGCCGACCCGTGGGCCGTGAGGCTGTCTGCCGAGCGTGTGACGCTCAAGCCCAAGGAGGCGAAACCGGTCACACTCCGCTACACAGTCCCGCGCGAGGGCAAGGAGCATCCATGCCACATCCGCGCGACGCCGACGGACGATCCGGTCTTCTCCACCTATTCGACGGTCACCGTCAGGCCCGGCCGGGCTCCCGCATCGCGGCCGCTCACGATGCCGCTCGTACTCAAGCCGTATCGCCATCAGAACGCGCTGTTCGGCTACCTGCCGGAGTACCCGCTGGATTGGGAGATGTACTTCGACCTGCAGAACCGCCCGCTCACGAGGACCGACCAGGGGCTTTGTCTTCTGCGAAACCGAACGTGGACGCACGTCGAGCTGCAGGAGGCCGTCCGCAAGCGCGTCCCACCGTTCCAGGGCGCGCCGTCCTCGACCTCGACGTCGAAGACGAAGATCGCGTTCGACCGCGACAACGACCTGTACGCCCTGGCCGACTTCGGTGGTCGTTCCGCCCTGCTGCACTCCACCGACGGAGGCCGGACCTTCACCGCCCACGCGCTCGATCGGGGTCGTCAATTCGACATCGAGCAATTCTCCGGCCACAACGTGCCGGACGGCCCGCCGCCGGTCCTCCGCTCGATCCGAAAGGCGAGGGACAAGAGGCTGCGATGGCGGGTCATCAGCGACCTGCACCTGTTTCTACCGACAGAAGAAGAAGGCCGGCTGACGCTGGGCGATCCGATTCTCCTCTCCAAGGAAAGCCTCGGCGTGGGCGCCCACTCGGGCGTTCCGTCGGCGGTGGTCTCGCGCGGCTCGAAGGTGCACGTGGTGTGGGCGGAGGCGACCGATCCGAAGGTGAAGGTCCCCGGCGTCCCCACGTACGTGAACACGTACGACCGTGAGACGAAGACGCTCGGCAAGCCGGTGCTGGTGGGCTACGGCGCGCCGCCCAACGACGTGCACAATCGGCC
>CAZOBD010000434.1:0-1099 GCA_964577665.1 uncultured Hyphomicrobiales bacterium
CGAAAGCATTAGCATCGCTTGCCGCTGTGTGCATCGAGTGAGTTGTGCCGTCGTTCACTGGTGAGAATACCCGGTAGTATTGGCCGTCATGGATGATTGTCGGCCAAATGAATCCAGGGCCGGACAAAGCCTCAATTCGGCCACCCGAGTCGCTCGTGTACCTCTTTGTCCAGTCAATACCGTTGTCGGAAGTTGCCAGGATGATCCCACTTGCCTGATTGCCTGACCCGCGGTACCACATATGCAACTTGCCGTCTATTTCCATGACCGAAGGGCCTACTAATCCGAGGTCATCTGCTCTTCCGGTGCTGCCTAGATCTAGTACTGCTCCACCGTATCCTGATCCGGTAACCCTGCTCCACGTTGATCCATCTACTGATGTCGCGTAGCCTATCCGGTAATTAGCTCCATCATATCCCGTATACCACATGTGGAACATCGACCCATCATGCATTACCGAAAGCGACGCCTGACTTCCAGGCTGAGTACCTTCAAAAGCTCCCGCACCGGCGTCACTAAAGCTGAGAACGGTACCATGGAGCGTCCAATTTATCCCATCGGAGCTGGTCGCATGATCGTAGTAAGCGAATCCGTTGTTCTGTTTGGCGTAGTACATGTGATATGTTGAACCTACTTTGACAACACTGGGTGCGTTGGCATGGAAGTGAGCCGAGGTTGTATTTTGAACTACGGTACCACCGCCAGATGGCCCCACTATCAAATTCCAGGTTATTCCGTCGATCGAGGTAGCATATGCGATACGAAACTTAGTGTCGCTACTGTGAACTACAAACCAGAGCTTATACACACCATTGTCATAAAGAGCAGAGGCACCAGCGTAGTAGCCGAAACCTACACCGTCTGCTGCAGTTATTCCGGCGTCAATAGCATCTTGAGGTGTAAATATCGGATTGTTACTATACATTATCCAGTTGATCTGCTCGAAGTCGATATCAGCCGACCACTGTGCATATAGAGTGACGTCCGCAGAACCTATCGAGAAGATATCACTTTGCATGTAACTGGTGCCACTGCCGTTTGCCGTGGTGTTCCAGCCTGTAAAGCTGTATCCGCTCTTAATCAGATTGCCCGTGTTTCC
>CAZOBD010000435.1:0-1089 GCA_964577665.1 uncultured Hyphomicrobiales bacterium
TTTTAATATGGATTATTATCTCCACATGTGGTTGCATATGGATAATTTCATTCAAAATGCAAAACTTACTATGCCTTTGGAAACAAATGGCACGCAACTGATTTCAAGAAGAAATAATTATCCTCTTAATGCCAATGCTCTACACCTTGAGCCGACTATCACCGTAGATTCTACAAATGATTTTAAGCCGAGATGGAATGATAATACGGGCGCTGTTTTCGGTTTTTTTCAAAGAGATTTTGTAACGGGCGACACCGTATCAAGCGGCGCTAATGCTGGCAGGTTCATTTTAAGAAAAGACAGTGTTCCTGACGATTCAAATACGGTATTGGTTTTGTCTGATATCTGGAAAAAAGATGCTATGCATTATGAGAATTATGGACCTGCATACTCCGGTCCAAATGATGAAGAAGTATGGCAGGATTATTATCAGGACTTTAACGGTAAGAATGTTTACCTTTCAATTAATATCAAAAATCTTGAAACAATTACTACTGAATTAAAAGATTCCGTAATTCTTTCAATCAAAATTCCATACAAAATGTATGATAAAGATACAAAGACTTTTACAGATGATTTCATAATGTTCCATACCTTACCTGATAGTTCAGGAATAATTGATGATGATACTACATCTGATTTAGACGATACATTTTATCTTGGAGTGCTCAACCGGCGGACTTCTCCACTGTTCCCCTATCCTGATGCAAGCAATACTGTTTCAGGATTTTATATGAAATTTCTTTCAACGGCTGAATTTCTGGATAGCTGCATATCAAGTCCAAACTCGGCAACATGGCGGGAGTATTGGTGGGAAAGAGGCGGCTGCAGGGAATTTACCATTCCGCTTAATCTTCCTTTTATAAAAAATATCTCAGGCTATAATTTTAGTATTTGGCATGTAGAAGAACTCGGTGCAAAGAATGTAGTCAGTTATAAAAACTGGGGAGAAAGGGTTATATTTGTAGAGAACACAGCATTCAAAAAATAAAGAGGAAAAAAAAGGAAAATGACGTATTAAAGTATTTTCTGCACGCAGGATTGTCAGACTATTTTACGGTAACAGGTGTAGTGCTATCAATTCTGCTT
>CAZOBD010000436.1:0-1088 GCA_964577665.1 uncultured Hyphomicrobiales bacterium
TGGAAAGGAGGAGTTCTTTTATATCATAGCTGAATCGGAGTTTGGAAAGGAGAAGTTTTTCTATATTATGGCTGAATCGGTGTTTAAAGAGGAAGATTATTTGTTAAATGCGGCTGCGAAGGCTTGCATTATTCCTTTGAATTGCTTATATTTAGATAAAATTTGCCAACTCCTTTCCAAACTCCGATTTGGAAAGGACAGTATCAGTTCAAACTCCGTTTGAAAATCATTAAAGTTCTTAAATAATATTAAAATAAGAAAATGAGAACCACATTCAAAGCTATTGAAAAGGACGCCGTATTTTTTATCACTTCATCTGTTACTGAATTTATTCCAATTTTTACTGATGCTTCTTTTTGTAAAATTATTACGTCGGCATTGTCATTTTACAGGAAGAATAATAAGCTGAAAATGTATTCTTATGTTATTATGGATAACCATTTTCATGCTGTATTGTCGGCTGATAATATTTCCATTTTGATGAGGGACCTTAAAAAATACACAGCTAAGAAAATAATCTTAGAAATTGAGAGAAGAAACAAGTCATGGATAATCAATCAGTTCCAGTTTTGGAAACAGAGACATAAAAATAAGAGTAAATATCAGATTTGGCAGGAAGGATACCATCCCGAGCAGATTTTGAACAAGGTAATGATGCTTCAAAAGATGGAATATATCCATAATAATCCGGTTAGGAGAGGATTAGTTGCCAAGGCTGAGGATTGGTGGTTCTCATCTGCGAGGAATTATGCGGGATTGGACTTTGAAATGGAGATTGATATGATTTAATTTTTATTACTCATTACCAAACTCCGATTTGGTAATGTTTATTTTATGTGAAACGGAGTTTCATTTGATACTGTCCTTTCCAAATCGGAGTTTGGAAAGGAGGCTTTCATCTTAATCATTACCAAACTCCGATTTGGTAATGTTTATTTTTGGTGAAACGGAGTTTCAATTGATACTGTCCTTTCCAAATCGGAGTTTGGAAAGGAGGAGTTTTTCTATATCATGGCTGAATCGGAGTTTGGAGAGGAGAAGAGCGATACTGTCCTTTCCAAATCGGAGTTTGGAAAGGAGGAGTTCTT
>CAZOBD010000437.1:0-1087 GCA_964577665.1 uncultured Hyphomicrobiales bacterium
TGCTGTAACAGTATTTCAGATGAAATTCAAAACGGGACTTTTTACCGGGCCGTCACGTTAATGTTCCTGAACTTGAATTGAAATTTGAAATTGCTCCATGAGATGGATTTGAAACAATGTTAAATGTTACTGAACTTTCCCTATCGTTTCCGGTTAATGTAATGTTCACGGATTGATTCTCGTCGGTAGACACAGATTGCGATTGAGCACTTGGGGGATCATTTACTGAAGAAATTGAAATACGAACTGCAGCGATGTTTGAATCAACAGTTCCATCATTTACTTGATAAGTAAATGAATCCGACCCGTAATAATTGGATGTAGGATTATAGATAACCAATCCGGATGACGGATTGAAATTCAATAAGGTCCCATGTGAGGGATAACTTACTATAGAATACGTGATATTATCATGATCCTCGTCACTACCGGATAAGCTGATACTGACCGAATAATCCTCACTCGTACTGACCGTCTTTGACTCTGCAACTGGAGTACGATTGCCAAGATATAAATCGTAAATATAAGCAGAACCGGAAGATAATCCATAATCATCATCTCCTGGAGCACCTATGATTGCTTTATTTCCAGAAATTGCCACTGACTGACCAAAAGAATCCCCAGCGACTGTATCGGAAGGGATTAATTTGTCATATTCATTCAAATATCCAGCCCATCCTGCAGTCGGCTTCGTAAATACATAGACTGACCCGGAATCATTTCCTTTGTCGTCATCACAATCCGCTCCAACCAGTATGACATCATCGAATATGGAAACGGAAGTTCCGAATAAATCACCCGTAGCAGAATCAGATGCCGTAAGTTTGGCCGTCTGTGTCATGCTTGACCATCCGACGATAGGTTTTACAAACACATAAGCCGCCCCAGAATCATTTCCTACGTCATCCTTTAATAATGCTCCAACCACAATGGTTTCTTCGGAGATTGCTACTGAATAACCAAAAGAATCACCTGATTTAGCATCAGAAGCGGTAAGGGTCTGCCCACAAATAACTTGAACAATTATATTATCTATGCTATAATTTCTGCATGTACAATGAAGCAGAAATTACTATACAAGAAAAAT
>CAZOBD010000438.1:0-1074 GCA_964577665.1 uncultured Hyphomicrobiales bacterium
GATTAAGCAGCATGTCGTTTAAGATGATATTTTTCAATAACGATTCCCATAAAAATATCCAATATTTGGTCAACGATTTCCTTGGAAATGTTCTGTATTGCTCTGATTTTTTCAAATGCTAACATAAGAATCCTGTTTAATGCTTCGATAATCGTAATATCTTCCATTTCATCGAGCATATCTCGAAAAACGCCTCCAAAGGTTCTATCATCTGCCGCATTTCTTTGCTCTACCGTCAGGAAAATATATCGCAGCATTACTATGGTGTTGTGCTAATGTAAATGATTCTCCCGACAGATAATAGAAAATTGTTTTCATATTTTTGACCATACATATTACCTTTATCATTTTGCTGGCAGATGTTATGATTGAGGGAAAGCCGAACCAACTGTCCATCAACAGATACTTCGCCTTTATCCCTGATCTTAATGCCCGTTTGAGCATCGGAGCAATCAATTCCGTTGATTTACTGACAGCTTCCTTTCTTCTTCGGTAACCACAACTTCTTTTATCTGTTTTCTCATTCATTTCCTGATATCGATTCTGTTTCTTGTTCGACGACAAAAGAGCAAAATCCACCGGCATTATACTGCTGCCATCCGACCAGCCAAGCGTTAGTATCCTGAAACCTTTGAAATACTTATGGGAAACATGGTCATATACCTTTGCCAGCAGCTCTACATGTTTACTGCGGTTCCTGGGATGAGACGTGTCGTCTAAAATCAAGACATCTTCTCTGTTTTCAGAACTGAGCGGTTTGAAAAATGCGTTTATTATTACACTTACCGCTTTGTATAAAAACAACCTCCAATTGTATCTGCTGTTATTCAGCAGGTCGTATGCCGCTGATTTGTTAAACTCGATTACAGGATTAATCACTATGCCCTGATAGAAATTCTTTTGGCAAAAAGGAAGTTCTGCAATTCTGAGAATAATGTCTTTTACCTTAAGACCCCGAATCTTTCTAATGTTAGATTTATTTAGAATTTTGCTAATCTCGAATCTATCAAAGAACAAACTTAAACTCTTTTGGACACTTTTTTCTTGGTCGTTAGAAATTGTTTTTGTAATTTG
>CAZOBD010000439.1:0-1069 GCA_964577665.1 uncultured Hyphomicrobiales bacterium
CCGATCGATCCGATCGTGTAGCTCGCTGCGGTCGGCGTGGATGTCGTAGAGTTCCCAGTCTTTGCCGCGCTCGGCCACGAGCTTCCACTTGCCGTCCCGGACGGCCCGGCTACCGCGGTATTCCCAATACATGGGCCCGCGCTGCCAGTTGTCCTGGCCGCGAAGGATCGGCATGAGGCTTCGGCCTTCCATGGCCAGCACGGTACGGCCATCGTATTGCTTGGGATACGTCGCGCCGGCGAGCTCGACGAGCGTCGGCATGACGTCGATCAGGTGGGCGGGGGCCCGCGTGGTTCGCCCGGGTTTCACGACGCCCGGCCATCGGACGATCATCGGCGTGCTGATGCCGCCCTCGTCGCTCCACTGCCTGTACAGGCGGAACGGCGTGTTCGAGGCCTGGGCCCATTCGGTGTCGTAGCTCCGCGACGAGTCGGCCGGACCGGGCGGGCGATCGGGCGTTCGGCCCTGGTCGAACGGACAGCCGCCGTTGTCCGAGAGGAACAGGATCAGCGTATTGTCCAGCTTGCCGAGCGTCTTCAGGTGGTTCACCAGTCGACCGATCTGCTCGTCCATCCGTGTGATCATGGCCGCATAGACCGCCATGAGGAACTGCTCCTCGCGCTGCTGCTCGGGGGTGAGCGTGTCCCACGCAGGCGCGAGCGGGTCGCGCGGCGAAAGCCCCCATCCCTTCTTGAGGATGCCCATCTCGCGCATGCGGCGGTATCGCTGCTCGCGGAGCTTGTCCCATCCCATGGCGTAGCGACCGCGGTATCGCTCGATGGTTTCGGCAGGGGCCTGCAACGGGAAGTGCGGCGCGTTATGCGCGAGGTAGAGGAAAAACGGCTTATCGGCCTTGCTCGCCTCATTCACGAAGCGAATGGCGTAGTCCGTGAAGGCGTCCGTGGAGTAGAAGCCCCCGGGCGCGCGGTATTCCTCGGTGCCGAGGCGCATGTAGTTCCGGCCGCTGCCGTGGTCGAGGCCGGTAAAGAAGTTGATCGCTCCGGCGAGAAAGCCGAAGACTGAGTCTCTGCTTGACTCCGGTTGCTAAGTTTGGTATATGTTAGGTATT
>CAZOBD010000440.1:0-1059 GCA_964577665.1 uncultured Hyphomicrobiales bacterium
AGGAATTAATTATGAAAAACACAGGACAAGGCAAAGGACAAGGACAAGGACAAGGCAAAGGACAAGGACAAGGACAAGGACAAGGACAAGGACAAGGACAAGGACAAGGTCAGGGACAAGGACAAGGACAAGGTCAGGGACAAGGCAAAGGTCAAGGCAATGCTCAATGGACTGCTTCAGGACAGGGCGGGTTCGCAGGACCCGGCGGCGGTCCCGGCAAAGGAGGCGGGAGAGGTTCGGGAGGACGTCCCGGTCCCGGAGGTAACTGCGTCTGTGAAAACTGCGGTGAAAAAATACCCCATAAGCAGGGTGTATCTTGCAGAGAAACGGAATGTCCCAACTGCGGAAATATGATGGTCAGAGAAGGTATGTTTAAATAATTTTCAGGAAAAGTGAAAAAATGAAAAAGAAATTTGCCGTTCCCACGGAAAGAGGTAAGCTGTGCGCCCATTTCGGGCACTGCGAAAAATTTGCCGTTATCGAAACTGAAGACGGCGCTGTTTTAAAAGAAGAATTTATCACACCGCCCGCTCATGAACCCGGTTCATACCCCCGTTATCTGGCAGATTTGGGAGTAGATGTAATTATCTCCGGCGGTATGGGCATGAAGGCACAGCAGCTTTTTGCGCAGAACAATATTCAGGTTTTCGTCGGGGTAAACTCTGATATTCCGGCGAAGCTTGTTGAGCAGTATTTGAAGAATGAACTTCAAACCGGTCAGAATTTGTGCGACCATTGATTTCTGAGTTTTTGAAATTAAAATCTTACATCATTCGGCTTTGGTGAAACAAGCATGATAAGGCAAAACATCCAAGGGGATGATTATTTTGGTAGATTTGCCCATTAGTAGAGAAAAAAAGTAATGTAAATTTAAAACCGGAAGAGACCCCACCCCGGCCCTCCCCAAGGGGAGGGAGCAATATCGTTAAATTCCCTCCCTTTGGGGAGGGTTAGGGAGGGGCTTAGAATAAACAGATGAAACAAGCATGATAAGGGAAAAACACCCAAGGGGATGATTATTTTGGTAGATTTGCCCATTAGTAGAGAAAAAAAGTAATG
>CAZOBD010000441.1:0-1053 GCA_964577665.1 uncultured Hyphomicrobiales bacterium
TAGCGTTTCTGACGGGATTAGGATTAATGGAATTAAGGAAATATTTATTTCCCGTTCCGCTTACCCATCTCAGGTCGTAAACGCAGCCGCCGAGGAGATCAACGCTGCTGGTGTCTGCTTTGATATCTATACATGTGTTGCCTGTTGCTTCTACCTTTGCTGAAATCATTGAAGTATCGATATCAACCTGAGCTGTCGGCAGATAAGTGTTAAGATAGAAGGTAACCAGATCGAGGTCATTTGTACCGAAACTGCCTGACATACCCTGCTTAACAGTAAGTTTGATGTTGATTGTTCCGGCAAGTTTATTAAACTCGACATCGCCGGGAGCAATTGTAAATAGCTGTGTATTATACTGCAGAGACTTATCATCAACCTGCAAGATGCCGGGTTTATGATTTACGGTAATGTCAAAGAATTCAACGTCAGCTTTGGCAAAGTCATCTCCACCATTAAGACTTACGTTAATCGGAACCACATCCTGCTTGATAACGGGAGTGCGCTCTTGTACCGTTAGTTTTGTTTCTCTTGTGAAGTGAACTACACTTCCTTTGATTGTTTCTGTCTTTTCAGGTTCGTCTAAAGTATTATTATAAATAATAACATCTGCGGTTGTTTCAACGATATTTCCGACCGGTTTAACCAGAGGATTATAATTAAAACGTATAGTTCTGGTTTCACTTGGGTTAAGATCAAAGCCGTTGTTGAAAAGCGCTTCATCTGCCGGATGCACAGTTATTTCCTGAGGCTGAATGCCTGCAAAACGGATCGAATCTACAGTAAGCATGCCTAAGGCGATGTTTTCGATGTCAACGGTTAATGTTGCATTTTCGCCGTAGCAGATAAATGCTTCACTGCCTTCGGTCTCAATACCGAGGGAAATGCCGCTGCCTGTCCATTCGGATGTTACGTCTGCTTCGGCATCGCTCTGAGTGGTAATTGTCGCCAAGGATTGGTCAACTTTCTTTGCGATGAAGTAAGCATCGAATTCGTAGTATTGTCCGGGCTTGATTACAAGCGGGAAGTCTATCTGCGATTCATCATATACGAAGC
>CAZOBD010000442.1:0-1052 GCA_964577665.1 uncultured Hyphomicrobiales bacterium
ACGTCAAGCTGATCGCCAAGCCCGCCCGAGGTGTCGAACGACAGCTTCTCGGCGAGATCATCATCGAGGCGGCCGACGCGCTCGCCGCGAAGAAGGGCAAGAAGGAGGCCCGCACGCCGCCGATGCCCATGCAGGTCAAGTGGGCGCTCGACCAGGCGCTGTTGGACGCGAACGTGCAATTCCTGTACGGCTGCTTCGCGACCGACGTGCTCCGGGACGTGAACGGATACCTCTCCGGCATCGTCATGGCCAACCGCAGCGGCCGACAGGCCGTGCGGGCTCGGGCCATCATCGACGCGACGCCGCGGGGCGATCTGGCCCGAATCGCCGGTGCCCGGTTCCGTCCGTACCCGTCGGGGCAGCAGACTTTCCGCCGCATCGTCGTCGGCGGCGAGCCCCGCGAAGGTGGGCCGATCCAGGATGTGCGGGAGATGCCCTCCGACGTACAGATTCAAGATACGGGCTCGCCCGAGGTCGCCCTGCGCGACGCGTTCCAGTACGTCCTGAACATGCCGATCGAGGACGCTTCGTTCCCGAGCTTCGCCGAGGCCGAGCACGTCGCGCGCGACGCGACGTGGAATCCACGCCAGGTCGGCGCGTCCGAGATGCTCTTCCAGGTACCGCCGGATCCCATGAAGGGCCGCAAGCACGTCTCCGGCGAGTGGCCGGGCCCGGACGGGCTGGACCTCGACGCGTTCCGATCGGCCGATCAGCAGAGGCTGTACGTGCTCGGGCCGTGCGCCGACGTCTCGCGCACGATCGCCGAGGAGTTGGTCGATCCGCTGAACCTCATGGCCGTGGGGCGCCGCGTCGGGCGCGCGGCGGTGGAGGAGGCCAACATCCATCCTCGACCGACCGTCGTGTGCTTCGGCGACAGCATCACCGCGCGTGACTACCCACGGATGCTCGCTGAGCGGTTGGATGATGCCCGCGTGCTCAACGCGGGCGTCGGCGGGAACACGACCGCGCAAGGTCTCGAGCGGATCGAGAAGGACGTACTCGCACACGAGCCCGATGCCGTGGTGGTCCTGTTCGGCACGAACGACAGCGTG
>CAZOBD010000443.1:0-1047 GCA_964577665.1 uncultured Hyphomicrobiales bacterium
ATTTTGCTATCAAGGGGGGATGTCCATTATGTCGTCACAGAGTGGGGTGTGGCATATCTCCACGGGAAAACCATCCGTGAGCGCGTTATTCAACTAATCAGCGTTGCGCATCCAAAGTTTCGAAAGCAACTATTAGAAGAGGCGAAGAGCTTAAATTACGTGTATTCTGACCAAATACTCCCCACTGATGAGGATGGAAAGGTCGTAATTTATCCCTCTGAATATGAAACGTTCTTTGAGACTAAGGATGGAGAGAAAATTATGATCAGACCATTAAAAACTACCGATGAGGAATTACTCAAAGAATTATATTATTCACTTAATAAACACGACAGATATCTGAGATTTTTTGAAGTTCGAAAGGAATTCACCCATTCCAAAACCCAAAGCGAAGTGAACCTTGATTATCAAAATGTATTTTCCATTGGAGCATTTGCGGGAGATTTCTCAAATCAAGAAATGGTGGCAACGGCGAGCTATCATTACAATCCTAATAATAATATGGCGGAGTTTGATTTCATTGTTAAAAAGGAATGGAGGGGAAAAGGTCTTGGATCGTACCTTTATCATTACATAATAATAATCGCGAAGGAAAAGGGAATCAAAGGATTATATGGAAATATACATATCGAAAATAAAAATACAGTTCATATTATCAAAAAAGGCGGGGCTCGCGTCAAGATAAGCCCTCCAGAGGTAGGTGAGAAAGAACTTTTTTATGAGGTCTTTTTCGAGGAGTAATGCGATTTTTTTCCTATAATGTAAAATATTTCCTCATTATCTCTTGTTTCTAGTATTTTTAATCCCCCTCCTTTAAACATTTTAATTAACTTTTTCATGGAAGGTAATCTATCTTTAGAAACTATTCCATCAATATTTTTATGAAGATTATTGATAAATTCCCGAGATTGGGAATGTGCGATCATCAACTTAGCTCCTTCTTTTAATTTCTCACTGAGTTTTCTAACCGTAAATTCTTGGTCTAAAAAATGCGGAAAACATGAATAACAGAGAATGATATCAAATTTATTCTCCGTCTCAAGTTCA
>CAZOBD010000444.1:0-1046 GCA_964577665.1 uncultured Hyphomicrobiales bacterium
AGGGCTACGATCGATTCCGGCGCATGCAGGGCGCTCTCAGCGCGGTTCTCGGCGGATTCGGGGCGGAGGCTCTCCACTCTGTCTATGCCTACAGCGCGGTTCGCGACGGGGTCTTCGCCTCCGAGGGCTTCGCGGATGCGGGGAGCTTCGCAGAGGCCGATTTCATTGCTGAGTTCAGAAAGGCCCCGCGCTTCTTCACGTGGTATCCGGCTCACAGCTACGGTGCCACGAACGCACGCGTGATCTCGTACGTGGTTCCGGTCCCGCTGCCGGATACGCGACGAGGGTCGTTTCTCGTCGTCAACGTGGACGCGAACTTTCTTGAGAGCGTTGTCGCGCGGGGCCAGGGAGCCGACAGCCTCGACCTCTTCGTCCTGACCGCCGAGGGGGAGCCGGTGTTCGTCGGCAACGAGCGACTCCTCCGCGCGCTCTCGGACTCTGACGCGCTTCCCCGGCTCGTTCGGTCTGCAGAGGAAGGGCACTCGTCGGTAGAGCTGGACGGCACTGCGTACTACGCCGCGGTTCGAGCCTCCGAATCAACCGGATGGAGATACGTGACACTCGGGCGCCGCGACCGCCTCCTGCTCGGCACCGAGCGGTTCGCCCAGGTTGCGCTCATTGTTGCCGGGCTCTGCGTGGGCATCGCCGCGATCGTCGTGCTCGCCTTTGCCAGGGTCTTCTACCGTCCCGTGGAGCAGCTGACCAGACAGGTGCAACGGGCGTTTGATTCGCTCGGACTCGATACGACGGAGGGGGATGGTGAGCACAACGAGCTGCGACGGATCGCGTGGGAGTTTTCCGTTCTCGTGGAGGCAAACCAGGAGTACGCACGCCGTCTCCTCCGCGACCGGGAGGCGTTGCAGGAAACGCTGCTTCGTGACGTGCTCAACCGGCGCTACTCCTCGATTGACGAGATTCGCCTCCGCGCGTCCGAGCTCGGGTTCCCGCTGAACGAGTCCGCTCTGGGCCTCCTGCTGATCGTCTCCCATCCGTACAGCGACGCGCCGGCCGATCGCACGACCCGCAGAGAGGCGATCGAAGAGGTC
>CAZOBD010000445.1:0-1037 GCA_964577665.1 uncultured Hyphomicrobiales bacterium
GAGCACGCCCCGGGCCTCCTGGTGTTCCGCAACACGACCCGCATGGGCGTCTTCATCAGGTCGCTGAGGGTCTGCATGAGCGTGCGTCGCGAGCCGCGATCCAGGCCGGCGAACGGGTTGTCCAGAATCAGCAGCTTGGGACGCTGGAGGAGCGCGCGGGCGAGGAGCGTCTTGCGCATCTCCCCGTTGGAGAGGTGAGCAATCTCACGATCGAGCAGGCCGTCGAGGCCGAGCAGGCGTGTGATTCGAGGAAGCGCGGAGTTGGATGCACCCGGCGCTTCCAACCGGATGACGTCCTCGACGGTGGGCAGCGGCTCGCGATCGATCGGGGACCATCGTGCCTGATGGAAGGAGATGGCTTGCGAGACGATCCGTCGATGGTCGGCCACGGATACCGAGGCGATCGCCCCGTCCGGCAGCCTGTCGGGACCGGTGATCGGACCGCTGGCGCGGTCCTCGGCGAAGTGGTAGCGGATCTCGCCCTGGACGATGGGCACCTCACCGAGAACGGCCCCGATAAGCGTGCTCTTGCCGGAGGCGTTCGGGCCGACGATGGCCCACTGCTCGTCGGCGTGCATGTGCCAGTTCGTATCGCGGAAGACGAGATCCGAGCCGACGCGGATTGTCACTGCGGAAAGCTGCAGGAAGCGGGACTTGCGGTGTGGCTGACCTTGCATGCCGTGTCTCATACGCGTTGAGTTCGGATCGCGAAGAGGCCGGTTCACTCCGCCCAATCGAAGACGACCCCGAGCAGGTCACCGGGCCTGTCGCGGAGGATCTCATAGATCTTCGGGGCCTCGTCGATGCTGACCTGGTGTGAGATCAACGGATCGATGCGGATGACGCCGCGCTCGATGAACCAGAGGAGCACCTCGAGGTCATCGAGGTTGAAGTGGCAGCTCACCTCGATAGAGGCCTCCGTGTTGTGCAGCATCGACCAGTGAAAGCGCGTGATCGTCCGCACCGCCAGGAGTCCGATCACGCCACCGTGTGGAACCAGCCGGTTTGCGAAGATGTCCATCAACACGGGGTCCACG
>CAZOBD010000446.1:0-1036 GCA_964577665.1 uncultured Hyphomicrobiales bacterium
GCATCGACGGCGCCCGGGTGAGCGTCTTCGCCGAGATCGAGACGGCCCGCCGTCGCGAGACCGAGCGCACGCCGCTCGAGGGCAAGGCCATCGAGCTGAGCGAGGAGAAGGAGGAGACCATCGAGAACCGCAAGCCTTCCGCCACCGATCCGGGCGTCCAGCCGAACACGAGCGTCGCCATCAGCGAGAAGGGGCGTGTGGAGGAGATGGAGAACAGCAGCCGCAAGACGGAGTTCCTCTCGGCGCTGGGAGAGAAGATGGCCACCACCGAGCACACGCTCGGCGCGCTGAAGGGTCTGAGCGCGGCGATCAACGTCCCGCGCAGTTACCTGGCGGGCATCTTCAAGCGTCAGCAGGGCAACGCGGAACAGGAGCCCACCGACGATCAGATCGACGAGATCGCCAAGAAGGAGTTCACGAAGATCCGCGGCCACGTCCTCAACGCCATCGGGGGCGACGACGAGAAGCTCGTCTCCGTCGACTGGTTCGACGATCCGATGACCCGCATGGCCGCCGCCGGCATGCTGCCCGGAGAGGTCCCGAGCGATTCCATGCTCGCCATGGCCAAGACACACGCGAGGCAGCTGGCCCTCGGCGCGCTGGCCGTGCTGAGTCTCGGAATGATGCTGATGATCGTTCGCAAGGGACCGGCCGCCGCGTCGCGTATGCGGGATCGTCATCCCGCCTTCGCCGAGCCGGAACAGGATCTCGGCGTGCTTTCCACGGCGAGCGAGACCATCGGCGAGGCCAGCGGCGGCGAGTCGGCCATGGAAGGGCACGAGGTCGACGAAGGCGCGTTGCAGGAGGAGATGCGGATCAAGCAGGTGTCTTCGTACATCAAGGACGATCCCTCGATCGCGGCCAATCTGGTCCGGCGTTGGATTCAGAACGCGTAGCGGCCTGAGGTAAGGATCAAGGAAGCATGTCACCGGCGGATGAAGATTCTGGGACAAACGTCAGCGGGCTCCGAAAGGCGGCCATTCTGCTCGTTTCGATCGATCGCGCCGAAGCCACCGAGATCATGAAGCGCCTGGAT
>CAZOBD010000447.1:0-1027 GCA_964577665.1 uncultured Hyphomicrobiales bacterium
GAAATTCATTTTGATTTGTAAATTCAATAATATGAGTTAATTCAGTTCCACATTCAATAGTTCCAAAATCATGATCGCTTAATTCAGGGAGCTGCATATTTATTTCAGTTACTTCAACCGAATCTTTTGCCGTACAGCCAGAAGCGTCCCACGCCTGAACGCTGTATATTCCTGCCGTATTTACCATTATGCTTTTTGTTGTTTCGCCGGTTGACCATTTGTATTCTGTAAAATTGCCCACTACAGTGAGTTCTGTCGTTTCACCTAAACAAAATGTTGTGCTTCCGCTTATTTCAATCGGCGGTGCATCGTAAACATCAATGTAAATGCCTGCCGAATCAGTACAGCCGTGTTCATTTGTAACTGTAACTTTATATTCACCCTCATCATAAACAACTATATCTCTTGTGGATGTACCTGTACTCCAAAGATAAGTCATTCCTTCGGGTTCGGCTGTTAAAGTAGCGCTTGAGCCTTTACAAAAGCCGTTTGATGTTGCGATGATTTCGACGTTTGGCTTTGGGAAAACAGTGATTTCAATGCTTGCAGTGTCCGAGCATCCTGCCAAAGAAGTTGCAATTACGCTGTAAGTACCGCTCTCTTTTGCAAATATGTTTCTGGTGGTTTCGCCCGTTGACCATAATATTTCGCAACCAGAACAATCCATTGCTTGTGCTGTCAATTCTACGCTATCACCATAGCAGAAGGGAAGCAAACCTGATGCATTGATTTTTACTTCAGGCCGCTTGTATAAATCAATATAAATATCATTTTCTCCCCGGCAGCCGTTGCTGTCAACAACTGAAACAGTGTACCTGCCTGTTTCCGAGACTGTTATGCTTCGGCTTGTTTCTCCGGTTGACCATAAATACTCAGAATATTCTTTATTTGTACTTAATATGATTCTGTCGCCTTCGCACATTTTTTGAGGAGTAAGATTTACAATTTCCGGCTCCGGATTTTCATTAAATTTAATTTCAATTTCTTTCGAAGCATTGCAGCAGTTTTCTTTTTCTACATACACACT
>CAZOBD010000448.1:0-1025 GCA_964577665.1 uncultured Hyphomicrobiales bacterium
GCCTGCAAACGGCGGACGGGAAGCACCCGGGGATCCGCGAGAATGAGCGCGTCACCTACGCCCCAGCCGATTCAATACGGCGAAAATCGCTCTCGTGTCCCAGCCGCCGGTTAGCGATAAGCCGACTCCGTCGCCATCGAGATAACGAGGCAGAACGCTCCCAAACAGCTTCGCGGTCTCTTCACCAACGTCTTCGTCATCAACCCCCCCTTGCCGGCAGAGACGGGACAGATCGACATACTGTTTCTTCGTCAACTGCCCGTCACGGTAGATCCAGCATGATGCCGGGGGCAGTCGACAGATCTCATTAAACAGGGTTCGGTCGCCGGTGATGCCACCGCCAACGAACTGCTCAAATACGCCTTGCGTATTCACGCTAGCCGAGAAGCCTTTGTACGCTAGGATGCTCTTCACCTCTGAGCCGAGAAGGACTGTATTATCGTACCAGGCGTAAAACGCACGATACAGACCGAGGAAATCATTGAGTATCAGGGTGCGCCCCCTAGCCAAGTCATGGATGATCGCCAAGAACTGGCCATTCAGATCTTCTGCCAGCTTCTCTCCCTTCTCCTCATACAGATGTAGCAGTAACTCGGCGTCAGCGTCAGTTCTGAATCGATGTCCCGAAGCTAGCAGCCTGTTCTTCAGCGTTCTCCCTCCATAGACCTCGCCGTCCATCAAGGCGAACACGGTCCTATCCTCATTGAAGATCGGCTGAGGTGGCTTGTTGACCAGATTCAGATGTACACGCGCTGCAACTACCGGTATGCTACCATCGTTGACGAAGTCCATCCTATAGAACTCTTCGTGGCGCATAGACTCCGCCATGGCGCCGATATTGCTTGCGGAGGCTTCATCGTATTTGGGCATCAATAGGGCAGCCAACCCCGGCATGGATACTACTCACTCCTTTTAGGCTGCGGAAAAGGCTTCAACAAGCGATCCTATTATCCAATGAGCTAGCAGGGTGCTACGAAACGGTTTCGAGGTCTTCGCTCGAGTCGGTTGAGAGCTGATGATCCTCG
>CAZOBD010000449.1:0-1022 GCA_964577665.1 uncultured Hyphomicrobiales bacterium
CGTTGTGGCGGATGTAAAGCCCCTGCTCCGGCCGCCAGCCCCAGCAGCGAAAGCCAAGGACACGGCGGTGTCCATCACCCTGTGCGCAGACGATCCGCAAGGCGCCGGCCTGACCTATATCGTTACGGCCTTGCCGCAGCAGGGAACGCTCACGGACGAGGGCAACGGCCGTTTGCTCGTCAGTGGTGATCTGCCGTACGCACTCGCCGACACCGGACGCGCCCTGACCTACTGCCCGGATGCCGGCTATACCGGTTCCGATTCGTTTAGCTTCCGCGTCAGCGACGGGCAAGCCTGGAGCGACGCGGCAGGCATACATATCAGCATTGCCGCATGGACTCCGCCGGTCGGCATTCCTGTGCCCTCGTTCGGTATCGCCGAGCAGCCCGGGCCGACGACGTACTTCATCGACAACACGCATCCCGAGGCCACGGACACGGACAATCCCAACGGTACGCCGGACAAACCTCGCCTGACGATCCCGCGCGATTTCCAGGCGGGCGACGTCGTCGAGATCCATGGCGGGCCGTACATGCCCGGCGCCGATCGATTCTGGATTCGCGGGACGGGAACGCCGGAGCAGCCCATCTTCGTCCGCGGCGTCGGCGATCCGGTCCTGACCCGAAAGATCCATCCGCTCGGCGAGTACATCATCATCGAAGGCTTGAAGCTTGACGGGGCGGGGTTTGATGTCCGCCCGACCTTGGGACGCCAGGCCCACCACATCGCGATCCGCCACTGCGAGGTCGCCGGCCACGGCACGTTCAAGGAGGGCGCGACCGTCGCGGTGACCAGCTACGACCCCGAGACGCCCGTGCACGACATCGTGCTGTACGACAACCACGTCCACCACAACGGGCAATGGGACGCCCCCGAGGAGGACGACACCTGTGCGTTCTCCATCCAGCACAACGCCTACAACGTGTGGGTCGTCGACAACTCGGCCCACCACAGCGGCGGCGACGGTGTGATCCTCGCCCACGGGGCGAACTTCAGCACGCACCATGTCTACATCGGGCGGA
>CAZOBD010000450.1:0-1010 GCA_964577665.1 uncultured Hyphomicrobiales bacterium
ATCCCCTTGTGTGTTTTTCCGTATCATGGATGTTTCATCTGTTTATTTTTAGCCCTACCCTAACCCTCCCCAAAGGGAGGGAATTCAACGATCTTGCTCCCTCCCCTTGGGGAGGGCCGGGGTGGGGTCTCTTCCGGTTTTTCATTTACATTACGTTTTTTTAATTTTTTCGCATCTCATTCCCAAACTCCGATTTGGGGATGTACTTTTCTTTCAAGACTCTGTTTTGCATTAACTCTCAAATAATCATCCCCTTGGGTGATTTTCTTAATCATGGATGTTTCATCTTATTTTAAGTGGTTCCGGGTTAATATTATCTTACTCTTTTTTCAATCAAAATGCTTATATTTGTTTCCGAGCTAAATTTGAAAAATATTTCAGTATGGGAGGAAACGGAAATGAAGAACAAAAAAGTCCTTACTGTGATTCTGTTGGCAATTGCAGGAATTATTGTAATTTTTATTGCCGTTTATTTCTATTTCTACTCACAGGGCGGCAAAGAAAACTATGTTCCCCCGGATGTGGAAAGTGCAGAACTTCCTTTGGAGCGGGCTGAAGAAAATTTGAAAAGAATCGGCTCTGTCATTGAAACATATTATGCTGAAAATCTCATCTATCCTGAATCTCTTCAAGATTTAACTCCGGATTACATGGATGAGATTCCTAAGGAACCGCTTGAAAACAAACATTATCTTTATCAGACCGACGGCGAGACTTCCTTTACTGTTTCTCTTCCAAATCCTTCAAAATATGAATTAACTAAATTGGAATATGAAAATGGAACGATTAATAAAAAATAACCACCGTCATTCCGAATTCGATTTAGAACCCCGACAATCTCCGTGTCATTCTGAACTTGTTTCAGAACCCCGACAATCTCCGTGTCATTCTGAACTTGTTTCAGAATCCATACAATCTCCGTGTCATTCTGAACTTGTTTCAGAATCCCAAAAAACCATGCAAAAATCAAATACTTTTTACTTCATATTACTAATCATCTTCTTAATTTC
>CAZOBD010000451.1:0-1009 GCA_964577665.1 uncultured Hyphomicrobiales bacterium
TTTTTGAGAATAAGGTTGAATTATTTCGTTGAACACTATCCCGAAATGGCCGGTAAAAATAAAACGAAATCTCCGGTACCTTATAAGCGAAATTTGCATTCATTCCGGCAATAATTTTTTCCATCCCTTACTAAACAAAAATCCTTACAGCCTTTTCATGCTCTCCTCAAGTCTTGCTTTCACTTCGTCTATCAGCTTTTGCGGCTTAACGATGGTGATAAATCCGCTCCAGCTCAGCGCCCAAGAGACTAAATCCGGTTTTATCGGCGCGAAGAGTTTTAACTGCATTCTGCCGTCCTTCAGCATTTCCATTTCCTGAGTGGGATGCCAGTGGCGGTTTTCAAAGTGCTGCACCATTTCCTTGTCAATTATCAGTTCAATTGCCTGCTGCTCGCCGTAAAAAACGCCGAAGCGGTTTTTCGACCACTCATTGTAATTAAAATCGGGCATATCCTCTTTGTAAAGCTTTTTCTTTTGAATAGATTTCAGGTTCTGTATCCTGAGAGCGTTGTGATGACCGTAGTAAGGTACAAAAGCCGCAGCGTATAGATTTCCCTGAAACTGAAATATTGAACGGAATACTACTTCATAGTTTACAATTTTTCCGCTGTTTGAGGATTGATACTCTATTTTCACTAACCGTTTTTCTATGATGTACTTAATGACGTCGTTTATAGTTTCTGTGCAGTTTTCGTAATTGTACTGCCCAAGGTTTTTATCATAGAAAAGATGAGTAGGAGCAACGGGGTCGCCGGGCAGTTTTTTCTCGAATTCTTCTATTATCTCCTCCAGGCGATCGTCCATTTCAGTCCCTCGGAACTGCTTCAGCATCGACTTAAACATATAGAAATTCAGCAAATCGTTCTCTTTGAAGATAGTGCCGCTTAGGAGATTGCCGTATTCTTTGTCGAACTGCCAGTAATTGCGGTTTCCTTCGGTATGCTTTAAAATCTCGCGGCACTCATCATGCAGCATAAGCAAATCCCGCTGAATAGTCCTTACCGACACA
>CAZOBD010000452.1:0-1007 GCA_964577665.1 uncultured Hyphomicrobiales bacterium
TATCGATAACTTCTGAAGATTCTCAGAGAAAAACAATGGGTACCTTGTGGGCGGCCGGGCGACGGTACAATCCCGACGGCAGCCAGCAGACCGTTCTCGCGCGAATGACGCGTAACAGCTACACCCCCCTGCTCGCGCTGCCCAGCAGCGGCGACAACAGCTACCCGGGCATGGTCTACAACAAGGCCGACGGCCTGCTCTGGATGAGCTACTACTCCTCTCACGAGGGTAAGGCGAGCATCTATCTGGCCAAGATCGCGCTGGGAGGATGAGGACTGCGGCGGGTCTAGTTCGCGGCCACGATGGCGGCGAGCCAGTGCCCACGCCCTGGCGTCTCAATCTTCTTCGCGCTAGAAAGCGAAGACTCTTCGATGCAGGGTCGTGGGAATTCAGGCGAGCGCTGCTCCTGAACGCGGGTCGGCGTTCCATGCGCACAGCTAGAGAAGGGTGGAGCTGCCCCCGAAAGCCATGGAGGCTTGAGGCACTGCCGTTCTCTTCTCTACAACGCAAGGTCGAATTTCTTTCCGGTGAGGGCAAAGACCATCCTGGCCATCATGGCGTAAAGGTCCTGCCCGCCGTGCATGAGTACGGTGATGATGTTTCGACCGCTGTTGGAGTCGAGCAGCGGACAGGGGTCACGCAGAAGCTCGACGTGCCCGTCGTAGGCCGCGATGCTGCCGCGTTGCACCGGGAAATCTTCCCGGAAGTCCGGCGGGTTGTACTCAAAGATGGCTTCGCCTGGCACCGGCGCCCCATGATAGACGCCGACGCTACTGGTGATATCCCACACGGGGTCCGCCCCTCGATACTGTCCCTCTCCCGCCGGACGTCCTCGGCCGACATGGGCGTACCAGGCCTCGTCGATGAGCAGGACGGCCTCGCTCGAAGCATGGACTTGGCTACCGGTCATGATCGGACCGTCCCATTCCAGCTGGATACCCCCTTCGGTTTTAACTGAGTCTCTAGCTAACTCCGGTTACTAGCTCCTTGCGGGTCATGGCTTTTCC
>CAZOBD010000453.1:0-1004 GCA_964577665.1 uncultured Hyphomicrobiales bacterium
GCGTGCTGGAGGCGCGGCGGGCGAATCAACCCGTTGTCTGGTTCACCGGGGCTCACCTGATCAAGAACGGCCTCGGGCCCCTGTTGATCGAACTGGTTCGACGGGACCTCCTGACGCTGGTGGCCACCAACGGCGCCGGCGCGATTCACGATTTCGAGCTCGCGCTGATCGGCGAGACGTCCGAGCACGTGCCCAACGCCTTGCCGGCCGGTCAGTTCGGCATGGCGTACGAATTCGCCTACTACAACGAGGCGGTCAACCTCGGTTTTGCCAAGGGGCTGGGCTACGGCGAAGCGCTGGGCCGGATGATCTGCGACGAGGCCTTTCGCAAGGAGGTGCTCGATCGCGTCGCGCGCGAGGGCTCGCCGCCGAGCTTCTCGGACCCGGAAGTGAGCGTCCTTGCCGCGACGTACGAGAAGCGCGTGCCCTTCACGGTCCATGCCTCGATCGGGACGGACGTCGTGGATCAGCACCCGGGCTTCGATGCTGCCGCCAAGGGCGGGGCCAGCGGCCGAGACTTTTTGATCTTCACGCAACACATGACGCGCTTCACCGGCGGCGGCGTGGTGCTGAACATCGGATCGGCCGTCACGGGCCCGGAGGTCCTGCTCAAGGCGGTCAGTATGGTGGGCAACGTGGGCAAGCCGCCCAAGGCCCTGATCACCGCCGACTTCGACATCCGCCCGCACGACGCCGCCGCCATGGCGGACGACTCCAAGGCGGGCTACTACTTCCGCGACCAGAAGAGCATCGTAACGCGCATCCCCCAGGCCTTCGGCGGCAAGGGATACTACCTCCAGGGCGACCAGCGGCAGACCGTCCCCGCCCTCTATCAGGCGATCCTCCGTCGGATGGGGCGTGGCTGACGGAACTCGAAACCGAACCGCGGCCCTGACGATCCGCCTCGATCGGATCCGCCGTCCGACAAGACGCAACAAAGTGAGCAGACGATGGACCCAACGGTTATATCCCTCAGGGAAATCGACTCCCTATCAAGAGTGCAA
>CAZOBD010000454.1:0-1001 GCA_964577665.1 uncultured Hyphomicrobiales bacterium
AATTTTATTATAAAACTGCATAATTTTTTATATTTGTTTTTTTGCGGAAGCGTCACTACAAGACTAATCCTTTTCATTCTTTTTTTCTCTTTCACTTTTTGTAAATCCATTATTATCAAGTTGTTCTAGTGCTTTTATTGCTTTTTGATATTGATTCTCTGTGATTTTTTTCCTTGATATAGAAAGAATACCATCTTTGTTTCTATTAACTGTCCATAAACCTTCATTTTTTTGAACCTTAAGAACTTCTTTCGCTATAGTTAATTGAGAAATATTATTTCCAAGTTTTTCAGCAATATCAGTACCTATTAAATTATTTAAAAAATCAACAACTTCATCTGCCGTTGATTTATCTTGAATTAAGGATTTTGAGAAATCGACTCTTCCTCCTTCTGAAACCTTAATACCTTCATGAGCGTTAAGAATTTTAATGCCTTTTTCAATACCAAATTCTGAAATGATTTTAGTTGACCAAATTGCATGTCTTAAAGCATTTCTTTCAGAACCAATTCCTATGGTCATATTTTTATCCTCTGATAAATGTCTTGCAATTCTTGCACTTACACTTGTGATATTTGTACAGCCTGATTTAAATTCACCTACCTTCCATGCTTCAACAGGATATAAAAGCGCTACTCCAGTTTGTGCTGCATATCTTTGCCATGAAGATGCAGTTTCATTCCTAACTGTGCTTATTTCTGTTTTTTGATTAATATAACCATGAATAACTACTAATCGTTCTAAACCTTCTAAATCAATGCTTCTTATAACATCATTTTCCGCAAAAATATAGTGAGAAATAGAAGGATAATTGTTTGCTAAAGGATCTATACTGAAAAATCTGCCTAAGCGTGTATCGTATCCCCTAAATAAGAAATTCAAATGATTCCCCTTGCCTTTCATCTCGTTGTCCTTCTCCATGCCGTTAAAGCCATAGCGGTATTCTTCCGCCACATAACCGAAATTCGGTACTTCCATCCCGAAGGGGAAGTAGTCTTTAT